>NZ_CBCSDH010000020.1:0-41277 GCF_965138825.1 Avibacterium endocarditidis
CAGTAGGTGCGGGTGTTGTAGCGAAAATCATCAAATAATGATGATTGCTAGGTAACACTAGAAAAGCTAAAAGCTAAGAGAGGGCATCGAAAGATGCCCTTTTGTTTTGCTTGGATTTTGCAATGAAAAATCTGGAAAAAATCACCGCACTTTTGTTATAAAAGAATAAATAAAGTGCGGTATAAATTTTAGGAGTTTTTTCTTTGCGCAGATTTATGTCCTTATTGTATGAAATCACGAAAATTTCTCTTATTTTTAATAGGCAACAAAATAAGAAAATGCTACAATTCCCCGTTCAAAACAGCATCCCGATTTTAATTGAATAATGGATACAATTATGGCGTCAAATATTGATAAAAAGAAACACGCTGAACAAGCGGAACATCTTCAAAAATCGAAAGGACTAAATACCTTTTTATGGCTACTCGGCATTGTCATTATTGCCGTTGCAGCAGTGGGAAATATTTATTTTGCAGATCAATTTTCTACTCCAATCCGCGTGGTTGCGGTAGTGATCTTATTACTTGTTGCTTTGGGAATTTTAGCAATTACGAACCAAGGAACAAAAGCACGAGCCTTTTTAAAAGACTCTAGAACAGAATTAAGAAAAATTGTATGGCCAACACGTTCTGAGGCGATGCAAACAACCTTGATTGTAATGGCTGTTACAATGATTGTTTCCCTAATTTTATGGGGGCTTGATTCTATTATTGTTTCTGTAATTAATTTCTTAACAAATTTGAGGTTCTAAGATGACAGAGAATACTCCAAAAAAACGCTGGTATGTGTTACAAGCATTTTCTGGCTTTGAAGGCCGTGTAGCAGCAACATTACGCGAATATATTAAATTGCACCAAATGGAAGATCAATTTGGTGAAGTGCTTGTGCCGACAGAAGAAGTGGTTGAGAATGTTGGTGGTAAACGCCGTAAAAGCGAACGTAAATATTTCCCAGGCTATGTATTAGTGCAAATGGAAATGAATGATTACACTTGGCAGCTTGTGCGCAGTGTGCCACGCGTAATGGGTTTTATTGGCGGTACGCCAGATAAACCTGCCCCGATCAGCAATCGCGAAGCAGATATTATCTTAAATCGCCTTGAGCAAAATTCTGATAAACCGAAACCAAGAACCGTATTCCAGCCGGGTGAAGATGTACGCGTTAAAGAAGGTCCATTTGCTGACTTTAACGGAACAGTGGAAGAGGTCGATTACGATAAAGGTCGCCTAAAAGTTTCTGTTTCAATCTTTGGTCGTGCAACACCTGTTGAGTTAGAGTTTGGACAAGTAGAGAAAAATAATTAGTGTACAAAAAGGTAAGCAATGCTTACCTTTTTTATTTGGTTTTTATCATTTTGAACAGAATAAAAATATTTGAAACTATTTTTTGTGGAAGCTGTCCTTCTTCTTTCTTGATAAAAGATTCCATTCTGAAAAATGGAATAGTGTGAGGAGGAAGATTTATAGTCTCTAAAAGACAATATTGTTATGTTTTGTTTGAAGCAGAAAACTGTTCAGGTGGTGATTATGAGCTTAGCAAAAGAGTACCACCTCTAAAAGTAATAAAGAAATCTAGTCTCTTGGGAATGTTTTTTAAAGAAAAAATGACCGTATTTTAAAGAAATAAAGGTATTGTTTTATTCTTTTTTCAATAATAGGATAATTTCTTCTAATTGTTTAATCTCTTTCTCTTTTTGTTTTAGCAGTTCTTACTTGTGTGTGATGATAAGCTTGAGTTTTTCATTTTCTTGTGCAACGGCATCGCTGTTTGCATAATATACAGAATTATTTTGGCTATTTTCGCTGAATAAACAAAAAAATCCTTTTTCTGTTGCAGAGTATAATTCAGAAACGTTAATGTGAAAAATTTCAGCAATCTTTTCTAATTTTTCTAGGCTTAATTTTGAAATGCCGCGTTCCAGTTTCGAATATCCATTCAGTGAAATTCCCAACTTCTCAGCCATTTCTTCTTGGGTGAATTGGTTGATTTCTCGCATTGTCCTTACTGTTTCGTGGATTTTCATATTTATCTCTCTTAAGTTGAATTTTTCTTACTAATACGGTCAAATTTAATACTTTGAGTTGGTGTTGTCTATGGTTATAAGAGTATATCATATAATCTCATTAATCATGTATTACATAGAGGTCATTATGGGATTTTTAGGGACAATTTTTTCTACGATAACTAATAAATGGACTGACACAGCCACTTATCTTGAAGCCACAGATTGTAGAGGTGAAGGGCACAGAGTTAGAATTATGAAAGAGGATGGTAAGTTTAGGATTTATCCTAATTACCAGCTTTTGAATTTATTGAAAAAAGATCCAGAGATAATTATGCAATTCTCAGTTAATGGTAGTATATTAAATGCAATGAATTTTAATATGGTAATTAAAGGCGATTATCTTGAGTCTAAATTTGCAAGTGCATTATTATTTGATTTTGAGAGAGTATTATATAAGCATGGGGTGATTCAAATTGGGTTAAATGGAATTAGTGCTGGAATGTATAATAGCAAAGGTTATTTCTAATATTTTTGTTGTAACTCTGCTTAAAGTTATTGTATAATTCGCAGTCTATCACGAGCAAGTCATCTTGCTCGTGGTTTTTTGTAAAGCATCTTTGATGTGTTTCAATTAACGGGGAGCTGAAAAGCGTTATCACCCATAACGAGGAAATTAAAATGGCAAAGAAAGTTCAAGCCTATATTAAGTTGCAAGTTGCAGCAGGTATGGCTAACCCTTCACCACCAGTTGGTCCTGCATTAGGTCAACAAGGTGTGAACATTATGGAATTCTGTAAAGCATTCAACGCACGTACTGAGAGCTTAGAAAAAGGTTTACCGATTCCAGTAGTGATCACTGTATATGCAGACCGTTCATTCACTTTTGTTACTAAAACTCCACCAGCAGCGGTATTATTGAAAAAAGCAGCTGGCATTAAATCTGGTTCTGGTAAACCGAACAAAGATAAAGTAGGTAAAGTAACTCAAGCACAAATCCGTGAAATCGCAGAAACTAAAGCAGCGGATATGACTGGTGCAACAATCGAAACTAAGATGAAATCTATTGAAGGTACTGCGCGTTCAATGGGTTTGGTAGTGGAGGACTAATCAATGGCTAAACTAACCAAACGTATGAAAGCAATCAAAGCGGGTGTTGATTCAACCAAAGCTTATGAAATCAATGATGCGATCGCAGTATTAAAACAATTTACTAGCCCTAAATTCGTAGAAAGCGTTGATGTGGCAGTAAATTTAGGTATTGATGCACGTAAATCTGACCAAAACGTTCGTGGTGCGACTGTGTTACCAAACGGTACAGGTCGTAACGTTCGCGTTGCTGTGTTCACTCAAGGTGCTAACGCAGAAGCTGCGAAAGAAGCGGGTGCAGATTTAGTGGGTATGGAAGATTTAGCAGAGCAAATCAAGAAAGGCGAAATGGACTTTGATGTTGTTATCGCTTCTCCTGATGCAATGCGTGTTGTAGGTCAGTTAGGTCAAATCTTAGGGCCACGTGGCTTAATGCCAAACCCGAAAGTGGGTACTGTAACTCCAAACGTTGCTGAAGCAGTGAAAAATGCAAAATCTGGTCAGGTTCGTTACCGCAATGATAAAAACGGTATCATTCACACCACAATCGGTAAAGCAGACTTCACCCCTGAGCAATTAAAAGAAAACTTACAAGCATTACTAGCCGCCTTAACAAAAGCAAAACCTGCTTCTGCGAAAGGTGTATTTATTAAGAAAGTAAGTCTTTCTACCACTCAAGGTGCAGGCGTTGCAGTAGATCAAAGCAGCCTATAATTTGAGTTTTGAAAACGGCTTATCAAATGGAATAAGCCGTTTTTTATGATTGGCATTTAGATATAAAAATTAATGGTTAGAACTTTTTGTTTACATTGATTATAAATATATCTATAATGCCCGACCTAAATCTGCTTAGGTAGATTTTTGATGGTGCTTACTATCAAGCCCCATCCAAGACCGTAGGCGAAATGATGCGAATCATTTCTTAATTTTAACGCCTGCGTAGATGGTGGACAGACAGAATTTTCTGCTTCTGGACACCTCTTAGCCTCAAAAAAAGAAATTGCCTTGCAGTAAAAGTGCGGTGGATTTTTTGAGATTTTTTAGAAGTTCCGCTTAGGCGGAGTGTATCAGGAGCTAACAGCCAATGGCATTAAATCTTCAAGACAAACAAGCAATTGTTGCTGAAGTAAATGAAGCAGCCAAAGGTGCCCTATCAGCAGTTATCGCGGATTCTCGTGGTGTAACCGTTGATAAAATGACTGAATTACGTAAAGCAGCTCGTGAAGCTGGTGTTTCAATGCGTGTTGTGCGTAACACTTTATTACGCCGTGCAGTTGAAGGCACTGATTACGAGTGCTTAAAAGATGCGTTTGTAGGTCCAACACTTATCGCATTCTCTACTGAACACCCAGGTGCAGCAGCACGTTTGTTCAAAGATTTTGCAAAAGCAAATGATAAGTTTGAAATTAAAGGTGCAGCCTTTGAAGGTAAGATCCAAGATGTTGAATTCTTAGCAACATTACCGACTTACGAAGAAGCAATTGCACGTTTAATGGGTACAATGAAAGAAGCTGCGGCAGGCAAACTTGTTCGCACTCTTGCAGCATTACGCGACAAATTACAAGAAGCAGCTTAATCCAAGCGTTTCTTACCAGGTTTAACTTATTTACTTTAGGAATTGATTGTTATGTCATTAACTAACGAACAAATTATTGAAGCGATCGCTTCTAAATCAGTAACTGAAATCGTAGAATTAATCTCTGCGATGGAAGAAAAATTCGGTGTTTCAGCAGCAGCGGCTGCAGTAGCAGTAGCAGCTGGCGGTGACGCTGGTGCAGCTGAAGAAAAAACTGAATTCGATGTAGTTCTTGCAGCAGCAGGTGCTAACAAAGTAGCAGTTATCAAAGCAGTACGTGGTGCAACTGGCTTAGGCTTAAAAGAAGCTAAAGACTTAGTGGAATCTGCTCCAGCAACCTTAAAAGAAGGTGTAGCGAAAGCTGAAGCTGAAGCACTTAAGAAAGAATTAGAAGAAGCTGGCGCGCAAGTAGAAATCAAATAATTTTGATTTTTCAGCGACCAATTCTGGTTCTAAAAACCCCGATAGTGATATCGGGGTTTTTGTTTATATGATTTTTAGTTGCTTGACTTTTATTTATTTATTCTTATATAATAACCAGCCATTTTTAATTCACTAACCTTTTTGGATTAAAAATATACTGAATAATCACCGTTTTGTTGCGTGAATCAGGCTAGTTTTCTGGTAGTTTGATGGCAACCCGCTCATCAGAAGTAAGGTTCAGAGTGCGGTATCTGAAAACGGATTCATCATTGATATGATAAAAATGCGTGAAAAAATCACCGCACTTTTCTTTTATATCAACTCGGTCTCACTAAAATTTACTGAGGAAAACCAATGGGTTACTCCTATACTGAGAAAAAACGTATTCGTAAAGACTTCGGCAAACGTCCGCAAGTTTTAAATGTACCTTATTTATTAACTATTCAACTTGATTCTTTCGATAAATTTATCCAAAGAGATCCAGATGGTCAGCAAGGCTTAGAAGCGGCATTCCGTTCGGTATTTCCAATTGTCAGCAACAATGGCAATACGGAATTACAATATGTGAGCTATCGCTTAGGCGAGCCAGTATTTGATGTGCGTGAATGTCAAATTCGCGGCACCACTTATGCTGCACCATTGCGTGTGAAATTACGTCTTGTTAGCTATGACAAAGATGCCGCGCCAGGCACAATTAAAGATATTAAAGAGCAAGAAGTTTATATGGGTGAAATCCCATTGATGACAGATAACGGAACATTTGTGATTAATGGTACAGAGCGTGTAATCGTTTCGCAATTACACCGTAGCCCAGGCGTATTCTTTGATAGCGACAAAGGTAAAACGCACTCATCAGGAAAAGTGCTTTATAACGCACGCATTATTCCTTACCGTGGTTCTTGGTTAGATTTTGAGTTTGATCCAAAAGATAACTTATATGCGCGTATTGACCGCCGCCGTAAATTGCCGGCAACCATTATTTTGCGTGCATTAAACTATACAACAGAAGAAATTTTAGACTTATTCTTCGATAAAGTTGTTTTCCAAATTGAAGATAACAAATTATTAATGACCTTAGTGCCAGAAAGATTGCGTGGTGAAACGGCAACTTTCGATATTGTGGCAAATGGAAAAACTTATGTTGAAGTCGGTCGCCGTATTACTGCTCGCCATATTCGCGCCCTTGAAAAAGACAATGTGACTCAGGTTGAAGTACCAACCGAATACATTGTGGGTAAAGTGGCAGCGAAAGATTATGTTGATCTTGAAACTGGCGAAGTGATTTGTCCTGCCAATGGTGAAATTACGCTAGAGATTTTAGCGAAACTCGCTCAAGCAGGTTACAAAACGATCGAAACCCTATTTACTAACGATTTAGACTACGGCCCGTATATTTCAGACACTTTACGCGTTGATCCAACTACTGATCGCTTAAGTGCATTGGTTGAAATCTATCGTATGATGCGTCCAGGTGAGCCGCCAACAAAAGAAGCGGCAGAAGGTTTATTTGATAACCTGTTCTTCTCACCAGATCGCTATGATTTATCTGCGGTGGGTCGTATGAAATTCAACCGCTCTTTAGGCATTGAAGAAACGACTGGTAGCGGCATTTTAAGCAAAGAAGATATCGTTAATGTAATGCGTAAATTAATCGATATCCGTAACGGCCGCGGCGAAGTAGATGATATTGACCACTTAGGTAACCGCCGTATTCGTTCTGTAGGTGAAATGGCAGAAAACCAATTCCGTATTGGCTTAGTGCGTGTTGAGCGTGCGGTGAAAGAGCGTCTTTCTTTAGGTGATCTTGAAGCTGTAACTCCACAAGATTTAATTAATGCCAAACCAATTTCGGCAGCGGTGAAAGAATTCTTTGGTTCATCACAACTTTCTCAGTTTATGGATCAAAATAACCCGCTTTCAGAAGTAACCCATAAACGCCGTATTTCAGCCTTAGGGCCAGGTGGTTTAACCCGTGAACGTGCAGGCTTTGAGGTGCGAGATGTTCACGCAACTCACTATGGTCGTGTGTGTCCAATCGAAACCCCTGAAGGTCCAAACATCGGTTTGATCAACTCTTTAGCGGTGTATGCGCGTACTAACGATTATGGTTTCTTAGAAACACCATACCGCAAAGTGGTAAACGGCCAAGTTACAGAAGAAATTGAATATTTATCGGCCATTGAAGAAGGCAAATATATTATCGCGCAGGCGAACTCAAACTTAGATGATGAATTACGCTTTACCGATACTTTCGTAACCTGTCGTGGTGAGCACGGTGAGTCTGGTTTATATCGTCCAGAAGAAATTCACTATATGGACGTATCCACACAGCAAATTGTTTCTGTGGCAGCAGCGCTTATCCCGTTCCTTGAACACGATGATGCGAACCGTGCTTTGATGGGTGCGAACATGCAACGCCAAGCGGTACCAACCTTGCGTGCGGATAAACCATTAGTCGGTACAGGTATGGAAAAACCGGTGGCGTTAGACTCTGGTGTTGCGGTTGTAGCAAAACGTGGCGGAACAATCCAATACGTTGATGCTTCGCGTATTGTTGTAAAAGTAAACGAAGATGAAACCGTTGCAGGTGAGGCAGGGATTGATATTTACAACCTTGTGAAATATACCCGCTCTAACCAAAATACCTGTATTAACCAAATTCCTTGCGTGAAATTAGGTGAGCCAATTGAACGTGGTGAAATCCTTGCCGATGGTCCATCAACGGATCTTGGTGAACTTGCCCTCGGTCAAAATATGCGTGTGGCATTTATGCCTTGGAATGGTTATAACTTTGAAGACTCAATGTTAGTGTCTGAGCGTGTGGTGCAAGAAGATCGTTTCACCACCATTCACATTCAAGAGCTTTCTTGTGTGGCGCGTGATACCAAATTAGGCTCTGAAGAAATCACTGCGGATATTCCAAACGTAGGTGAAGCGGCATTAAGCAAACTTGATGAATCAGGGATCGTCTATATCGGTGCGGAAGTGAAAGGCGGTGATATTCTTGTGGGTAAAGTTACGCCAAAAGGTGAAACCCAATTAACCCCAGAAGAAAAATTATTGCGTGCGATCTTTGGTGAAAAAGCCTCTGACGTGAAAGACTCTTCATTACGCGTACCAAACAGCGTATCAGGTACGGTTATTGACGTTCAAGTGTTCACCCGTGATGGCGTAGAAAAAGATAAACGTGCCTTAGAAATCGAAGAAATGCAGCTAAAACAAGCGAAGAAAGACCTCGTTGAAGAATTAGAGATCTTAGAAGCAGGCTTGTTTGCACGCGTTCGCAATGTGTTGATTTCAGGCGGAATTGACGCTGCGCAATTAGATCAATTAGAACGCACCAAATGGTTAGAACAAACCCTTTCAGACGAAGCGAAACAAAGCCAGTTAGAGCAATTAGCTGAGCAATATGAAGAACTTCGTAAAGACTTTGAGCATAAACTTGAAGTGAAACGCGGCAAAATTATCCAAGGTGATGATCTTGCGCCGGGCGTATTGAAAGTGGTGAAAGTGTACCTTGCGGTGAAACGTCAAATCCAACCAGGGGATAAAATGGCGGGTCGTCACGGTAACAAAGGGGTTATCTCAAAAATCAACCCAGTTGAAGATATGCCGTATGACGAAAATGGTCAGCCAGTAGATATCGTATTGAACCCACTGGGCGTACCTTCTCGTATGAACATCGGTCAGATCCTTGAAACGCACTTAGGTTTAGCGGCGAAAGGAATTGGTGATCAAATTAATGCAATGATCAAACAAAAACAAGATGTTGAGAAATTGCGTGGTTATATCCAAAAAGCCTACGACTTAGGTGGCGGTTCACAAAAAGTGGATCTTTCAACCTTTACCGATGAAGAAGTAATGCGTTTAGCGCAAAACTTACGCAAAGGTTTACCATTGGCAACGCCAGTATTTGATGGTGCGCACGAAGAAGAAATTAAAGGCTTATTAGAGCTAGGTGGATTGCCAACTTCAGGTCAAATCACCTTATACGATGGTCGCACAGGTGAGAAATTTGAACGTCCAGTAACCGTAGGTTATATGTATATGCTCAAATTGAACCACTTAGTTGATGACAAAATGCACGCGCGTTCAACAGGTTCTTATAGTCTTGTTACGCAGCAACCATTGGGTGGTAAAGCACAGTTCGGTGGTCAGCGTTTCGGTGAGATGGAGGTTTGGGCGCTTGAAGCTTATGGTGCCGCTTACACCTTACAAGAAATGCTCACGGTGAAATCCGATGATGTGAACGGCCGTACGAAGATGTACAAAAACATCGTGAGCGGTAACCAACAAATGGATCCGGGTACACCAGAATCTTTCAACGTAATTATGAAAGAAATTCGTTCACTCGGTATCAACATCGACTTAGACGAAGAATAATCTGATAAGCGAAAGCTAAAGTACGCTCAAGTGCGGTGAAAAAATTCAAAATTTTACACCGCACTTGGATAAGTTTAACTCCGACAGGAGCAAAATCTGTGAAAGACTTAGTTAAGTTTTTAAAAGCACAATCTAAATCCAGCGAAGATTTTGATGTGATCAAAATTGGTTTAGCCTCACCGGATATGATCCGTTCTTGGTCATTTGGTGAAGTTAAGAAACCTGAAACCATCAACTACCGTACGTTTAAACCAGAGCGTGACGGGCTTTTCTGTGCGCGTATTTTCGGGCCAGTAAAAGACTACGAATGTTTATGCGGAAAATATAAACGCTTAAAACACCGTGGGGTAATTTGTGAAAAATGTGGCGTAGAAGTGACACAAGCAAAAGTTCGCCGTGAACGTATGGGTCATATTGAGCTTGCTTCACCTGTTGCTCATATCTGGTTCTTAAAATCTTTACCGTCCCGTATCGGCTTATTATTAGATATGCCGTTGCGTGATATTGAACGTGTACTTTATTTTGAATCTTACATTGTTACTGAGCCGGGAATGACTGATCTTGAAAAAGGTCAATTATTAACGGAAGAACAATATATGGACGCAGAAGACCGTTGGGGCGATGAATTTGAAGCTAAAATGGGTGCAGAAGCGATCCAAGCGTTATTGCGTGATATGGATCTAGAAGTGGAATGTGAAACCTTGCGTGAAGAATTGCAAGAAACCAATTCAGAAACCAAACGTAAAAAAATCACTAAGCGCTTAAAATTATTAGAATCTTTCATTCAATCAGGTAATAAACCTGAATGGATGGTGATGACCGTATTGCCAGTGTTACCACCAGATTTACGTCCATTAGTTCCACTTGATGGCGGACGTTTTGCCACTTCAGATTTGAACGATTTATATCGCCGAGTGATCAACCGTAATAACCGTTTAAAACGCTTATTAGACTTGATCGCGCCGGATATTATCGTGCGTAACGAAAAACGTATGTTACAAGAATCTGTTGATGCGTTATTGGATAATGGTCGCCGTGGCCGTGCAATTACTGGTTCTAACCGCCGTCCATTGAAATCACTTGCGGATATGATCAAAGGTAAACAAGGTCGTTTCCGTCAAAACTTATTGGGTAAACGTGTAGATTACTCCGGCCGTTCTGTAATCACCGTAGGGCCATACTTACATCTACATCAATGTGGTTTACCGAAAAAAATGGCGTTGGAATTATTCCGTCCATTTATTTATGCCAAATTAGAAAGCCGTGGCTTTGCAACCACAATCAAAGCAGCGAAGAAAATGGTTGAGCGTGAAGACGCAATCGTATGGGATATTTTGGCAGAAGTAATTCGCGAACACCCAATCCTATTGAACCGTGCGCCAACTTTGCACCGTTTGGGTATTCAAGCCTTTGAGCCGATCTTAATTGAAGGTAAAGCGATTCAATTACACCCATTAGTGTGTGCGGCGTTCAACGCGGACTTCGATGGTGACCAAATGGCGGTTCACGTGCCATTAACCCTTGAAGCACAGCTTGAAGCGCGTGCCTTAATGATGTCAACCAACAACATTCTTTCACCAGCAAATGGTGAGCCGATTATCGTACCATCACAGGACGTTGTATTAGGTCTTTACTATATGACCCGTGATAAAGTGAACGGTAAAGGCGAAGGAATGTTATTGCAAGATCCACGCGAAGCGGAGAAAGCTTATCGTACAGGTCAAGCGGAATTACATTCTCGTGTGAAAGTGCGTATCACAGAATATGTGAAAGATGCTTCTAACGAATTTGTACCGCAAACCAGCCTTGTGGACACCACAATTGGTCGTGCCATTTTATGGATGATCGCACCAAAAGGTATGCCATTTAGCTTGTTCAACCAAACCTTAGGCAAAAAAGCGATTTCAAAATTAATTAACGAAAGCTATCGCCGTTTAGGATTGAAAGCGAGCGTATTGTTTGCTGACCAAATTATGTACACCGGTTTTGCTTACGCAGCACGTTCTGGTTCATCAGTAGGGATTGACGATATGGTGATCCCAGCGAAGAAATACGAAATTATTTCAGCCGCAGAACAAGAAGTTGCAGAAATCCAAGAGCAATTCCAATCAGGTTTGGTAACAGCAGGTGAGCGTTATAACAAAGTAATCGATATTTGGGCGGCGGCGAATGAGCGCGTAGCCAAAGCGATGATGGAAAACCTTTCTCAAGAAGAAGTGGTAAACCGTGAAGGCGAGCTAGAAAAACAAGCTTCATTTAACAGCATCTTTATGATGGCAGATTCTGGAGCGCGTGGTTCTGCTGCACAGATTCGTCAGCTTGCAGGTATGCGTGGTTTGATGGCGCGTCCAGATGGCTCAATTATCGAAACACCAATTACCGCAAACTTCCGTGAAGGCTTGAACGTACTTCAGTACTTTATTTCAACCCACGGTGCGCGTAAAGGTTTGGCCGATACGGCATTAAAAACGGCGAACTCAGGTTACTTAACCCGTCGTTTAGTAGATGTGGCACAAGATTTAGTGATCATCGAAGATGACTGTGGCACTTACGAAGGTATCGTAATGACCCCATTAATCGAAGGGGGAGATGTAAAAGAACCTCTGCGTGATCGTGTATTAGGTCGTGTGGCGGCAGAAGACATCTTAAAACCGGGTACAGATGAAGTTTTAATTCCGCGTAATACCTTATTAGATGAAAAACTTTGTGATCTGATTGATGAAAATTCCGTAGATAGCATCAAGGTACGCTCTGTTGTAACCTGTGATACCAACTTTGGTGTGTGTGCGAAATGTTACGGACGCGATCTTGCACGCGGACACCTTATCAACCAAGGTGAAGCCGTGGGTGTTATCGCTGCGCAATCAATCGGTGAGCCGGGTACACAGCTAACGATGCGTACGTTCCATATCGGTGGTGCGGCATCTGCGGCAGCGAAAGAATCAAGCATTCAAGTTAAGAATAACGGTACGTTACGTTTAGCCAACGTGAAATTCGTAACGAACAAAGAAGGCAAATTGGTCTTAACTTCGCGTAACACGGAATTAACCATTATTGACGCATTTGGTCGTACCAAAGAGCATTATAAAGTGCCTTACGGTGCAGTGTTAAACAAAGCAGATGGCGATGAAGTGAACGCAGGCGAAATCGTAGCGAACTGGGATCCACATACAATGCCAGTGGTTTCTGAAGTATCAGGTTTCGTGAAATTCGTAGATATTACTGACGGTGTAACTGTAACTCGTCAAACTGATGAATTAACTGGTTTATCTTCAATCGTAGTACAAGATGTGGGTGAACGTGCAACAGCAGGTAAGGATTTACGTCCAACCATTAAACTTGTTGATGCGCAAGGCAACGACATTCTTGTTGCAGGTTCAGATATACCAGCACAGTACACCTTGCCAGGTAAAGCGATTGTTACTCTTGAAGATGGTGCGGAAGTTCACGTGGGGGATTCTCTTGCGCGTATTCCACAAGAATCAGCGGGAACAAAAGATATTACCGGTGGTCTTCCACGCGTAGCGGATCTCTTTGAAGCGCGTAAACCGAAAGAGCCTGCAATCCTCGCAGAAATTTCGGGTATTGTTTCCTTCGGTAAAGAAACCAAAGGTAAACGCCGCTTACTCATCACACCAACTGAGGGTGAAGTGTACGAAGAAATGATTCCAAAATGGCGTCAGCTCAACGTATTTGAAGGCGAAATGGTAGAACGTGGGGATCTTATTTCTGATGGTGCAGAAACGCCACATGATATTCTACGCTTGCGCGGTGTACACGCCGTTACGGATTACATCGTAAACGAAGTGCAAGAAGTTTACCGCTTGCAAGGGGTAAAAATTAACGATAAACATATCGAAGTGATCGTTCGCCAAATGTTGCGTAAAGCCATCATCACTAAAGCGCATGACTCTGAATTCTTAGAGGGTGAGCAAGTGGAAGTAGCACGTGTGAAAATGGTTAACCAAAAACGTGAAGCAGAAGGTAAACCATTGGTTGAGTTTGAACGTGAGTTATTGGGTATCACCAAAGCTTCATTGGCGACAGAATCCTTTATCTCAGCGGCCTCATTCCAAGAAACCACTCGTGTGCTTACAGAGGCAGCCGTGGCAGGTAAACGCGATGAATTGCGTGGCTTGAAAGAGAACGTTATCGTTGGTCGTTTGATCCCAGCAGGTACAGGTTTTGCGTATCACCAACAACGCCAGAAAAACCGTGCAGCAGGTATCATTGAACCTGAACAGCCAACCAAAGCATCAACCATCTCTGATGAAGAAATTGCATCAGAATTTACATTTACCGCAGACGATGCAACCGCAAGTCTTGCTGAAATGTTAAATATGGCGGAAGATGCAGAATAATCGCTAACAAGCAACCAAAAGCCCGAACATTGTGTCGGGCTTTTTTATTTGCACGAATAAATAAGTGCGGTCAAAAATTCGTAAATTTTCTACCGCACTTAGCAAATAAACCGATTTTAATAATGGATAGAACAGAAGATATTGGCTGTACTTTGGTACTACATAACGTTTTGTATGTTTAACAAAGCACATAAAGTGCGGTGAAAAATTCATAAATTTTCCACCGCACTTAAAAAATTATCTTAGCCAAACTTTTCTGCTTCATTTCTACAAAATTGCTTTATTTTCAAAGCAATATCAAGCATAATCCGCCCTTTGATTTTATTAACAAACTAGGAAAACAAATGACAACTCAAACAACAGAAAAATTGGCAAACCCAGGCCCATTAGGGTTATGTGGTTTTGCTTTAACTACTTGGCTATTAAGTTTAATTAACGCAGGCATTTTTGATAAACAAGACGGTATTTCTATTGTGCTTGCAATGGCATTCGCGTTTGGTGGAACGGCACAATTAATCGCAGGCATTATGGAATACCGCAAAGGCAACACCTTTGGTTTCACTGCCTTTATCAGCTACGGCTCATTTTGGTGGTCTTGGGCATTGTTCGTACAATTTATGCCAACAGCCAGCCCTGCATTTTTAGGCTGCTATTTAGCCGCGTGGGGAACATTCACCCTAATGATGTTCATCGCCTCTTTCAGCAAACCCAAAGCCCTGCGTGTGGTGTTCTTTTTCTTAGTATTAACCTTCTACGCACTAGCAATCGGTGATGGTTTTGGCTATCACGGTTTAGTACAAATCGGCGGCTGTCTAGGCCTAATCACCGCACTCAGCGCTTTCTACCTCGCCGCAGCAGAAATGATTAACGAAAATTTCGGTAGAGAGGTTTTACCGATTTAATATGTAAAAGTAGTGCGGAAACGCACTATTTTTTTACGTAAATTTTAATAGTTTTTCATTGATAAAGCGGTAAAATACTCCAAACCCTAATAAGCTTAAACTATTAATCCCCTTAAGCGATTAAACTAGCAACCAAAACCAAAGTGCGGTGAAATTTTTATGAGTTTTTCAATGCGACCTATTGAGCCAGCAACACAAGGTGCTTGGCTTTTAACCCAAGGATCGAATATTTTTCTTATCGAGGGAAAATTGCCCGAAGGAAAGGCGGAGGATTTTCAATTAACGGGGCGTTTGGCGATGGAAATTGGGCGTTGGAATGGCGCGCCGCTTTGGCTTGTTGCCGAGCAGGAAGATGGCCGAGAATATACTTCATTGCGTAGCCAGCTTCATTTGCCAGAAGCACAATTTAATTTGCTCAATCGTGGCGTGGAGATTAATCATTTTCTGAAAACCCATCGCTTTTGTGGGAAGTGCGGTTCAAAAATGGCAATGACAAAAGAAGAATTAGCTGTGCAGTGCAAAAATTCTGCCTGTGGATACCGCACTTATCCCGTGATTTGCCCTTCGATTATTGTGGCAGTTCGCCGTGGTAAGCAGATTTTGCTCGCCAATCATCAGCGTCATCAACAGGAAAAAATGTACACCACGTTGGCGGGATTTGTGGAAGTGGGGGAAAGTTTTGAGCAAACCGTGCAACGGGAAGTGTTTGAAGAAACTGGGATTCAGGTGAAAAATATTCGTTATTTTGGCAGCCAGCCTTGGGCGTTCCCCAATTCTCAAATGGTAGGATTTTTAGCCGATTATGCGGCGGGTGAAATTCGCTTACAAGAAGCAGAACTGCAAGATGCTCAATGGTTTAATTATGATAAACCCTTGCCAAATTTGCCGCCACAAGGCACTATTGCGTTGAAATTAATTAATGCCACACTGGCACTTTGTGCCGATGATGATAAAAGTGCGGTAGAAAAATAAAGGAATTTAAGATGTTTGAATTAAAAAATGATCGTCATTTGCGTGCGCTTCTGCGCGAACCTGTGGATATGACCCCCGTTTGGATGATGCGCCAAGCAGGGCGTTATTTGCCAGAATACAAAGCCACGCGTGCGCAAGCAGGGGATTTTATGTCCCTTTGTCGCAATGCAGAGTTGGCTTGCGAAGTGACACTACAACCTTTACGCCGCTATGATTTAGATGCCGCCATTTTGTTTTCTGATATTCTCACCATTCCTGATGCAATGGGGCTAGGATTGAGCTTTGGCGCAGGCGAGGGGCCTAAATTTGCGCGCCCTATCGAAAATAAAAGTGCGGTGGAAAATTTGCCAATTCCCGATCCGGAACAAGAATTGCAATATGTGATGAATGCGGTGCGCACCATTCGCCGTGAACTCAAAGGTGAAGTGCCGTTGATCGGTTTTTCTGGCAGCCCTTGGACGCTTGCCACCTATATGGTGGAAGGGGGCAGTAGCAAAGCTTTCACAAAAATCAAAAAAATGCTTTATACCGATCCACAAACCTTGCATTTGTTACTCGATAAATTAGCGGATTCCGTTGCCCTTTATCTCAATGCACAAATTAAAGCGGGTGCGCAATCAGTGATGATTTTTGATACTTGGGGCGGTGTGCTAGCTCATCGTGAATACCTTGAGTTTTCGCTGCAATATATGCAGAAAATTGTGGAAAATCTCATTCGTCATAATGAAGGGCGTAAAGTGCCGGTTACCCTCTTTACCAAAGGTGGCGGCTTATGGTTAGAAAATATCGCCAATACAGGCTGTGATGCAGTGGGCTTGGATTGGACAGTGGATCTTGCAGATGCCAAAAAACGTATCGGGCATAAAGTGGCGCTACAAGGCAATATGGATCCTTCTGTGCTTTATGCTTCACCAGAGCGCATTGAACAAGAAGTGCGGTCGATTTTAGCGGATTTTGGCGAAGGCAGCGGCCACGTTTTCAATCTCGGACACGGTATTCATCAAGATGTGCCAGAAATCAGCCCGAAAATTTTTGTGGACGCAATCCATCAATATTCTCAGCCTTACCATAAATAAGGATAAACAATGCGAAATCCTATTCATAAACGCTTAGAAAATTTAACCAGTTGGCAACATCTCACTTTTATGGCGTGTCTGTGTGAGCGAATGTTGCCGAATTTTCAGCTTTTTTGCCAAGTTACGGAACAGCCCGCGCAAAGCCGAATTTATCAAAATATTCTGAATTTAACCTGGGAATATTTAACCGTGAAAGATGCCCACATCAATTTTGATAATCAGCTCGAAAAATTTGAGGCGATTATCCCTGATGTGAATAATTATGATTTTTATGGCGTTGTACCTGCGATTGAGGCCTGCGAGGCACTTTCTGAATTATTGCATAGCCTAATTGCAGGTGAAACCTTAGAGCACGCCGTGCAAGTGAGTTTGATTTCTTTACAAACTGTTATCGGATTATTAGAAACCAATTTAGACCGAGAATTATCCGAGCAAGAACTCAAAGCAAGTGAAGAAATTGAACAAGAATTAGATGTGCAATGGCAGATCTACCGTGCGCTGCGAGAGAGCGAAGAACGCGATGTTTCCTTGATTTTAGCGCTTAAAAATGAAATTCGCGCAGAAGGAATCTCAAATATTGGTATAGAAATTAGCCAATAATGTGATTTAGATTACATTTTTGCTATTTATTGCTTTGCTTTATATAGAAGTTGATTTATTCTTTACCACACTGTGCATACAGTATTTATTATTGAGTTAGGCGTATCCTAACACTGTTAATTTAATCACAAAATAGAGAAGGTACTAATTTATGAACAAAACGGATTTAATTGATGCAATTGCAAGTGCAGCAGAGTTAAACAAAAAACAAGCTAAAGCTGCATTAGAAGCAACTTTAGATGCTATCGCAGGTAGCTTAAAAGCAGGTCAGCCAGTTCAATTAATCGGCTTTGGTACATTCAAAGTGAACGAGCGTAAAGCGCGCACAGGTCGTAATCCACAAACTGGTGCAGAAATCCAAATTGCAGCATCTAAAGTGCCTGCATTCGTTGCTGGTAAAGCATTAAAAGACGCGATCAAATAATTAATTGCCCTTATTTTTCTAACCCTGCATAATGCAGGGTTTTTTGTTTATACGATTTAGAAAAACAGTTGTTTTGTTTTCCTTAACGAATTTTCTATTTACATTTCCCTTTTCTTTCTATAATATTCCGAACCGAAATTTAGATCTAATTTAAGATTATGAAACGAAACATTCAGCCTAGAAATACGCAACAACGCCGTCATCGCATTGTGCAATTATTACAAAGCCAAGGCGAAGTGAGTGTGGAACAGCTTGTGCAGCTATTTGAAACTTCAGAGGTAACAATTCGCAAAGATTTGACCGCACTTGAAGCCAATGGTGTGTTGGTACGCCGCTATGGTGGGGCGATTTTAATGCCGCAAGAGTTACTTGATGAAAGTCAAGATGAACATCTTTCAAAACGAAAGTTAGCGATTGCTAAAAAAGCGGCGGAACGCATTGCGGATCATAATCGCATTATTATTGATAGCGGTAGCACCACTGCGGCATTGATCAATCAGCTCAATAAAAAGCAAGGCTTAGTGGTGATGACGAACTCCCTTTCCGTAGCCACTCAACTGCGTGCTTTAGAAAATGAGCCAACGCTGTTGATGACAGGGGGAACTTGGGACACGCGTTCTGAATCTTTCCAAGGGCAAGTGGCGGCGCAAGTGTTGCGTTCATACAATTTTGATCAGCTCTTTATTGGTGCGGATGGCATTGATTTAGAGCGTGGCACGACCACCTTTAATGAATTAGTGGATTTAAGCCGTGTAATGGCGGAAGTTTCCCGTGAAGTGATTGTGATGGTGGAATCACAAAAAATCGGCAGAAAAATGCCAAATATCGAATTAACTTGGCAGCAAATTGATGTGTTAGTCACGGACGATTTGCTCGCCGCTGAAATTAAACAACAAATTGAAGCACAAGGCGTGGAAGTGATCTGCGCAAGTGCGGTGTAAATTTTTCAACTTTTTTATTTTCTAACCAGAGAGGACATTTTATGTGTGGAATTGTGGGTGCAGTAGCACAACGTGATGTAGCAGAAATTTTAGTCAATGGCTTACATCGTTTAGAATACCGTGGTTATGATTCAGCGGGTATCGCGGTGCTAGATGCAAATCATCATATGCAAATCGTACGCCGTGTAGGTAAAGTAAAAGCCTTAGATGAAGCCCTTGAAGCCCATCCAATTTTAGGGGGAACAGGCATCGCTCACACCCGTTGGGCAACCCACGGCGAGCCATCAGAAGCCAACGCTCACCCACATCGTTCTGGCAAAATTGCGGTGGTACATAATGGGATTATCGAAAACTATGAAGAATTGCGTGAAGAATTACAAAAACGCGGTTATGAATTCCTTTCGCAAACCGACACCGAAGTGATCGCCCACTTAGTAGAGTGGGAGTACCGCACAGCTAGCTCATTATTAGAAGCGGTGCAAAAAACCGTGGCTCAGTTGCGAGGGGCGTATGGCACAGTGGTAATGCACCAAGATGAACCTGAGCATTTAATCGTAGCACGTTCTGGCAGCCCATTGGTTATCGGTTTAGGCGTGGGGGAAAACTTCCTTGCTTCCGATCCTTTAGCGTTATTAAGCGTAACACGCCGTTTCATTTATTTAGAAGAAGGCGATGTGGCGGAAATTTCTCGCCGTGATGTACAAATTTTTGATGCGCAAGGCAATGCTGTTGAACGAGAAATGCACGAAGGGCATTTTGAAGCCGATGCAGCAGACAAAGGGCAATATCGCCACTATATGCAAAAAGAAATTTTTGAACAGCCTGTTGCGATTATGAACACCTTAGATGGCCGTATCGTTAATGGTAAAGTCAATATTGATGCCATTGGCCCTAATGCAGCAGAAATCTTGAAAAAAGTGGAACACGTTCAAATTGTGGCGTGCGGAACCTCATACAACGCAGGAATGGTGGCTCGCTATTGGTTTGAATCCATTGCAGGCGTAAGCTGTGATGTGGAAATTGCGTCAGAATTCCGCTATCGCAAATTCGTTACTCGCCCAAATAGCCTGCTTATCACCCTTTCTCAATCGGGTGAAACCGCAGATACCTTGGCCGCATTACGCTTAGCCAAAGAATCAGGCTATATGACGGCAATGACAATCTGTAACGTGGCAAGTTCTTCTTTAGTGCGTGAATCAGATTTCGCCTTTATGACCCGTGCGGGCGTGGAAATTGGCGTGGCATCAACCAAAGCCTTCACCACTCAATTAACCTGTTTATTATTATTAAATGCGGCAATCGGACGCTTAAAAGGCACAGTGAGCGAAGAGCAAGAACATCACATTGTACAGACTTTACAACGTTTGCCAGCGCAAATTGAAAGCGCATTAGTTTACGATAAACAAATTGAAAAATTATCTGAAGATTTTGCTGATAAACACCACACCCTATTCTTAGGACGTGGCGAGTTTTACCCAATCGCAATGGAATCTGCCTTGAAATTGAAAGAAATTTCCTACATTCACGCAGAAGCCTATGCAGCTGGAGAATTAAAACACGGCCCACTGGCTTTAATTGATAGCGATATGCCGGTGATTGTGGTTGCACCAGAAAATGATTTACTTGAAAAAGTGAAGTCAAACATTGAAGAAGTGCGCGCCCGTGGCGGTCAGCTTTATATCTTTGCTGATCACGATGCAGGTTTTAGCGATGGTGAAGGCTTTAAAACCATCGTGTTACCAAAAGTGGACGAAGTAACCGCACCAATTTTCTACACTGTGCCGTTACAATTGCTTTCTTACCATATCGCCTTAATCAAAGGAACAGACGTGGATCAACCGCGTAACCTTGCGAAAGCGGTAACGGTGGAATAATCTTTCAAACAGCCTTGTAATGATTTGCAAGGCTGTTTTTTTATTTGCTTACGACTGCCAAATTAACTACACTATGTGCGCTTTTTAAGGCACACTTTTAGCAAACTTCCTTTCTTAACACTTTAAAGGCTACCCGTGAGTAGCAAAAGGACATCTATGAACAACAAAGTAAATGATTATGGCTGGAAAGCCTTGATCGGCTCTGCCGTGGGCTATGCAATGGACGGCTTCGACTTACTCATTCTCGGCTTTATGCTCAGCGCAATTTCTGCAGATTTAGCGCTCTCAAGCGCACAAGCAGGCTCCTTGGTTACTTGGACATTAATCGGCGCAGTGGCGGGTGGCATTATTTTCGGCGCATTAAGCGATCGTTATGGCCGTGTGCGAGTATTAACTTGGACAATCGTGCTATTTGCCGTGTTTACCGGCTTATGTGCGCTCGCACAAGGTTATTGGGATTTATTAATTTACCGAACTATTGCCGGCATTGGCTTAGGCGGTGAATTTGGTATTGGAATGGCATTAGCGGCGGAAGCTTGGCCTGCTCGCCATCGTGCAAAAGCCGCTTCTTATGTGGCATTAGGCTGGCAAGTGGGCGTGCTAGGTGCAGTATTGCTTACACCATTATTATTGCCAATCATTGGCTGGCGCGGAATGTTTATTGTGGGCATTTTCCCTGCTTTTGTGGCGTGGTATTTGCGAGCGAAATTACACGAACCTGACGTTTTTACCGAAAAACAGACCGCACTTTCCGCCACGACACAATCAAAATGGCAGGCATTCCGCCAATCTTTCCAATTATTAGTGAAAGATAAACAAACCGCCAAAGTTAGTCTAGGAGTGGTGGTTCTGACTTCCGTACAGAATTTTGGTTATTACGGCATAATGATCTGGTTGCCTAATTTCCTATCTAAACAGCTTGGCTTTAGCTTAACCAAATCTGGCGTTTGGACGGCGGTAACCGTATGCGGAATGATGAGCGGCATCTGGATTTTTGGTCGCCTTGCGGACAAAATCGGACGCAAACCAAGTTTTCTGCTTTTCCAACTTGGCGCAGTGATCAGCGTGATTACCTACTCACAACTGACTGATCCAAACGCAATGCTGATTGCAGGAGCCTTTCTCGGAATGTTCGTAAATGGAATGATGGGCGGCTACGGTGCATTAATGGCAGAAGCCTACCCAACTCAAGCCCGAGCAACTGCACAAAATGTGCTATTTAATATCGGGCGTGCGGTTGGTGGTTTCGGCCCTGTGGTCGTCGGTGCTGTGGTGGCAAGTTATTCGTTTTCCACCGCGATTGCGTTCCTTGCGCTGATTTATGTAATCGATATGATCGCCACCATTTTCTTAATTCCAGAATTGAAAGGCAAAGCCTTGGATTAATCGGTAAAAATGATGAGTTGTTTGGTTATGCTCATCATTTTTTTTCTGGATTGACAATTCCTTACATTTAACCCATAAATTTCTGCTCAAAAAATAAGAATATCCGTTATAATCATTCGCTTAACATAAAAAGAAAAGAGATAACAACGATGATACGCTTTGAAAACGTCAGCAAGGCTTATTTAGGTGGCAAGCCAGCCTTGCAGGGATTAAACTTTCATCTTCCGGTTGGGAGTATGAGCTATGTTCTCGGGCATTCTGGCGCGGGGAAAAGTACCCTATTGAAACTTATTATGGGTATGGAGCGTGCCAATGGCGGGCAAATTTGGTTTAACGGACACGATATTACACGCCTGTCTAAACACGAATTGCCCTTCTTACGCCGCCAAATTGGTATGGTGCATCAAGATTATCGTCTGCTTGCCGATCGTTGTATTGTGGATAATGTGGCGTTGCCGCTTATCATTGCGGGGATTCACCCAAAAGAAGCACAAAGCCGAGCCTTAGCGGCGTTAGATCGCGTTGGCTTGCGTGATCGTGCTAATCACTTACCAATCCATTTATCGGGTGGTGAACAACAACGTGTCGATATTGCCCGCGCCATTGTGCATAAACCACAATTATTGCTCGCTGATGAGCCAACAGGGAACTTAGATAACGCCCTTTCGCTGGATATTTTTAATTTATTTGAAGAGTTTAATCGTCTTGGAATGACTGTGTTAATTGCCACGCACGATATTAATATTGTTCAACAAAAACCAAAACCTTGTTTAATTTTAGAACAAGGCCATTTACGTTAGGGCTTGTTGATAATTCATTGTGCATTTGAGTTATCGTTTAAAATTAGCGCAATCGTGGCGCCTTTCAAAACTAAGAGTGGTTCTCTTGGTGAGAACGGTAACAAAGAGTGTGCTAATTTTAAACCTAACCCGAAGGGCTGAGGCTATTTTGCGTGATAGCAATGTTGAATGTGGTTCGTTTAGCCTAACTAAACGTCCGCGCGTTCGCCTTGTTCTCACAAAAAATAGCCATCAGCTCAAATGTACAATGAATTATTAACGAACCCTAAGGAAAGCCCAATGAGTTCTCGTCCAATCAATGCTTCTTGGTGGGTACAAACCCATTATGTGCTAAGAGCCGTGCTGGCAGATCTAATTAAGAAAAAATATGCGACCTTATTAACCATTATTGTTATTGCCGTTTCGCTGACTGTGCCAACGGTGAGCTATTTATTGTGGAAAAATATTCATCAGGCCACCACGCAGTTTTATCCTGAAAGTGAACTAACGGTTTATTTGCATAAAAATCTTACAGAAGCTGATGCCAATTTAGTGGTGGAAAAAATTCGCCAACAAGCAGGAGTGGAAAGCCTGAATTATGTTTCTCGCCAAGAGAGCCTTAATGAGTTCAAAAATTGGTCTGGCTTCACTGAGGGCTTGGATATTTTAGATGATAATCCATTGCCTGCGGTGGTGATTATTAAACCTGCCAAGGACTACAACGAAAGTCAAAAACGCAATGAACTGCGGGAAAATCTCGCCAAAATTAAAGGCGTGCAAGAAGTGCGTTTAGACAATAATTTAATGGAAAAACTCACCGCACTTTCGTGGCTTATCGCCCATATCGCAGTGGTTTGCACCATTTTGATGACCATTTCTGTTTTCCTTGTGATTGGCAACAGTATTCGTTCTGATGTGTACAGCAACAAAGCCAATATTGAAGTAATGAAATTGCTTGGTGCAACGGATCAATTTATCCTACGTCCTTTCCTTTATACAGGAATAATTTATGCTGTGCTGGGCGGATTATTTGCCTGCATTTTCAGTGCCATTGTGATTGGTTATTTCACCAGTGCGGTGAAATATGTAACAGACATTTTCGCCGTAAACTTTGAGCTACACGGCATAATGATCGGTGAGTTGCTCTTTCTACTCGCAATGTGCGCGCTGGTGGGCTACACCGCAGCTTGGTTATCGGCGAAAAAATACAGCTAATCTTTACGTTTTCTTTGCGCTTTCTTTTAATCCCCTTTGCTCTATGACAAAGGGGATTTTTCTTTTCCTTTCCTGCATCTTTCGGATTTTTTCAACGAGTGGTCAGTGAAATTAAAAATTCTTTGTTGAAAGATCAATTATTCGCAACTTTTTTAGAAAAACGCTTGCTTTTGTTTACGCTATCTTGTACGTTTTTTTGCACGGTTTAACGTAATTAATTTCCTGTGAATTAAAGCCGAATGGTTATTTCTTTTAACCCTTTTTTCTGTGCATAATTCACTCAGATTTTATTTTCAACACAACATTACTTATAAGGAAAATTTTATGCAAAACGTTGGTTTTATCGGTTGGCGTGGAATGGTTGGCTCGGTGCTAATGGATCGTATGCAACAAGAAAATGATTTCGCGAACATCAATCCTATCTTTTTCACCACTTCACAAGCAGGTCAAAAAGCGCCTGTATTTGCAGGTAAAGATGCGGGCGTGCTAAAAGATGCCTTTGACATCGCTGAATTACAAAAATTAGATATTATCGTTACCTGTCAAGGTGGTGATTACACCAACGAAGTGTATCCAAAATTAAAAGCAACAGGCTGGAACGGCTATTGGATTGACGCCGCTTCTGCATTGCGTATGGACAAAGATGCAATCATCGTGCTTGATCCAGTAAACCAAAACGTGATCAGCGAAGGGCTAAAAAATGGCGTGAAAACCTTTGTTGGCGGAAACTGTACAGTAAGTTTAATGTTAATGGCGCTAGGCGGTTTATTTGAGCGTGATTTAGTGGAATGGGTATCTGTTGCCACTTACCAAGCGGCCTCTGGTGCGGGTGCGAAAAATATGCGTGAATTATTGGTGCAAATGGGTGAGTTAGAAGATTCTGTTAAAGCAGAATTAGCCGATCCCGCTTCATCAATTTTAGACATTGAACGCAAAGTAACAGCAAAAATGCGTGATGCGTCATTCCCGATTGATAACTTCGGCGCACCGCTTGCAGGCAGCTTAATTCCTTGGATCGACAAATTATTGCCAGAAACAGGGCAAACCAAAGAAGAATGGAAAGGCTACGCAGAAACCAACAAAATTTTAGGTTTAAGCGACAATCCAATTCCAGTGGAGGGTTTATGCGTGCGTATCGGCGCATTACGCTGCCACAGCCAAGCATTCACCATTAAGCTGAAAAAAGATTTACCATTAGACGAAATCGAGCAAATTTTGGCTTCTCACAACGAATGGGTGAAAGTGATTCCAAACGACAAAGAAACCACCTTGCGTGAATTAACGCCTGCTAAAGTAACCGGCACATTAAGCGTACCAGTGGGACGTTTACGCAAATTGGCAATGGGGCCTGAATATCTTGCTGCTTTCACTGTTGGTGACCAATTATTATGGGGCGCAGCAGAACCTGTTCGCCGCATTTTAAAACAGCTAGTGGCTTAATTTTTAAGTAACAAAACCCATAGAGAAGCACCGCACGGCTGAAAATAAAGTGCGGTGCTTTTTTTGTGAATTTTTTAAGGCGGATTGAATGGGTAACCTGTTTTATTTCCCTTTGAATGTTGATCTGGCTGCTGGACAAAAATAATGAAAAAAACCACCGCACATTTAAAAATGTGAGATTTTATCAACAAGCAAGGAAGTCTGATGTGGCATTAATCTTCTATCTTTCTTGCACGCTT
The DNA here is from genome assembly GCF_965138825.1 of Avibacterium endocarditidis. NCBI lineage: Bacteria > Pseudomonadati > Pseudomonadota > Gammaproteobacteria > Pasteurellales > Pasteurellaceae > Avibacterium > Avibacterium endocarditidis. The sequence goes on from NZ_CBCSDH010000020.1 coordinate 25,683, forward strand.
TCCTTTATGATCGGGACATCTTTGTTTTATTGATGGTAAGCTGATGTCAAATTGCCTATATCGAGAACCCCATTTTTGCCGCTTTGCGTTGCAGCAATTAATGCCCTTTGTGGATCAATTTCCTATCCAATATTTAACAGGTAAACAGGGTTGCCAAATTGCCTATCGCCATTTTTTGCACGCCGACAGCTCGCCAAGTGCGGCGCGAAAATTGATGATTTTAGTCAATGGACGGGCAGAGAATATGCTGAAATGGTCGGAATTGGCTTATGATTTTTATCAATGGGGTTATGATGTGCTGCTTTTCGATCACCGTGGGCAGGGCTATTCGCAGCGTTTATTAGCGGATAACGATAAAGGCTACATTGATGAATTTCGCTTTTACTGCGAGGATATGGACGCGCTCATCAAGCAGATCACTCAGCATTCTGATTATTCGCAACAATATCTACTCGCTCATTCTTTAGGCTCGTTGATTTCGGCTTATTATTTAGCGAACTATGATCATCATATTCAAAGTGCGGTGCTTTCTTCGCCATTTTTTGGCTTGCCAACTAAGCATTTATTGCGCGATGAGCTGATTATTAATTTGATGATGTTATTCGGGCAAGGGCAGCGCTATGTGTTTGGCAAGAGCGCCTATAAACCTGCCAATCTGGATCAAAATGAACTCAGTTTTTGCAAAACCAGAATGAAATGGATGAACCGTATTAATCGTTATTTTCCTGAATTAAGCCTTGGTGGGCCAACATTCCGCTGGGTGCATTTGTGTTTAACCGCAATTAAAGGGCTGGAAAAAATTTTGTCGCGCATTGAAATTCCCGTTTTAGTTTTGCAAGCTGGCAAAGAAAAGATCGTAGAAAATGCACAGTTGGAAAAATTGGTCGCCTGCTTGCCAAAAGGGCAACTCATCACGGTGGAAAATGCCAAACACGAGATTTTGTTTGAACGGGATAAAATTCGCGCCGAAGCCTTAAGCGCGGTGCAAGCCTTTATTTCCAATAACGGTACAATAGCACACCAAACAGCGTAAACAGCAGACTGCCGCCAAGATGCAAAACAATAATTGCCAGCGCAGATAGCCATTTTTCCGTTAAAAAATCATTCACTACTTCAGCGGAAAAAGAAGAAAAGGTGGTGAGGCTGCCTAAAAATCCAGTAATCAAAAATAATCGCCACTCGCTAGAAACTTGTGGATATTGCCAAAGTAAGGCGATCAAAATGCCGATTAAAAAACAGCCGAGATAATTGGCGATAAGCGTGCCAAAGGCAAGAAAAGAAAACAGCGGATTTAGTAATTCGCTCAAGCCCCAACGAGTGCAAGCGCCGATTGCAGCACCGCTACTTATGATTAGTAAAGATTGCCAAATCGCCATTTTTACCTGCTTTCTGACTTAATACACACTAAAGGTAGCACGCAAATAGCTCGCTACTGCTTCGTGGCGGTTCAAGCCAATTTGCTCTAACTGCGGACAAGCCTGCACCAAGCGTGGATCAGCATTGCCCATAATGCAACCTTTGCCCACTTCGCTGAGCATTTCTATATCATTCATACCATCACCAAAGGCAAGGCACGCGCTCAAACCGTATTCACGCCCTTGTACCACTTGGGCAAGTGAGGTGGCTTTTGACACGTTTTTATTCATAATCTCTAAACACTGCGGCGTGGAATAGGTGATATAAATCGCGTCACCAAAACGCGCTTTTAAATGCGCCTCAATCGGGGCGAGATCAGCGGGCGTACGGCCAATAAAAAACACTTTTTCCGTGCCACGTCCGTGGTGATGTTTGAAATCCACCACTTGATACATAAAGCCTGAATCTTGATGATATTTGGCTAATTCTGGCATATCAATGCTTATAAACCAGCCATCATCTTGATAACTATTGGCGAACACATTTTTTTCATCATAAGGGGTTTGCATTATTTCCATTGCCATTTCATCAGGCAAACTGTTGCTAAGCAGCAACTTGCCTTGAAGATTATGCGCCCTTGCACCATTTGACGTGATAAGTACCGCATTATCTAGCTTTACCTTGCCGACAATATGCGCCACATCTTCATACTTTCGCCCCGTGGCGAGAATAATATCAATCTTTTCTTGCGCTAATTTTTCAAGGGTTTCAATAGTAAAATCACCGATAACGTGATCCCCATTGAGCAATGTGCCGTCTAAATCTGAAACCACAGCACGAAATGGTCGATTTTGCATAGTCAAACTCCTTCAACAAAACGGGAGTATGATAGCAAATTATGCGAAAAAATGACCGCACTTTTTATTTTCTCAGGAAAACGATTGCGAAATGTAAAAAATTCCTTGATTTCTATTTTGAATGTGGTATCAATAACAGCATTAAAAGCGGAATGCTTAAATCGGATTCAGGCAATGACAAAATTTTATTCTCTTATTGGCATTATTATTAACCTCGTGGTGGTGAACACTGCGGGGTTTTGGCTTGCTAACAAATAGAATAAATTTATAACTCAATTTGTATATAGAAAGCCCCTCGCAGAGATCTTCGAGAGGCTTTTTTTATAGCGATTAATAACCAGAAAGGTGGAATATGAACGGTGCAAGATTAGTAACGGAGTGCTTGAAAGCACACAATGTGGATATTGTATTTGGTTATCCAGGTGGGGCGATAATGCCAGTTTATGATGCCATTTATGATTCGGGTTTGGAGCATTTGCTCTGTCGCAATGAGCAAGGCGCGGCAATGGCGGCCATTGGCTATGCCAGAGCCAGCGGGAAAACAGGGGTGTGTATCGCCACATCAGGCCCTGGGGCAACCAATTTAATCACGGGATTAGGCGATGCCTTAATGGATTCCATTCCTGTGGTGGCTATCACTGGCCAAGTTGCTTCGCCATTGATTGGTACAGATGCCTTCCAAGAAGCCGATGTTCTGGGCTTATCCCTTGCTTGTACAAAGCATAGTTTTATTGTGCAAAGTATTGATGAATTGCCAGAAATTATCGCCAAAGCTTTTCAAATTGCCCAAAATGGTCGCCCTGGCCCCGTGTTAATTGATATTCCTAAAGACGTTCAATTTGCTGAAACGGATCTCAAACCCTTCACCATTCCTGTTGAAAAACCAACCGCACTTGATCATTCGCAAGTCGAACAAGCCCTTGAGTTATTGAAAAATGCAAAACGCCCGATTGTGTATGTGGGCGGCGGCGTGGGAATGGCGAACGCCGTGCCAGCCTTGCGTGCGTTTTTAGCCACCACAGAAATCCCAAGTATTTCCACCTTAAAAGGCTTGGGCGCAATTTTGCCTGAAACCCCTTATTATATGGGAATGGTTGGAATGCACGGCACCAAAGCCGCCAATTTAGCGACACAAGAATCGGATTTATTATTGGTGTTCGGGGCAAGGTTTGACGATCGAGTAACAGGGAAATTAGACACCTTTGCCCCAAATGCTAAAGTGATTCATTGTGATATTGATGTGGCAGAATTAGGCAAACTACGCCGTCCAGATGTGGCGTTGCGTGGTGATTTAAGAGAAGTATTCCGTGCCTTAACAATGAAATTAGATTTGGCAGATTGGCATAAAGAAATCAATAAGTTAAAACAAGATTTTGATTTCCGTTATGCTGAAAATCAAGGCAAACAACCGATTAACCCTTGGTGGTTGCTTAACACCGTTTCTAATCAAAAAGCGAAAAACGCCATTGTGGTTACCGATGTGGGGCAACATCAAATGTGGTCAGCACAGCATATGAAACATTATGCGCCTGAAAATTTCATCACTTCAGCTGGATTTGGTTCAATGGGCTTTGGCTTGCCAGCGGCGATTGGTGCGCAGAAAGCACGTCCAAATGATGATGTGATTTTAATCACTGGTGATGGTTCATTAATGATGAACGTGCAGGAACTAGGTACAATTAAACGTGGCAAAACGCCGGTAAAAATCATTTTATTAGACAACCAGCGCTTAGGAATGGTGCGTCAATGGCAAACCCTATTCTTCCAAGCGCGCCATAGTAATACGATTTTAGATGACAACCCTGATTTCGTGACCCTTGCTTCTGCCTTTGATATTAAAGGCGAGCGCATTGAATCTGGCGAAGAAGTGCAAGCGGCATTAGATCGTTTGTTCGCGAGCGAAGGGGCGTATTTATTACATATTTGTATCCCTGCGGAAGAAAACGTGTGGCCACTTGTGCCACCAAATGCCTGTAACGTGGATATGCTTGAAGAATAATAGAAAAGGAATTGTGGGGAACATTATGCAACAGTATGAATTATCAATCCGCGCCAACAGACGCCCAGAAACCTTAGAGCGTTTATTGCGCGTAATGCGTCATCGCGGTTTTGAAGTGATTAAATTACAAACTGAAAGCCAACAACAAGAAATCGCCTTTCACGTTGTAGTGCAAAGTGAAAGAGCGGTGGAATTATTGGTAAATCAATTAGTTAAATTGCCTGATGTATTCAAGATAAAACAAGGCTATCAATGAAAACATCTGATACTCGCGGTAACCTATCATCCAAAAGGATCGTAATTCGCCGCTACAAAATGGATGATGATTAATATCAACGCATTATGTATAAAGTGCGGTGGATTTTTTGTAGGAAATTATTGAAATGAATATCCGTTTTTCAACTCCAAAAGATAGTGTTGCTATTTATCAGCTCGTCAAGCAAGCGTTTAAAAACGCAGAACATTCTGATGGCACGGAGCAAGATTTGGTGCAACGTTTATGGACAAGTGATTCTTTTATTCCTGAACTCTCGTTAGTTGCGGAACAAGATAAATGTTTACTTGGCTACATTTTATTTACACGGGTTACTATTGGTGAAGATCAAGCTTTAGCACTCGCACCGCTTGCCGTTTTGCCAGAATTTCAGCGGCAAGGTATTGGGAAAAAGTTAATTACTGCAGGGCATCATCATGCTAAACAGCTTGGCTATTCTCATATTATTGTATTAGGCGATCCGCAATACTATGGAAAATTTGGTTATCTTCCCGCAAGCCAATTTAATATTTATCCGCCTTTTGAGGTACCTGATCACTATTTTATGGGGATAAAATTAGATTCATTTGCACAAGCTCTTGAAGGCATTGTGCAATACGATAGCGCATTTCAGTTAGAAAGTTAGCTTACACATTTATAACAAAGATAAAAGTTGGAGAGATTATGCCTAAATTACGTTCCGCGACCAGCACACAAGGTCGCAATATGGCAGGGGCGCGTGCATTGTGGCGTGCCACAGGAATGAAAGAAAATGATTTTGGTAAGCCGATTATCGCCGTAGTCAATTCTTTCACCCAATTTGTACCGGGCCACGTTCACCTAAAAGATATTGGACAATTAGTCGCACAACAAATTGAGCAAGCAGGCGGTGTAGCGAAAGAATTTAACACCATTGCCGTTGATGATGGCATTGCAATGGGACACGGCGGAATGCTGTATTCCTTGCCTTCTCGCGATTTAATCGCCGACAGTGTGGAATATATGGTAAATGCTCATTGTGCAGACGCGATGGTGTGTATTTCTAACTGCGATAAAATCACCCCAGGAATGTTGATGGCCGCGCTGCGCTTGAATATTCCAACGATTTTCGTTTCTGGCGGCCCGATGGAAGCGGGAAAAACCAAACTTTCTGATCAAATCATCAAATTAGATTTGGTGGACGCTATGGTGCAAAGTGCGGATAAAAATGTGTCAGATTCTGATGTGGAAGCCATTGAGCGTTCAGCCTGCCCAACTTGTGGTTCTTGCTCAGGAATGTTCACCGCAAACTCAATGAACTGTTTAACCGAAGCCTTAGGCTTAAGCCTGCCGGGTAACGGTTCTTGCTTGGCAACCCACAAAGATCGTAAACAATTATTCTTAGATGCGGGCAAACAAATTGTTGAACTTTGCCAAAAATATTATCAGCAAGATGATGAATCCGTATTGCCACGTTCCATTGCCACTAAGCCAGCGTTTGAAAATGCAATGAGCTTAGATATTGCAATGGGCGGCTCAACCAATACCGTATTGCATTTATTGGCAGCAGCGCAAGAAGCGGAAGTGGATTTCACTATGGCAGACATTGACAGACTTTCTCGCCGCGTGCCTTGTTTAAGTAAAGTAGCGCCGAACACCGCCAAATATCATATGGAAGATGTACATAGAGCGGGTGGAATTATGGCTATTTTAGGCGAGTTAGATCGTGCAGGATTGCTTGATAACCAAACTCGCACCGTATTAGGTTTAAGCCTAGCTGAGCAAATTGCCAAATACGACATTATGCTCACTCAAGATGAAGCCATTCGTGAATTCTATCGCGCAGGGCCTGCGGGCATTCGTACCACACAAGCCTTCTCACAAGATTGCCGTTGGGACAGCCTTGATGACGATCGTGAGAACGGCTGTATTCGCAGTAAAGCCTTTGCTTATAGCCAAGACGGCGGATTAGCAATGCTTTCTGGCAATATCGCCTTGGACGGTTGTATTGTAAAAACCGCGGGCGTTGATGAATCCATCTTAAAATTCACAGGAAAGGCCATTGTTTTTGAAAGCCAAGAAGATGCGGTAAATGGCATTCTCGGCGGCAAAGTGCAAGCAGGACACGTTGTGGTTATTCGTTACGAAGGGCCAAAAGGTGGGCCGGGTATGCAAGAAATGCTTTACCCAACCAGCTATTTAAAATCAATGGGCTTAGGCAAAGCCTGCGCATTATTAACTGACGGCCGTTTTTCTGGCGGTACATCAGGCTTATCTATCGGACACTGTTCGCCAGAAGCCGCAGCAGGCGGAACAATCGGCTTGGTGAAAGACGGCGATACCATTGAGATCGATATTCCAAATCGCTCAATCCAATTAATGGTATCGGAACAAGAATTGAGCGCACGCCGCGCAGAACAAGATGCGAAAGGTTGGAAGCCAGCAAATCGTCAGCGTGAAGTGTCTTTCGCACTCAAAATGTACGGCTATTTCGCCACTTCGGCGGATAAAGGTGCGGTGCGAGATCGCTCCAAATTAAGCGACTAAATAAAATGGCCGCACCTGTAAATCAAAGTGCGGTCGTTTTTTCGCGAATTTTTATAATTTCTGCCTAAATTTAGGCATACAAGGAAAGCAAAATGCAAAAAATGCTAAAACAGCATATTAAATTTTTCACCAGTTTGATCTTGGTGGTTCTCTCTTTTATGGCATTTCGCCTACTCTCGCAAGGCGATATTAGTACCGATCTCATTTATTCTTGGGATATGGGAATGAGCCTATATTTATTTTGGACATTTTGGACAATTCGCCAACAGCATCGTCATCGCGAGCAGATGACCGCAGTGCTACAAGAGCGCCAAGCAGGGACAAAAGCAATGTTCATCATCGTGAGCGTGATTATCGGTGCTTGTATTGTGGCATTGGTTCGCTTAGTGAGCATTGCACAAAATCTTCCGCCAATGGAAAAAGCGTGGCATATCACTTTAGCGATTATTTCCATTTTCCTTTCTTGGTTGGTGATCCATATTCTGTTTGCTATTCGCTATGCTCATTTGTTCTATCACGCGAAAGTTAGCGGTGAACCAATGCCACTGCAAATTCCACAAAGCAATGGGCAAAATGGCTATCAAACCGAGCCAAATTACTATGATTTTATCTACACCGCCTTGATTATCGGCACATCAGCACAAACGGCCGATGTGATGTTTTCTTCAAGAGCGGGGCGAATTTTGGGCGGAATTCACAGCATTGTCGCCTTTATTTTCAACGTAACCGTGCTTTCCTTATTAATTAACATTATTTCTGGTTTTATTTAAGGATAATAAAATGACAACCCTTGCATTTAACAATCCCACTCCGAGCGGAGATGATTATTTAAAAACCATTTTGAAACTGGGATCTGTGGTGTATCAAGCCGCGCAAACAACCCCTTTGCAACCGATGGATAAACTTTCCGCACGGTTGCACAATCAGGTTTTAATTAAGCGTGAAGATCGCCAGCCTGTGCATAGCTTTAAATTGCGTGGCGCTTATGCAATGATCGCCGCCTTAAATGATGAACAACGCCAAGCTGGCGTGATTGCGGCTTCTGCGGGCAACCACGCGCAGGGTGTGGCACTATCCGCCAAATTACTGGGCTTGAAAGCATTAATCGTGATGCCACAAAATACGCCGAGCATTAAAGTAGAGGCGGTGCGTCATTTTGGTGGAGAAGTGCTACTTTACGGGGCAAACTTTGATGAAGCCAAAAGTAAGGCGATTGAACTTTCTAAAAGTAAAAATATGACGTTTATTCCCCCTTTCGATCACCCTTTAGTGATCGCAGGGCAAGGGACATTGGCGCTTGAATTGTTACAACAATCGTCCAATATCGACCGCATTTTTGTGCCAGTGGGCGGGGGCGGCTTAGCCGCAGGGGTTGCCGTGCTAATCAAACAATTAATGCCAGAAATTAAAGTAATCGGCGTGGAAAGCAAAGATTCAGCCTGCCTGTATCACGCCTTAAAAGCTGGGCAACCAGTGGATTTAGAGCGAGTGGGCTTATTTGCCGATGGCGTGGCAGTAAAACGCATTGGCGATGAAACCTTCCGCTTATGTCAGCAATACCTTGATGATGTGGTGCTGGTGGACGGCGATGAAATTTGTGCCGCAATGAAAGATATTTTTGAAAACGTACGTGCAATTGCAGAGCCGTCAGGGGCGGTATCGCTGGCAGGGCTAAAAAAATACGTCAAAGAAAATAATATTCAAGGGGAAACCTTGGTGAATATTTTATCGGGCGCCAACCTAAATTTCCATACGCTACGTTATGTGTCTGAGCGTTGCGAAATTGGTGAAAAACACGAAGCAATGCTCGCCGTAACCATTCCGGAGGAAAAAGGCAGTTTCTTGCGTTTCTGTCATTTGCTTGGCGATCGTGCCGTTACGGAATTTAACTACCGCTATGCGGATCAAGCGCAAGCCTGTATTTTTGTCGGGGTGAGAATTCGTGGTGAAGATGAGAAAAATGAAATTATCGCGCAGTTGCAACAACAGGGCTATTCCGTGATGGATCTGTCTGATGATGATGTGGCGAAAACTCACATTCGCTATATGATCGGCGGACGCTCATCAAGTAAAGCCAAAGAACGCTTATACAGTTTTGAGTTCCCAGAACAAAAAGGCGCGTTACTTAAATTCCTCGAAATGCTTGGCACGCACTGGAACATCTCACTGTTCCACTACCGCGCCCACGGCGCAGACTACGGCAATGTGCTTGCAGGTTTCCAACTAGATGAAAACGATGAAATTCGCTTCAACGCCCATTTGGAAGAATTAGCCTATACTTATCAAGACGTTACCAACAGCCAAGCGTATAAGTATTTTTTGGGATAAGTTAAAACACAAAAAAGAAAAACTACCGCAACGAAAGTGCGGTGGTTTTTTTATGCATTTTTATGAATAAAAAGAAAGGGAGGTTTTTCCTCCCTTTGCTTTAATCAGCACATTAATGTCCTTTCGCTCTGCTTGCTTAGTCCATAATGTGTTTTGCCCTTTAAGGATTAGTAAACGCCTTGCGCTAACATTGCATCTGCAACTTTTACGAAGCCAGCGATGTTTGCACCAGTTACATAATTGATGTTCGCTTGGCCTTCCACCGTACCGTATTTTTTACAGTTTGCGTGAATGTCGAGCATAATTTGTTTTAATTTTGCGTCCACTTCTTCCGCTGTCCAGTATAGACGTTGTGAGCTTTGCGCCATTTCTAAGCCAGATGTTGCCACGCCACCTGCGTTTGCTGCTTTACCTGGGCCGAATAATACGCCAGCTTCAAGTAATGCGTCTGTTGCTTCGATAGTGGTTGGCATATTTGCGCCCTCTGCCACAAGTTGTACGCCATTGGCGATTAATTTTTGTGCGTCAGCAAGGTCTAGCTCGTTTTGCGTTGCACAAGGTAAAGCGATGTCTGCTTTCACGCTCCAAGGACGCTCACCTGCAACATATTGTAAGCCGAATTTTTCTGCGTAATCTTTCACGCGTCCACGTTGTACGTTTTTGATCTCCAGTAACGCAGCTAATTTTTCTGGAGTGAAGCCAGCTTCATCATAAACATAACCAGAGCTATCAGAACAAGTAACAACTTTCGCACCAAGTTGTAATGCTTTTTCGATGGCATATTGTGCAACGTTACCTGAACCTGAAACCACAACGGTTTTGCCTTGGAATGATTGATTTTTTTCTTCAAGCATTGCTTGTGCGAAATAAACTAAGCCATAACCTGTTGCTTCTGGGCGAATTAAGCTACCACCGAATGACAATCCACGCCCTGTGAATACACAACCAGCTTGGTTTGATAATTTTTTCATCATACCAGCAAGATAGCCCACTTCACGACCGCCAACACCGATGTCCCCTGCTGGTACGTCTGTGTCTGGGCCAATGTGGCGATAAAGCTCAGCAATTAATGCTTGGCAGAAACGCATTACTTCACCGTCAGATTTGCCTTTAGGATCGAAGTCTGAACCCCCTTTACCACCGCCCATTGGCAATGTAGTTAATGCATTTTTGAAGATTTGCTCAAATCCTAAGAATTTTAAGATAGATTGGTTTACCGATGGGTGGAAACGCATTCCGCCTTTAAATGGCCCGATCGCGCTGTTGAATTGTACGCGGAAAGCACGGTTTACTTGCACTTGTCCTTTGTCATCTGTCCACGCCACGCGGAATTGGATTAAACGCTCTGGCTCAACAAGACGCTCCAAAAGCGCTTGCGAACGATATTGTGGATTTTTCTCTAAGAATGGCCAAATTGAAGTGAACACTTCACGCACCGCTTGTAAAAACTCTGGCTGGTGTCCATCGCGTTGTTCAACTTTGGCTAAAAATTCTTCTAATGAGCTAACTTGTGACATAGTTTACTTCCTTTATGTGTGTATGATGTTGATAAATTTATTATTAGAATGGCTAAAGTCTGGCGTTGCAGCCTTTAGATAAGCCTCAGAAACTGGCTTGGGAATTACTATGCAACAAAAAGGGGGAATATTGCAAATATTTTTTTATAAAAAAATTATTTTTTATATGGGATTTGATGATTATCAAAAAAGTGCGGTGATTTGTGAAAAATTTCTAAAAAAAACACCGCACTTTAAGAAATGAATTAGAAAAGATGAAGGTTTTTAATTCCTTCCACAATAATTTCAACGCCTAGCGACATCAAGATTAAGCCCATAATACGGGTGATAACGTTTGAGCCAGTTTTGCCTAATTTTTTAATTAACGGCTCAGAGTAGCGTAATAAAATGTAACAACACAAGCCAAATAGTGCGATGGTGAGTGATGTGTAAACATAATCCATCACAGTAGTTTGATTTGAGCCAAACACGATGGTTGCGCTGATGGAGCCGGGGCCTGCCATAATCGGCATTGCTAATGGCACAACGGCGATGTTGTTGTAATCGTCAAAGTTTTCCGCTTTTTCTTCTTTATTGATTTTATGATCACCGATTTTACCGTTAATCATTGTGAGCGCAATCATTGCTACCAAGATCCCTCCCGCAATACGGAAAGAGTTAATGGAAATATGAAAGGCTTCTAAAATCATATTGCCAAAGAAGAAGCTAACTAACAAAATTACAGAAACAGAAAAACAAGTAATCAACCCTGTTCGATTTTGTTGAGCGGGTGTTTGGTCGGTCGTCATTGAATAAAAAATTGGAATAACCCCAATTGGGTTTACCAAGGCAATAAGACTGACAAAAAATTGAATATAAATTGCGAGATCCATAATAATATAGAATGAAATAGTGAAAATAGGGACGTTATTATAGGATTGATTGAGCAAATCAACAAGAAAAGTGCGGTGGTTTTTTGCTGAGAAAATACCAAATCCGCAGAAAAAATGACGCCCCTGAATCCTCAGGGGCGATGGTATAAAATTGATTAAAGAAGAAAGGGATTACCAGCCTTTAACTACACCGTCTTTGAAGTATTTTACTGCTTCTTGGTACACTTCGTCAGTTTGGTAAGCTTTCACGAAGTTTTTCACTGCATCGCTGTCTTTGTTGTCTTCACGCGCAACGATAATGTTCACATAAGGGGAATCTTTATCTTCCACAAACACGCCGTGTTCTTCAGTATTTAAGCCTACTTGACCCGCGTAAGTGTTGTTCACCACGGCTAAATCTACATCATCTAAGGCACGCGCTGCAACTGACGTATCCACTTCTTTAATTTGTAGATTTTTCGGATTTTCTACGATGTCTAAAGAGGTTGCGAATAGGTTAGTGTTATCTTTTAATTTAATTAAGCCTTGTTTTTCTAATAAAATTAATGCGCGCGCAAGGTTACTTGGATCATTCGGTACGGCAATGATGGCACCATCTTGGAGTTCGTTTATATTTTTAATTTTTTTCGAATAGCCAGCTAATGGATAAACGAAAGTATTACCCACAATCACAAGATTTTTGTAACCGTGTTCTTGTGAATCTTTATCAAGATAAGGTTTGTGCTGCATTGCGTTAAGATCTAAATCACCGTTGCTTACCGCTGGGTTTGGTAATGAATATTCGTTAAACTCAACGAATTCTACATCTAAGCCATATTTTTCTTTTGCCACTTTCGCTGCAATTTCAGCCACTTGATGCTCAGGGCCAGACATTACGCCCACTTTAATTTTTTGTGCAGCAGGTTGTGCTGCGGCGGTTTCGGTTTTTTTGTCATCTTTACAAGCAGTTAGCGCTAAAACTGATGAAAGTGCTGCAACAGTGAATAATTTTTTAAAGTTCATTTTACTTTCCTTTTTAGTGAGTTAAGTTGATGTTGAGATTAACGATGATCGAAATGATCCGCTAATTTGTTACCGTATTTTTCGCATAACATCACGATAAGTACGATGATAATTGTGGAAACCCAAAGCACATAAGGCATATTACGGTGTAAGCCGAACGAAATCGCGGTGTTACCTAAACCACCGCCGCCTACCGCGCCTGCCATTGCGGAATAACCAATCAGCGTGACTAAGGTGAGTGTCATTGCTTTAATCAGAATTGGCAAGGCTTCAGGCAAATAAAAGCGTGTTACCAACTGCCAAACGTTTGTTCCCATTGCTTTGGCGGTTTCCGTTAAACCCGTTGGAATATCGCCTAAGGCGTTTACCGTTAAACGTGCGTAAAATGGCAATGCGGCAACACTTAACGGAATGATGGCCGCCGTTGTACCTAAGGTTGTGCCGACTAAGAAACGCGTTACTGGCATTAAATCGAAGAGCAAAATAATGAAAGGAATAGAACGCCCAACGTTAATAATCACTTCTAAAGTGCGGTTCAATTTTTTATTATTTAGGGTTTGTCCTTCTTTGGTTAAGAAGGTGATAATGCCCAGTGGCAAGCCAAATAGCACGGCAAAAAAGGTGGCCACAAGGCTCATATAAACGGTTTCAAATGAGCTATTGGCGATAAGCTGCCACACTTGTGGGGTAAGTTGGCGGGAAAATTCCGCACTAAATTCAGTCCACATAACCTAATACCTCCACACGAACATTATTTTCCATTAAATAAATCTTAGCTTGTGTAATGGCATCTTCGTTGCCTTCCACTTCTGCGATGGTAAAACCAAATTTCACGCCACCCGCATAATCAATTTGCGAGGTGAGAATACTTAAATCCACCCCAAAACGTTTAGAGGCTTGTGAAAGTAAAGGAGCATCCACTGAACGACCAGTAAATTCAAATTTAATGATTGGCCAAGCATTTGGGTGTTTTGGCGTTGGCGATAATTTTTCCAAATATTCTTCAGGCAAATTAATGTGGAATGTTGAGCTAATAAATTGCTGTGCCAACTCGGTTTTAGGATTAGAGAAAATCTCACTGACCGAACCTTGTTCCACTAAACGCCCTTTATCAATCACTGCCACTTGATCGCAAATGCGTTTTACCACGTCCATTTCGTGCGTGATCAACAAAATAGTGATACCTAAAGTGCGGTTGATTTCTTTTAATAATTTTAAAATTGCTTGCGTGGTGGCGGGATCTAACGCGCTGGTTGCTTCATCGCACAGTAACACTTTGGGATCACTTGCCAATGCACGCGCAATTGCAACACGTTGCTTTTGTCCACCTGAAAGATTGGCAGGGTAAACATCGCGCTTTTCACTTAATCCCACTAAGGAAAGCAGCTGTTCCACTTTTTGTTTAATATGGGCTTTGCTTTCACCGGCTAATTCCAACGGCAACGCGATGTTGCCATAAACGGTGCGCGAACTGAGCAAATTGAAATGCTGGAAAATCATTCCAATATTACGGCGTTCTTGAATGAGTTGGCTGTCTGACAAATGCGTTAATTCTTTGCCATTTACCACTACCGAACCCGACGTTGGGCGTTCCAACAAGTTCACACAACGGATAAGCGTACTTTTCCCTGCACCAGATGCGCCAATCACACCACAAATTTGCCCTTTAGGAACGTGAAGATTGACATTATCAAGTGCGGTGATTTTTTTATCCGCAATGTCAAAAATTTTGTTAAGGTTTTCTAGCTTAATCATATAAGCCCTTTCTAATATGCTTAAATTTAAGTTTTTCTGTATTTTAGACGTCTAGATTGCTATGTCAATATTTATTCACAACATTTTTAGAATGTTCAGCTATTAGTTAGAACAAAATTAAGTCATAATTGAGCGAAATAGCAAGAATAAAGATAAACAAGGATCAAAACGTGAATAAAGCAATTTTTCTAGATCGAGATGGCACGATCAACATCGATCACGGCTATGTACATCAAATTGATGACTTCCAATTTATCGAAGGAAGTATTGAAGCCTTGCAGCAGTTAAAAGCGATGGGCTATTTATTGGTGCTAGTGACGAATCAATCAGGCATTGCGCGCGGTTATTTTTCGGAACAACAATTCCTACAACTCACGGAATGGATGGATTGGTCACTGGCAGATCGTGGTGTGGATTTTGATGGCATCTATTATTGTCCTCATCACCCTGAGGGTAAAGGTGAATATAAAGAAGATTGCGATTGTCGCAAGCCAAAATCAGGAATGCTATTGCAAGCGATTAAAGAATTGCATATTGATCCCGCGCAGTCTTTTATGGTGGGGGATAAAAAAGAAGACATGCAGGCAGGCAAAGGGGCAGGCGTAAAAACCTGTGTTTTGGTGCGAACAGGAAAAGCAGTAAGCGAAGAAAGTGAAAAATCTGCAGACATTGTGATAAATAGTGTGGCGGACTTACCAGCGTTAATAAAAAAGCTTAAGAATTAAAATCAAGTGCGGTAAAAAATTTGCTAATTTTCCACCGCACTTTGCCTGATAATTCAGCAGTGTGAGTTCAAAATAATCAGTTGCAATGATTTTTCGTGTTTTTTGCGATTTTTTTGCAAAAAGGGGTTGCAAAGATTTTTCAGATGCCTATAATACGCCGCACACAACGACGCGACGTTGTAGAAATTGAAAGATACACATCGCGTCGTTATTTTTTGCTCTTTAACAATCAATCAGACAATCTGTGTGGGCACTTGTTGATTCTGGAAAAATTTAAAAGATTTAGAACAATTAGTGCTTAACTGAAATTCATAGTGATTTTTAATAAAATCATAGAGCTTTGTTAGTGTACGAATTGAGAAAGATTAAACTGAAGAGTTTGATCATGGCTCAGATTGAACGCTG
>NZ_CBCSDH010000021.1:0-39926 GCF_965138825.1 Avibacterium endocarditidis
CCCCCGAAAGTCAGCATAATCTGTTGTTGCTCACTGCCCATAAAAACACGGATTCCAACACATTCACCCTCAATAATGTAACTTTTAACTTGGGCAAAGGTTCTGTTGGAATAGGTAATGCGCAAACGCTACAGCCATTACAAGAAGAAACCTTGTTATTAAAAGAGATGAATGGGAAAACTCAGCCGCTTTATACCTTGTCAGGAAAAGCATTAGAACCGAAAACTGCACAGGAGCTACTCCAATCTATTCAACTTGCAAGCTCTGCGGACTATATCTCTTTTACCAATAAGGAAGGTGAAAAAATCAAGCTCACTGATTTATGGCAATCATTTCTCAATCATATTGGTACACAGGAAATAGGTGATCTAAATAACCAAGGCATTTATTCTTTTGCCTTAGACCAGTTTTACCAATTTGCAACTGAAAACACTGCTTCACCAAATAAGAGCCAAATTGAAATTATTTTACAACGTTCCAATCTAGCCAATGGCGCACTCTATAATAAATTCACAAAAAAAGAACCGCTCTTTGAAACAGCAAAAAGCGTCCAAACTATCACAGGATTAAGTACGAAACAGCCTACCTTTAATGTAGCATTAAATAATGTGAATTTTACCAGTGGCAAAGATTTTGTTATCGCAGATGGATTTAAAGACGTAAGCCTAAATCGCGTGAAAACCAATGGTGAAATCGGTATTTTCATTAATTCAGGAAATATGCGAACTTATACCGCTCAATCTTCAAACCTTGCCGCCCCAGAAACGAAACAGGGCTATGAATATGTTATTACAGATTTAAAAGAACGCGTACTGAGAGGGGGCTTCCCTTTGCCTGATAAACGCTATAATCTTCTCGATGAGCAAGGCACAAAACGTAGTAAACGAGAATTTGCGACGGCATTTGTTGATTGGGTAACAAGCGAGGCAACCGCCCGTTCTTATATAAAAGATACCCATATTCAAATTAATGATAGCCAGCTAAATAGCGAAGAAGGGTTTATTCATCTTTTTGCTGAAAATATTGACCTTGATAACAGCACGTTATCTGTCAATTACAGTAAACCGCTTTATGAATCCTTTATGCAAAATGCAAATAAACTGGCGTTAAATGGACAAAATATCGGTCTAAAAAACAGCAAACTCACCGTAAAAGGAGCGGATACTTACGGCTCTTCTGCCCTTGCGCCTGCTGCGGGGATTTTCCTTGTGGGCGATATTTTAGGGGAGTCTAGTGAAGTTTATGCCAAAACATTCCAAGGTTATTCAATTAGAACCTATGGCAATACGATCTTGCGCGGTAAAAATAATCCGAGTGATTTAACCATCACCGCGATCAATACCGGCCACTATGCTGAACCAGATGTAGGCTTAGGTACATTCAGTAATGATAATTTTCTTGATGCCGTTGCTTTTCATCCTGGTGATGCTCCCAGAACTAGCACCGTATTAGACAATATTACACTCAATGCCCTTGCCCCAAATGGCGCACGAGCCTTTGAAAGTATGGACACAACCAATCACCCAAATGCGGTTAGCATTAAAGTGAAAGAAAATGCGATAATGAACTATTATGAGCAACCTCGAATTTTTTCATTTGAGTCAAATGTTGTTGCGGGAAAAGCTCGCTCGCTCACGCCACGAGAACATTTACAACTCCTTGATAGAATTGAGAATAATCCTATCACTCAATTAGGCGCACAAATAGATTCCGCCCAAAGTGTTCATTATAATCTTCCTACGGAATTTGAAGAGGATATAACAATAAAAGAAGAGCCATTGATTGATCTTTGTGAAACAGATGAAACAGGCAAATCGCAATGCCATCAATATTCTCCTTCACAAAATTCTAAAGTCAGCATTGGGGAAATCTCGGAATTATAACAAAACAAAAAAATTGGCTAGGCATTAATATCACTAGCCAATTTTTTTATTATTTACCCCTTTATTTTCTAGACATCACCGCTATTTAATGGTAACTTTACGCCCATTCTATGTTCAAACATCTTCATTACAAATTCATTTTCCAATCTAACCAACATTTCAAATTATTATGCATTTAACAGAACTTAAAAATATGCCTGTTTCCGAGCTGGTAAAACTCGGTGAAGAACAAATGGGTTTAGAAAATCTAGCCCGTTTACGCAAGCAAGATATTGTTTTCGCAATCCTAAAACAACACGCCAAAAGCGGTGAGGATATTTTCGGTGGTGGTGTGTTAGAAATCCTGCCTGATGGCTTTGGTTTCTTACGTTCCGCTGACAGCTCCTACCTTGCTGGCCCTGATGATATCTATGTTTCTCCAAGCCAAATTCGCCGTTTCAATTTACAAACTGGGGATAAAATTGAAGGGAAAATTCGTCCGCCAAAAGAAGGGGAACGTTATTTTGCTTTGCTAAAAGTGGATCAAGTTAATGATGACAAACCTGAAGTTTCACGCAGCAAAATTTTATTTGAAAATTTAACCCCACTTCACGCCAATTCACGTTTAAGAATGGAACGTGGTAATGGCTCAACAGAAGATTTAACCGCGCGTATTTTAGATTTAGCCTCCCCTATCGGGAAAGGGCAACGTGGCTTGATTGTTGCCCCACCAAAAGCGGGGAAAACAATGTTGCTACAAAATATTGCACAGAGCATTACCCATAACTATCCAGAATGTGTGCTTATCGTGTTATTAATTGACGAACGTCCAGAAGAAGTAACCGAAATGCAACGCTCAGTAAAAGGCGAAGTGATTGCTTCAACCTTTGATGAACCCGCTTCACGCCACGTTCAAGTTGCCGAAATGGTTATCGAAAAGGCAAAACGTTTAGTTGAACATAAAAAAGATGTGGTGATTTTATTAGATAGTATCACGCGTCTTGCCCGTGCTTATAACACCGTAACCCCTGCTTCAGGTAAAATCCTTTCTGGTGGTGTGGATGCCAATGCGTTACATCGTCCAAAACGTTTCTTCGGTGCAGCGCGTAACGTGGAAGAAGGCGGAAGTTTAACCATTATTGCAACCGCACTTGTAGATACAGGGTCAAAAATGGATGAAGTGATCTTCGAAGAATTTAAAGGAACGGGGAATATGGAGCTACATCTTTCGCGTAAAATCGCTGAAAAACGCGTGTTCCCAGCCATTGACTTTAACCGTTCAGGCACGCGTAAAGAAGACTTACTCACCACCCCTGACGAACTACAAAAAATGTGGATTCTACGCAAAATCCTTAATCCAATGGGTGAAGTGGAAGCAATGGAATTCCTTATTGATAAACTCGCCGTTGCCAAAACCAATGAAGAGTTTTTCGAGATTATGAAGCGTTCTTAACGTCCATAAAAAAACCTCGCTAAATGCGAGGTTTTTCTTTTTAATTCAATCTATTACACAAATTCTTGCAAGGTTTTTTCCAAGCGCACAAACCCTTCTTGCAATTCTTCATCACTAATATTCAACGCGGGGGTGAAACGCAAGACATCAGGGCCTGCAACTAAAATCATTAGTCCATTTTTAGCCGCACTTTTCACAAATTCGCTGGCTTTTCCTTGATAATTCGCATTTAACTCTGCGCCAATTAACAAGCCCTCACCACGAATTTCGCTAAATAAATTCAGCGCCTGATTTAGTTCATTCAATTTATGCATAAATAATTCAGAAGTGCGGTGGATTTTTTCCAAGAATTTTTCATCAGAAAGCAAGTCCACCACCTTTGACGCCACAGCACAAGCAAGGGGATTGCCGCCGAAAGTTGTACCGTGTACGCCAACAGAAAAACTTTTTGCAATCTCATTGGTGGTGAGCATTGCGCCAATTGGAAAACCGTTACCCAAGGCTTTGGCAGAAGTCAGAATATCAGGCACAACGCCATATTTCATATAAGCATAAAGATAGCCAGTGCGCGACAAACCCGTTTGCACTTCGTCAGAAATTAACAAGGCATTGTTTTCATCACAAAGCTGACGTAACCCCTGTAAGAATACAGGATCAGCAGGTTTCACTCCACTTTCGCCTTGAATCGGCTCAACAATTACCGCGCAAGTATGGTCATCAATCACGGCTTTTACCGCTGCAAGATCGTTAAAAGGAACGTGGATAATATCCGCAGGTTTCGGCCCAAAGCCATCAGAATATTTCGCTTGCCCACCTACGCTCACCGTGAATAATGTACGCCCGTGAAAACTTTGCTTAAAGGCAATAATTTTGCTTTTCTGCGCGCCAAAATGATCTACAGCATAACGGCGAGCCAATTTCAACGCGGCCTCGTTAGCTTCCGCACCGGAATTAACAAACATCACTCGATCCGCAAAGGTTTTCTGCACCAATTTTGAAGCTAATTGCAAGGTTGGCTCACTGGTAAACCAGTTGCTAGAATGCCACAGCGTTTCCCCTTGTGCTTTCAACACCGCCACAATCTCATCAGGGCAATGCCCCAGCGCATTCACCGCAATACCGCTTGTGAAATCAATATATTCTCGCCCTTGCTGATCCCAAACTCTGCTCCCCTTCCCTTTCACTGGAATAAACTCTGCGGGCGCATAATTTTGTATCATCACTTCATCAAAGGTTTGTCTGTTATAAGCACTCATTTGCAATCCTTAAATTTTCCAAAAGTGAGGATAGCATAGTTTAAAATGAATAATTAATCAATTGATTTGAATAAATAGTAATCTTACAGATTATATTCCCCAATAAAAAAGCAGATCTCAAAAGATCTGCTTTTCTATTTTATGGTTTTACAATGATTATTTAGTCATTGCCGCAACTTCTGCAGCGAAGTCAGTTTCTACTTTTTCGATACCTTCGCCTACTTCAAAGCGTAAGAATGAAACCACTTCTGCACCTTTCTCTTTTAGTAATTCACCCACTGATTTAGAAGGATCCATTACGAAAGGCTGGCCAGTTAAAGACACTTCACCAGTAAATTTCTTCATACGACCTTCAACCATTTTCTCAGCGATTTCGCGTGGTTTACCAGATTGCATTGCGATATCCACTTGGATTTGACGCTCGTGTTCTACTACGTCTGCTGGTACATCGCTTGGATTTACATATTCTGGACGGCTTGCTGCAACGTGCATTGCAACATGTTTCACTAATTCTTCATCAGCGTTCACTGCGCCCACTAATACACCAATTTTCGCACCGTGTAAGTATGAACCTACAACTGGCGCTTGTACTGAACCCACACGGCGGATTGTCATATTCTCACCGATTTTTGCCACTAATGCAGCACGTTTTTCTTCAAATTCAGCTTGTAATGCTTCGATGGTTACGCCTTTGTTGTTTAATGCGTAATCTGCCACTTCATTCGCTAAACCTAAGAAACCAGCGTCTTTTGCTACGAAGTCAGTTTCACAGTTCATTTCGATCATTACACCGTAGTCGCCAGCAACACGCGCGATGATTACACCTTCAGCAGCAACACGGCCTGCTTTTTTCGCCGCTTTTGCTTGACCTGATTTACGCATATTATCAATCGCTAATTCGATATCACCGTTTGCTTCTACTAATGCTTTTTTACATTCCATCATACCCGCACCGGTACGATCACGAAGTTCTTTTACTAAAGATGCTGTAATTTCAGCCATTTTAAAATCCTCTATCCACAAAATTTGATGCGATTTTTGACCGCACTTATGTAAAAAAGCAGGGAACATAAGCCCCCTGCTAACCAATTAATCGTTGTGATTAATAAGGGCTTTCGCCGCATTCACCTGAATTATTCAGCTGCTTCTGCTTCAGCAAATTTCTCTTCGGCTACCACTTCTTGTTGGCGACCTTCTTTTACTGCTGCTGCCGCTGCTGCAAGATATAGTTGAATTGCACGCGCTGCATCATCGTTACCAGGGATAACAAAATCAACACCGTCTGGCGCAGAGTTTGTATCAACCACTGCAAATACTGGAATACCAAGGTTATTTGCTTCTTTGATTGCGATGTGTTCGTGATCTGCACCGATAACAAATAATGCATCAGGAAGACCCGCCATATCTTTGATACCGCCAAGGCTTAATTCAAGTTTTTCCATCTCACGGCTACGCATTAATGCTTCTTTCTTAGTTAATTTGTCGAAAGTACCATCTTGAGATTGAGTTTCTAAATCTTTTAAGCGTTTGATTGATTGACGTACTGTTTTCCAGTTAGTCAACATACCACCTAACCAACGGTGATTTACATAGTATTGCTGACAGTCTAATGCTGCTGCTTTCACTGCTTCACTTGCTGCACGTTTTGTACCAACAAATAAGATTTTACCGTTGTTGCCCGCAATGCGAGTTAATTCTGCTAATGCAGCATTGAACATTGGAACGGTTTTTTCAAGGTTGATGATATGAACGCCGTTGCGTGGTCCAAAAATGAATGGTTTCATTTTTGGGTTCCAGTAACGAGTTTGGTGACCGAAGTGAACGCCAGCTTGTAGCATTTCGCGCATTGAAACTTGTGCCATAATAATTTTCCTTTTGTTTGGGGTTTAGCCTCCACATACCAAATAAATCGACCGTTTGGCACCCCGATTTATCCGTGCGATATGTGTGTGATTTATTGTTAAAAATTAAGTTTAAAAATTATTTCGTCTAAAATAAAAATTGCTTTGTTATTCTAGCCAAAATAACGCCGCACTTTATACCACAAAGTGCGGTGAAAAACTAGCAAATTTTTCAAGACTCGATAAAAAGCCTATAAAAAAACGGCAATCTGAAATTTTATCTTGCCGTTTTAATAATAAATAAGATTGAAGCTTATAATTACTCTTCTTGCGCTAAGAATTGTTGATTAATTTCAATTTTAGCTTTTGCTCTTAAGGCCTGTAATAAAGCATGTTGCAATTCTGCTTGTTGCGCTTGGGTGAGTTGAGCGCTAAATGCTTGCAGTTGCTCCCCATCTAATGCCCCATCTTTAATATTGCTTAATTCGATCACCACAACACTGTTATCACCATTTTTCGCGGCCATATAAGCTGGCTTATCACTGGTTTTTTGCATTGAGAAAATCACATCACGCAATTGTGGCACTTTATTTTCAGCGTAAACCCATTGCGCTTTCTCGCCGAATTTAATGCCATTTGGCAGAGCGGCATTACTATTTTGATTTAGCGCTTGCGCCACTTTTTCAGCCTGAGCTAGCACGATTTTTTCCGCTTTTTGCTGTTTTAAATATTGAGCAATTTCATCTTTTGCTTCATCAAGTGTTTTCACACCTTCTGGTTTATGTTCCACCACACGAACAATCAAAGAATGCTGATCACCCACATTAATGGCTTCTGAGTTTGTTCCGCCTTGGGTTAATTCAGAATCAAATAATGCAGAAACCACATTGCCATAATTAAGTGCCGGTGGAATATCGTTGCGTGAGAAATAGCCGGTTTTTTGTACGCTCACGCCCGCCGCTTGCGCCGCTGCTTGTAACGAATCTGGCTGCTCAAAGGCTTTCTCATTGGCTTGTTTTTCCATTGCGTAGAATTCTTTCGCACTTAATTCGCTACGAAGTTTAGCAGCAATATCGTTTTTCACTTGTTCTAACGGCAGGAACTTTTCATCTTCCACTTTGATGATATGGTAAGCGTTATCCACTTTAACTGGTTGGCTATATTCCCCCGCTTTTAATTCACGCGCTGCTGCTTCAAATTGTGGGGGCATCATTCCTGCCACAACCCAATCTAAATCACCGCCATTTGCACCAGAAATTTTGTCGCTAGAGTAAAGTTTCGCTAACGCCGCAAAGCTTTCGCCTTTTTGTAAATCCGCATAAACTGCTTGCGCTTCTTGCTCCGTTGGCAGTTGAATGTGGGCTAAATGCTGAGTCATATATTGCGCTTTGTTATCTTGATAATATTGCGCAATTTCTACATCAGTAACCTTCACATTTTTTTCAGCCGCTTGTTGAGTTAAATCAAGGTATTGAACTTTCACCAACTCAGGCACGGCAAATGCGGCTTTATTCGCATTATAGTAAGCGCTAATTTCTTCTTCATTCACCTGTTGTTGTGCCACAGTGGCTACTAAAGGAAACTCTGCCAAACGGACATCGCGCTGTTGGAAAAATAGCTGGGCTACACGTTTGTTTTGGCTAGATACAGTAAACGCAGAACGCGCAATGCCGTCATTAAGCTGTTGTAAGGTTAATCCTTGACGTAAATATTGTGCATACTGATCACCACTTAAACCGTTTGCAGATAACATTTGTTGATAAAGTGCGTTATCAAATTTGCCGTCTTTTTGGAAAATTGGGCTAGTTACAATGGCTTGTTCAATTTGGCTATCGCTCACGTCAAGCTTTAATTCTGCGGCATATTGGCGCAATAATTCTTGGTTAATTAAACGCTCTAAAATAGAGCTGCGTAAACCATTAATAAATTCTGGCGAATCAGCCACCGCAGCAAAACTCGCTCCCATTTGTTGGCTAAGTTGTTGATATTCCTTATTATATTGTTCTAAAAATAATTGTTGCGGAATTTCTTCACCATTCACTTTGGCAGCAGAAGTATCAACGCGTGTGAACATATAGCCTGCCACGCCACTTAATACAAATGACACCACAATTAGTGCGAAAATGATCTTCCACAAGATGCTGTTTGACGCATCGCTGAGTTTTTCCATTAACATTGAAGTTATCCTTAAATGTAAGATTAAGACAAATCTTGAGAATTATAATCGAAAGTGCTTTGATTGCCAGCATAAAAATAAAGAAGTCGGCAAAGATTGTTCTTTACCGACTTTATTATTAAAAAACTTTCAATTAATTCACCGCACTTTCCGCACGTTTACTTTTACGGCGTGGCGTTGCTTTTTCTTCTTTTGCAATCAAGTGAGAAAAATCAACCCCTTCAGGCGGATTTTCTAAGGCGATGCTTAGCACTTCATCAATGGTTTCCACTGGACGAATATCTAAGCTGTTTTTCGCATTCTCTGGGATTTCTTCCAAATCTTTTACATTATCTTTTGGAATAATCACCGTTTTAATGCCGCCACGGTGCGCTGCGAGTAATTTCTCTTTCAAACCGCCAATTGGCAGCACTTTACCACGCAAGCTAATTTCCCCTGTCATCGCCACTGCAGACTTCACAGGATTCCCCGTTAAGCAAGAAACCAAGGCGGTACACATTGCGATCCCTGCACTTGGGCCATCTTTTGGTGTTGCGCCGTCTGGAACGTGAATGTGAATATCACGTTTTTCGTGGAAATCAGGTGCAATGCCTAATTTTTCTGCACGGGAACGCACCACGGTCATCGCTGCTTGAATGGATTCTTTCATCACATCGCCTAGCGATCCTGTGTAGGTTAATTTGCCTTTGCCGATCACAGAAGTGGCTTCAATGGTGAGTAAATCACCGCCCACTTGCGTCCACGCCAAGCCCGTTACTTCACCTACGCGGTTTTGTGTATCTGCACGGCCAAACTCAAAGCGTTTGACGCCCAAATATTCGTTCAGGTTATCGCTGTTTACCGTGATCGATTTTAATTTCGGGTTCAACAGTAAATTTTTCACCGCTTTACGACAGATTTTAGAAATCTCACGTTCAAGCCCACGTACGCCCGCTTCACGAGTGTAATAGCGGATAATATCTAAAATCGCACTGTCTTCGATTTTCAACTCACCTTTTTTCAAGCCATTACGCTCAATTTGTTTGTTAAGCAAATGGCGTTTGGCGATATTGAGTTTTTCATCTTCCGTATAGCCCGATAAACGAATCACTTCCATACGATCAAGCAGCGGCCCTGGGATATTCATTGAGTTTGAGGTTGCCACGAACATCACGTCAGAAAGATCATAATCCACTTCTAAATAATGATCGTTGAAGTTGGCGTTCTGTTCTGGATCAAGCACTTCTAACAACGCAGAGGCCGGATCACCACGCATATCTGATGCCATTTTGTCGATCTCATCAAGTAAAAATAGCGGATTTTTCACCCCCACTTTTGCCATTTTTTGGATCAATTTACCCGGCAATGAACCGATATAGGTTTTGCGATGCCCACGAATTTCCGCTTCATCACGCACGCCGCCTAGCGCCATACGCACATATTTACGTCCTGTGGCATTGGCAATAGATTGTCCTAGGGAAGTTTTCCCCACCCCCGGTGGCCCAACTAAGCAAAGGATAGGCCCTTTAAACTGATTTAAACGGCTTTGTACCGCTAAATATTCCAAAATGCGATCTTTCACGCGTTCTAAGCCATAATGATCCGCATCAAGAATTTCCTGCGCTTTAACAATATCTTTTTTCACTTTGCTGCGCTTATGCCAAGGTACTTGCAACATCCAATCAATGTAGCTGCGCACTACTGTTGCTTCTGCTGACATTGGCGACATCATTTTCAGTTTCTGCAATTCTGCTTCCACTTTTTCTCTTGCCTCTTTCGGCATTTTGGCTTCTTCCACTTTTTGACGAAGTTGTTCCACTTCATCAACGGTACTTTCGGTTTCGCCTAGCTCTTTTTGGATAGCTTTGATTTGTTCGTTAAGGTAATAATCGCGCTGGCTTTTTTCCATTTGTTTCTTCACGCGGCCGCGAATACGTTTCTCAACTTCTAAAATGCCCGCTTCGTTAATCATTAAACCAAGCAAATATTCAAAACGCTCAGCAACATTTGCAATGCCTAAAACTTCTTGCTTACGCGCTACTGAAACTGGCATATGCGCTGCCATTGTGTCGCTTAAACGTTCTGGGTCTGCAATATTTTTCAAGGCGGAAAGCACATCTGGCTGCACTTTTTTGTTGAGTTCAATATATTTTTCAAACTCTTTCAGTGCCGTATTCTGTGCCACTTCTAATTCTGTTTCATCACCCAATTGGGTATCAATTAGCTCAATTTTTGCCTCGAAGAAACGCCCATTGTCTTCTAAATGGGAAATTTTGGCACGTTGCTGTCCTTCCACTAGCACTTTTACTGTGCCATCTGGTAAGTTGAGTAATTGAATAATATTCGCCACCGTACCGACATCATACACATCGTCCACCGTAGGCTGTTCTAACTCAGCCGCTTTTTGCGAAACTAATAATAATTGTTTGCCATTTTCCATTGCCTCTTCAAGACTGGCGATGGATTTTTCGCGTCCCACAAACAATGGCATAACCATATATGGGAAAACCACCACATCGCGTAATGGTAAAACAGGCATGGTTTTTTGTTTTGTTCGTCTGGCGTTCATATTTTCTCTCTTTCCTTAAAACTTGAAATTACTCTCCCATATTGGGGCAATTTAGCAAAGTTCAAGTTCGCAACACAAATTATGCTAAATAAGATTTATGCCGTTCAGTGTACCCCATTCAAATTAAAAGTGCGGTCATTTTTTCACATAAATTTTATTTTTTCTCTTTTCAGGAAAGAAAAAGATTAAAAAACATTCAATTTGTGCGTAGATAAATAAAAAATCCAACCCCGAAAGGTTGGATTGATTAAAAATGATGAAAATTTACACCGCACTTAACATTAACGCATTGTTACAAATTCTTCTGAACCCGTTGGGTGAATAGCAACGGTGTTGTCGAAATCCGCTTTGGTTGCGCCCATTTTAATGGCAACGGCAAAGCCTTGGATCATTTCATCAACACCAAAACCAATGCCGTGTAGGCCGACAATTTTTTCATCTTTGCCCACGCAAACCAATTTCATTCGACAAGGTTGGCGATGTTGGGTTACCGCGCTGTACATTGGCGTGAATGATGATTTATACACTTTCACGTTTTCTGCGCCATATTGCTCAATGGCTTGCGGCTCAGTTAAGCCGATAGTGCCGATTGGCGGGTGGCTAAACACTACGGTTGGCACAAGATTGTAATCTAAATGCTCGTTTGGTTTATTGTTGAATAAACGCTCAGACAAACGGCGTCCGGCAGCAACGGCAACAGGGGTGAGTTCAATGCCTCCTTCAATAATATCACCCACCGCATAAATGCCTTTTACATTGGTGTTTTGATATTTATCTACTTTAATGAAACCTTTATCGTTAGTTTCCACGCCTGCTGCTGCAAGGTTGATATTTGCCGTATTTGGTTTACGACCAATTGCCCAAATCACTTTTTCAACAGTTTGCTCACGTCCATCTTCTAATTTTAAGGTGAAAGAACCGTCAGCATTTTTAACCACTTCTTTTGGAATGGCGTGAGTGTGCAGATGAATGCCATCTTGTGCCATCACTTCCACGAGGGTTTCTACGATAAGTGGATCAAAGCTACGCAATGGGCTTTGTTTACGCACGAATAGGTGAGTGTCCACGCCTAGGCTGTTTAATACACCCGCTAATTCCACTGCGATGTAACCTGCGCCGACAACTGCAACGGATTTTGGTAACGCGTTTAATTCAAATACGCCGTCAGAATCAATGCCGTATTCTGCGCCTTTAATTTCAGGGTGAGCAGGATAAGCCCCTGTTGCGATCAAAATATGATCTGCAGTGATTTTCTCGCCGTTTACTTCAACGGTGTGGGCATCAACAAATTTGGCAAAGCCTTTGATCACGTCCACGCTATTTTTGGCTAATACATTGTTATAAGAATTGTGGATACGTCCAATATAAGCCTGACGATTTTCCACTAACTTACTGAAATCAAAGTCTTTTACCGCAACATCAAAGCCATAATCTGGTGCATACAGGTTGATCGCTTCTGCCACTTGCGCGCCATACCACATCACTTTTTTCGGTACGCAGCCCACGTTTACACAGGTTCCGCCCAGTTCTTTTGCTTCAATAATGGCACATTTTTTGCCATAGCTTGCCGCACGGTTAATTGAAGCAATACCGCCACTTCCGCCACCAATGGCGATGTAATCATAATGTTTTGTCATTTTTAACTCCCTAAATTGGTGAATTGGGCTGTGAATGCGAAAAGCCCATAATAAATCTGCGCTTATTTTGCCGAAAAATACGAGGTAAAGCGACTAATTAATCTAATCGGTAAATTCTTACTCTGGAGTAATCCATTCCACCTTCCAGCTGCCCGTACCTTCTGGCACAAGGGTTTTGGTTAAATAAGGCAGAATTTTTTTCATTTGTGCTTCTAGCTGCCAAGGGGGATTAACCACAATCATTCCGCTTGCGGTCATTCCGCGTTGATCAGAATCAGGACGCACCGCCATTTCAATTTGGAGAATTTTGCGAATGCCGGTGTTTTCCAATCCTTTTACAATACGCTTGGCTTGCTGACGTAGCACCACAGGATACCAAATGGCATAAATGCCCGTGGCAAAACGTTTCACGCCTTCTTCAATGGCTTTTACCACCAAATCATAATCTTCTTTTAATTCATAAGGGGGATCGATCAAAATCAGCCCGCGTCTTTCTTTTGGCGGTAAGGTAGCTTTAATTTGCTGAAAACCGTTATCGCGCTTGGTGGTAACATTATCAAATTCTTTGAAATTATTGCGTAATAATGGGAAATCCGCTGGGTGTAGCTCCGTTAATAACGCTCGATCTTGTGGACGCAATAAATGTGCGGCGATCAGCGGTGATCCTGCGTAATATCGTAGCGATTTGCCGCCATAATTCAGTTTCTTAATAAGGGCGACATAACGCGCCACTTCTTCGGGCATTTCTGTTTGATCCCACAAACGCCCGATCCCTTCTTTATATTCACCGGTTTTTTCAGCTTCATTGCCGAATAAGCGATAATGCCCCACACCGGCGTGGGTGTCTAAATAATAAAAGCCTTTGTCTTTTTGTTGCAGACTTTCAATAATCAGCATTTGCACAATGTGTTTTAGCACATCGGCAAAGTTGCCTGCGTGGAAGCTATGACGATAACTCAGCATTTTTTGCCCTTAAAAATTTGATAAAAAAAGACCGCACTTTATTTTTGCGGATTATGATAGTTAAAACGAAGGGCGAACATTCTGGCTCGCCCTGTGTCATCAAAGAACTACTTGATGACAATTTATTTGGCTAAAATCGCTTGCAAGGCTTGGTAAATAGACTGTGCTTGATTACCTGAAAGCGCATTGCCGTCTTCATCGCTAATCACCACTGCACTTTGTCTGCCTAAATCAGAAAGTTGCATTGCATACTCCCCTTTTTCTAATTCAGCGGCAGCCACGCCAAATCTCGCCCATTCTGTTTTTTCTAATGGACTATATTTTAATTCACGATAGCCACGCCCCGGATTTTCTGACGTGGTTTCAAATCCTACTTGATTTAACGCCCCACGCAAACGTTGCCACGCTTGGCTAAAAGGTGCATTTAACGCTAATGCAGCACGACCGTTTATATCTGTAGTTAATTGCGTTTGAATTGGCGTTACTGCAGTGCTATTTAATTCACTTTGCTGTTTACGATACGCCGTATTTAACTCACCAATCAGCTGATTTAAACGATCAGACGTATAACGCTGCTTTTGCGCCACCGTTGGGGTAAAAATAATATTATCGCGCTTCATTTGCAGAATTGACACCACCAACGCACTCGCCCCTTGATATTGCACTTGCTCAATCAAATAACGAATTTGTGTGTCGCCAATATCATCGGCACGCCCCGTTGCCGCCCAACTGGTTTCGATACGATTATCTTGATATTGATAAGTAATCCCTTGTTCTTTTAATAAACGTGCTACTTGATTTAAGCTATAAACTGCTTCTTTCGATGAGGGATAAACAATCAAAGAACGCTCACTGTCAAACTGTGCAATGGAATTATTAATCACTGCGATTGGTGTGCTTGGTGGGCGAATATCCACTTTTTGATGTGCTTGTTTATTAAGCTGCGGCAACGCATAAGTGTTATCTTGTGCAGGTAAATTTACCCCACCGCTTGCTAGGGGTGCAAAAACCACTTGCTGTTCAGCGTATTTTTCAAAGTTATCATTAGCTTGCTGTTTACTTTCATTGCTTGCCGAACAAGCCACTAATGTCATTAAAATTGGCGTGCTTAATAACCACTTTTTCATCAATTTATCCTCAAGGTTAAACAAATTTCATTGCCAGTTTTGACAACCAGAATGCAGAAAAGTTTAAGGGGCATTGACTACTCAACACCCCTCAGTGGATTTTTACTAAAAATTATAATAATCCCGCGATTTTCAAGGCTTCAATCACTTTTGGTTGTGCGGCTTCACTTAATGTTGTAAGTGGTAAACGCAACACCGGCTCTGGGATTAAACCTAATTTATAAGCCGCCCATTTCACAGGAATTGGGTTAGATTCAACAAAAAGATCTTTGTGTAATGCCATTAAACGCTGGTTGATCACCTCTGCTTCATCAAATTTACCCGCCAAAGCAAGCTCACACATTTTCGCCATATCTGCGGCAGCGATGTTATTTGTTACCGAGATCACCCCTTCACCGCCGGCTTTGATACTTTCTAACCCTGTCGCATCATCACCACTTAACACGATGAAATCTTCACCTGCAAGCTGTTTAATTTTCGCTACACGGCTCACATCGCCCGTTGCTTCTTTAATTGCCACAATATTATCAATTTGTGCTAAACGCCCCACGGTTTCAGGCTGCATATCGCTGCCTGTACGTCCCGGCACGTTATATAAAATTTGTGGTAAATCAGTGCATTCTGCAATTGCTTTAAAGTGTTGATACATTCCTTCTTGCGTTGGTTTGTTGTAATAAGGCACCACAGACAAACAACCCGCAACGCCGCTGCCATTTAATAATTTTGTCATTGTAATGGCTTCACTGGTGGCGTTTGCGCCCGCACCAGCAATTACAGGGATACGTCCATCGGCAAATTCAACGGTCTTCAAAATTGTTTTAACGTTTTCCTCTATGCTTAATGTGGCAGATTCCCCTGTTGTTCCCACAGACACAATACCGTGCGTTCCCGCGGCGATATGATACTCAACCAATTTTTTTAGTGCGTCAAAATCGACCTCACCGTGTGAGTCCATAGGGGTAATCAACGCGGTAATACTACCGTAAAATAAAGGATTCGTTACTGACATAAAGACCTCCGAATTATTTTTGTTATGTCTATTGAGTTTGCTTGAAAAAGTTTGTTTAAGATCGCTAAAATAACCAAAATTTGCAAGCAATTTTTTGCATTTTTTCTCAATAACATCAAATTTTTAAGGATATTTACTATGCAAACATTAAAAGCGGGCGATTTTGCCCCGCACTTTGCTTTACTTGATCAAAACGAGCAACTGGTTTCGCTTACCGATTTTAAAGGCAAAAAAGTCTTGGTTTATTTCTATCCCAAAGCCCTCACGCCCGGTTGCACCACACAAGCCTGCGGACTGCGCGATAGCAAAGCGGAACTTGAAAAACTCAATGTCGTAATTCTTGGCATTAGCCCTGATAGCCCAAAAAAGCTCGCTAATTTCGCCGAGAAAAAAGCCTTGAATTTCACGCTGCTTTCCGATGAAGATCACCAAGTCGCAGAACAATTTGGCGTATGGGGTGAGAAAAAATTTATGGGTAAAACCTATGACGGCATTCATCGCATTAGCTTCTTAATTGATGAACAAGGCAAAATAGAAAAAGTCTTTGATAAATTTAAAACCGGTGAGCATCATCAAGTGGTGCTAGATTATTTAACACAAAAATAATCTCTGACAGCTCAAATTAAAGTGCGGTGCAAATTTTTTAAATTTTTCTACCGCACTTTGTTTTTCGTGATTTTTATTAATGCGCTTTTTTGCAACTCGCCAAAATATCCAAATCCTTTTGATATACGTCCGTTTTTAAATTCATATCCATCATTCCAATCACGGTGCTAAATAAATTATCGTGGGAATAATGCTGGGCGCTGGCGTTGTGGCGCAGGCAGTCTAAATCCACGCCTTCATTTTGCTGCCACGTTTTGGAAAACCAAAAGAACATCGGCACTTTGGTTTGATAATCTGGCGCGATGGCATAAGGCGTGCCGTGCAGATAAATACCGTCTTCGCCAAGGGATTCACCGTGATCTGACACATAATATACCGCACTTTCCAAATCATCACGGTGTTCCAATTTTTGGATCACTTGATCAAGGAAATTATCAATATACAAAATACCGTTATCGTACGTATTCACTAATTGTTCGTTGCTACAAGTTTGAATTTCGTTTGTGTCGCAAGTTGGCACAAACTTTTTAAATTCTGGCGTGTAGCGTTCGTAATAGGTCGGCCCGTGGCTGCCGATAGTATGCAAAATCAGCACCGTATCTTTTTGGCTTTCATTAAGAATTTTGTCGAAATCTTTCAGCAAAATCTCATCTAAACATTCGCCGTCCGTACAGTATTCTGGCGTTTTCATATTGGTAACTTCATTTGGCACACGCAAGCAAACGCCTTTGCAATCGCTGTTATTATCTAGCCAGAAAATGTTCACGTCCGCACGTTGTAGCACATCGAGCAAATTATCCATTTTTTGTGCTTTGCCACCATTGTATTGGGCTTGAGTGAGATAAGAGAACATACAAGGCACGGAAATGGCAGTTGATGTGCCACAGCTGGAAACGTCCGTAAAATTGATGATATCTTTGCCACGCGCTGCCAGTTTTGGGGTGGTTTGGCGAGCATAACCATTCAGCCCCCAGTTTTGTGCACGCGTGGTTTCGCCCACCACAATCACGGTGAAATGGCGATATTCATCAGGTTTAGCTTGTTGTGCATCTAAACCGATTTGTTCATAAGGGCGATTGGCTTCACGCACGCGTTTGATCTCGTTTACCCCTGCACTAATAAAATTAGACGGCACAATTAAATTCACCACAGGTTTATTGTTGCGTACAAAGGCGGCGTAATCTTGATAAAAACCTTTAGAAATCCCCCAAATCACCACGCCAGAAAGAGCGATCAAGCCCACGCGTAAACCCAGTTCTTTCCACCAAGTGCGGTAATCCACTTTCACCATAATGTATAAAATGGCTGGTAACACGCCAAAAACGGCGATCCAAGTGATATATTGCCAAGTGAGCATACGAACACTTTCCGCTGGCGTGGTTTGCAGCACATTTTCGAGCATATCCGTGGTGAAATGCACATCATAAAATAAGGCTTGATAGCTAATGGCAGCGCTAATAATCAGCAACAGCGGAATAATCACTTTGTGCAAAATAGGTAGCGCAAAAAGTTGAAAAACCGCATTTAGCGTAAAGAAAATAAAGACGGGAACGGTGAGAAGAAAATAATCTTCAGGCTGCCCCGCAAATGGGTGCAGCGCCCACACTTTTTTGTAAAATGCAATATTTAGCACTAAAGTAAAATAAAGCGTAACCAGTGCAATAAGGGTTGAGCTTTTTAATTTAAACCGAGAAAATAACATAAAAATAATGTCCTAATTTTCAAAATGATCATTAAATGGTCGTTGGATTAGTCAGGTAGAAACTTAAAAAGTTCTTTGCAAAAACTTACAAATAAAATGGGGAAAAAATGAACATCAGCCAAGCAGCCGAAAAAGCAGGTTTATCCGCCAAGCAAATTCGGGATTAT
Source organism: Avibacterium endocarditidis (assembly GCF_965138825.1). NCBI lineage: Bacteria > Pseudomonadati > Pseudomonadota > Gammaproteobacteria > Pasteurellales > Pasteurellaceae > Avibacterium > Avibacterium endocarditidis. Next base: position 18,348 of record NZ_CBCSDH010000021.1, read on the forward strand.
GAAAAAGCGGGCTTATTGCCAGAGGCGCAACGTACTTTATCAGGTTATCGCTTTTATTCTGAGCAGGATTTAAGCCAGCTGCGCTTTATTAGTAACGCGCGTAAAGTGGGATTTTCATTGCAACAAATTCGCGAATTGTTAAGGTTAAATAGCGATCCGAATCGCACCAGTCGCGAAGTAAAAGCCATTACAGAACAACATATTACAGAGCTAAAAGATAAGATTGCGAGCTTACAAGAAATGTTGGATTTGTTGCAACGTTGGCACTGTTCCTGCCAAGGAAATGATAGCCCTGATTGTTCTATTCTTTCAGGGCTAACGGAAAAAACGAAATTATAGGCGTTTGTAGGTTAAGAAATAATAGCAGCTGACCGCTAAAAATGAGCAGCCGACCATGGTTAAAAGCATTGGCGCGGCGCTGTTAATTTTCATTAATGCAACGAGCGATCCCACACAAGCGCCCGTGCCGAAACGTACACTGCCCACCATTGAATTTGCAGTGCCTGCCATCGCTGGGAATTTTTCTAAAATTGATGCCATTGCGTTTGAGCTAATGAGTGAATTCTGCCCAACAAACAGTGCTACGCCAATGGCCATTGACCAAAAGCCAAGATCGAAAAACACCACTAATAATAGCCAAATCGCCGCAAGAAATTGAATGATCAAACCTGTTTGCAACATTTTTTCTGCGCCGACTTTGGTTACCAAGCGTCCGTTTAAAAACGATCCTAAAGTCATCACGCTAATATTTAGCATAAAGAAATAACCAAAGTTTTGCTCTGGAATGCCATAAATGCCGATATATACGATCGATCCCGCGGTTAAGAACGCAAACAAGCCACCAAAGCCAAAGGCGCTCATAAACATATAACCCAACACTTCTTTTTTCTGCCATAAATTCACAAAATTGCGCACTACAATATTTAAGCGTAAGGGAATGCGATTTTCTTTTTTATGGGTTTCAGGAATGATGAAAAACACCAGCAAGGTACTTAGCGCCCCCATTACCGCAATCACATAAAAGATCGAGTGCCAATGGAAATAAGTTACCAAATAGCCACCAATAATTGGTGCAACCAGTGGGGCGATCATAAACACAAGGGTGATTGTGGACATTGTGCGAGAAAGTTCATTTTTACTGAAAAGATCGCGTAATAGTGCGCCCACTAAAACTACGGGCGCAGCACCAAAAAAGCCTTGCATAAAGCGTAGCACGGTAAAACTGCCAATTTGATTAATTGTTGTGAGAATTAACGCGGTAATGGCACTGACAATCACGCCTAGCAGAATAATGGGTTTACGCCCATAGCTATCGCCCACAGGCCCCCAGAAAAGCTGTCCTGCTGCCATACCATAAGCGAAAAAGGTTAGGGTATGCTGAATTTGTTCAGGGCTAACGTGCAAATCTTGCGACATTCGCAAAAAGGCAGGCAAATACATATCTACCCCAAGCGGCGGCAACATTGAAAGTAGCCCAAGGGTCAAAATGAAAATAAAGCTGGGTTTATGAATCGTTTTTTCGCTCAAAATGCTATCCTTATTTTAATGCGTTTAATTCTTCTGCGCTTAAAGGACGGTATTCCCCTTCTTCTAAATGATCATCTAGCACCACATCGCCAATTTTCCAGCGATGCAGTCCAATCACTTTGTTGCCTAAGGCGGCAAACATTCGTTTTACTTGATGATAACGCCCTTCACTTAGGGTGAGATTCACATTGTAATCATCAATAATTTCAAGTTTAGCAGGCTTGGTAGGGTGTTTTTCACCACGCAATAAAATGCCTTCGGAGCAGGCTTGTTGATAATGATCTTCTACGGGATCGGCAAGGGTAACCAAATAGGTTTTCTCGCAATGATGTTTTGGTGAAGTGATGCGATGCGACCACTGCCCATCATCGGTGAGCAACACCAGCCCTGTGGTATCCACATCTAAGCGTCCTGCGCTGTGCAATTTGCCGGCAAGGGGATAATCAAAGAATTGATAAATTGTCGGATAATCGCCATCATCATTGGAGCAAACATAGCCTTGCGGTTTATTCAGCATAATATACTGCCCCGCTTCAAACCAAGTAAGGCGTTCACCATCAAAGTAAATCTCATCTTCCGCACTCACTTTGGTTGCGCCGCTTTTCTCAATTTTTCCATTAATTTGCACCGCACTTTGGCGTAGTGCTTTATTGGCTTGAGAGCGCGTTAGTCCTGTTTGCTCGGCTAAAAATTTATCTAATCTCATTGCGTGATTTTCTCGTTTATAAAAGCGAAACATTGTACAACATCTCGGCATAAAACCCTAGGGGCTGTTCAAAATCAAGAGTGCTTCTCTTGGTGAGAAGCCCCTAGCTACACCGAAAACAAAAGTGCGGTTGATTTTGTGAATGAATTGTAAATAATGTGTTGTAAATCACAGATTTTCTGATTTTTTCGCCTATAATAGGGCGTTGAATTATTCTCACAACCTTTTCAAATTGTTATAAGGACTGTTTTATGGACGCACAATTACGCCAAGCGGCGCTTGATTTCCACGAATTTCCAAAGCCGGGAAAAATTGAAGTTACCCCAACCAAATCTCTCGCCACACAGCGTGATCTTGCTTTAGCTTATTCACCGGGAGTGGCAGAGCCTTGTTTAGAAATTGAAAAAGATCCTGCCAATGCTTATAAATACACCGCTCGCGGCAATCTCGTTGCGGTAATTTCTAATGGAACGGCGGTGCTAGGCTTAGGTAATATCGGCGCCTTAGCAGGCAAACCCGTAATGGAAGGGAAAGGCGTGCTATTTAAAAAGTTCGCTGGCGTAGATGTGTTTGATATTGAAATTGATGAAAAAGATCCTGATAAATTAGTCGAAATTATCGCCGCACTTGAGCCAACGTTCGGCGGGATTAACCTTGAAGACATCAAAGCCCCAGAGTGTTTTTACATTGAACAAAAATTGCGTGAGCGAATGAATATTCCGGTATTCCACGATGATCAGCACGGCACAGCCATTATTTCAGCGGCTGCGGTCATCAATGGGCTACGCATTGTGAATAAAAAAATTGAGGACGTCAAACTGGTGGCTTCAGGCGCCGGAGCGGCGTCTATCGCTTGCTTGAACTTGTTGGTTTCCCTTGGAATGAAAAAAGAACACATCACCGTGTGCGATTCCAAAGGCGTGATTTTCAAAGGCCGTGATGAACGAATGGACGAAACCAAAAAGCTTTACGCCATTGAAGATAACGGCACGCGCACCTTGGCAGACGCAATGCCGAATTGTGATATTTTCCTTGGCTGTTCCGCGGCGGGCGCATTGACCCAAGAAATGGTTAAAGTGATGGCGCCAAATCCGCTAATTCTTGCTTTGGCAAACCCAGAACCTGAAATTTTACCGCCACTTGCCAAAGAAGTTCGCCCTGATGCGATTGTTTGTACAGGCCGTTCAGACTATCCAAACCAAGTGAATAACGTGCTTTGTTTCCCATTCATTTTCCGTGGTGCATTAGATGTGAGCGCCACCACCATTAATGAAGAAATGAAATTAGCCGCGGTGTACGCCATTGCCGATCTCGCCTTGGCAGAGCAAAGCGAAGTGGTTACTTCCGCCTATGGTGGCGCGGAAATTTCTTTTGGGCCAGATTATTTAATTCCAAAACCATTCGATCCGCGTCTTATTGTGAAAATTGCCCCAGCGGTTGCGAAAGCGGCGATGGATAGCGGCGTGGCAACCCGTCCGATTGAAGATTTTGATGCCTATTTAGAAAAACTCACTCAATTCGTTTACAAAACGAATTTATTTATGAAACCAGTGTTCGCCCAAGCGAAACAAGACAAAAAACGTGTCTTACTGACAGATGGTGAAGAAACGCGCGTGCTTCACGCCGTGCAAGAAATTGCCACTTTAGGCATTGCACAACCTGTGTTGCTAGGACGCACGCATATCATCGCAGAGAAAATCAAAAAACTTGGCTTACATCTTGAAGCGGGACGTGATTTTGACATTATCGACATCGAAAACAATCCTTACTATGACGAATGCTGGCAACGTTATCACGACAAGTTAAAACGCCAAGGAATGACGCCATCAGGCGCAAAACGTAAAATGTTGCATAATCCGACCGCACTTGGCACAGTGTTGTTAGAACTTGGCAAAGCCGATGCAATGCTCTGCGGATTGGTTGGGCCTTATGCTTCTCACTTAGGCGCAATCAAAGATTTCACTGGTGTGAAAGCAGGCGCAATTCCTGCTACTGTGAATGGTTTGGTGTTACCAACAGGCAACTTGTTTATCGCCGATACGTTCGTTAATCCAAATCCAACGGCAGAAGAATTAGCGGAAATCACCTTAATGTCTGCGGCAGAAGTTCGCCGTTTTGGTATCGAGCCACAAGTGGCGTTGGTTTCCCATTCTAATTATGGTAGCTTCAATGATGAAAATGCAGTGAAAATGCGTGAAGTGTTAAAACTTGTGCGTGAAAAAGCGCCAGAATTAATCATTGATGGTGAAATGCACTGCGACATTGCGCTTTCCGAAAGTTTACGCAACGAAGTGATGCCAGATAGCCCGTTAAAAGGCGCAGCAAACTTGCTAATTATGCCAACAATGGAAGCGGCGCGTATCAGCCTTAACTTACTACAAGGCACCGCAACACCAATCACCATTGGGCCAATCTTAATGGGTGTAAATAAAACCGCGCATATTTTAACCTCTGCCTCTTCCGTTCGCCGTATTATCAATATGGTGGCGGTTGCCGCAGTGAAAGCACAGCAAGAAGCTTAAAAAGGAAAAGAGAGTTAGGGCAGATTTTCTGCCCTATTTATTTTTCGCTAGAAATTTAAACTTTTAATGATCTTAATCAAGTTTCTTGCTAGAATACGCAAGAATTTAGTACCTAATGATTATTTTAAGAAGGAAAATTTTATGGCTTACACTCTACCTGAACTAGGCTATGCCTACGATGCATTAGAACCACATTTCGATGCGCAAACAATGGAAATTCACTACAGCAAACACCACCAAGCTTATGTGAACAACGCTAACGCCATTTTAGAAACGTTACCGCAATTTACTGAACTTTGCCCGGGTGAGTTAATCACCAAATTAGCAGAAGTGCCAGCAGATAAACGCACAGGTTTACGCAATAATGCCGGTGGCCACGTTAATCATAGCTTGTTCTGGAAAAGCTTGAAAAAAGGCACTACCTTACAAGGCGCGTTAAAAGACGCCATTATCCGTGATTTCGGTTCTGTGGAAGCATTCCAAGCAGAATTTGAAAAAGCAGCTGCAACTCGTTTCGGTTCTGGCTGGGCGTGGTTAGTGTTAAACAACGGTAAATTAGAAGTAGTTTCCACAGCAAACCAAGACAGCCCGTTAATGGGTAAAGAAATCGCAGGTTGCGAAGGCTACCCAATTTTCGGTTTAGATGTTTGGGAACACGCATACTACTTAAAATTCCAAAACCGCCGTCCAGACTACATTAAAGAATTCTGGAACGTGGTGAACTGGGATTACGCAGCAGAGCGTTTTGAGAAAAAAGTAAACATCTAATTCATCATTCAAAATGAATTTCATCTTATCCCCTCTTTAATGAGGGGATTTTTTTATCTTTCTTCTAAAAAAATAGGCAAGTTATTCACTCGCCTATTTTCCGATTTAGCTAATTTAAGAGGTTTAGATTAAAAATGCGTTGTTTAGCGAGCAACGGCTAAACAAGGCTGAATTTGGTTTAAGATTTCTTTTACTAAACGCGCAGGGGCGGCTACTACGTTGCCTGAAGTTAAATAGCTGTGTCCGCCTTCAAAATCCGTGACTAAACAACCAGCTTCGCGGGCGATAAGATCACCTGCTGCAATGTCCCAAGCTTTCACGCCCATTTCAAAATAGCCATCAACACGGTTAGCAGCCACATAGCACATATCTAACGCTGCTGAGCCAGTACGACGGAAATCAGCCACTTTTCCTTCATTGACAAGATTGCTCATCATTGCAAATTGCGTTGGCATTGCCGACATTTTTTTGAATGGGAAACCGGTAGCTAAGATTGCGCCTTGCAATTCACGTTTGGTGTTTTCTGCACGCAGACGCAGTTCGTTGATTTTTGCGCCTTGTCCACGCACAGCGGTGAAGAGTTCATTACGGATAGGATCATAAACCACGCCAACTTCGGTTCTGCCTTTCACACGAACCGCGATAGAAACCGAAAAGTGCGGTAATCCTTTGATGAAATTTGTCGTACCATCTAGTGGATCAATCACCCATTGCACATCGCTTTCTTTACCTTCTAACGCACCACTTTCTTCAGTAATAATGGTATGGTCAGGATAGGCTTTTTGGATCACATCAATAATAGCTGCTTCAGAAGCTTTATCAATATTGGTAACAAAATCATTCGCGCTTTTTGCCACCGCTTGAATATCATCACGGCGTTCATAACCTTTAGCAATAATATTGCCCGCTTTTCGTGCCGCACGAATAGCGATATTTAACATTGGATTCATATTTCCACCAGATTTTAAAGAACATCATTTAAGGCCACGAATTATAGTGATTTTTTAAGCAAAAAGCGAGAAAAACCCTGTTGGGCGCGAAAAATTTTCCTATTTCTGACCGCACTTTGTGGGTATTGTGCTAGAATACCCACAATTTGTAGTCAGATAATGCAGAATCAAAATGTTAGAAAATATTCGCATTGTGCTAGTAGAAACCTCTCATAGCGGCAATATTGGATCAGCAGCACGCGCAATGAAAACAATGGGATTAAGCCAGCTTTATCTCGTTGCACCAAAACAAACTGTTGATGAGCAAGCCATTGCATTAGCGGCGGGAGCTGATGATGTGGTGAAGAATGCGGTTATCGTGCCGACCTTTGATCAAGCCGTAGCGGATTGTGAATTTGTTATTGGCACAAGCGCTCGCCTGCGCCATTTGCAAAGCACCTTACTTGAACCCCGTGCTTGTGCGGAAAAAGCGGTTGCCTTTGCGAAACAACATAAAGTCGCCATCGTGTTCGGGCGCGAACGTATTGGGCTAACCAATGAAGAATTGCTGAAATGTCGTTATCATTTAACCATTCCTGCCAATCCTGATTATTCTTCGCTGAATTTAGCAATGGCAGTGCAATTAATATGCTATGAATTGCGAATGGCGTGGTTGGAAGAAAATAAAAAAGACGTGGATTTATCACTTTCATCAATAGAAAACACCTATCCAACGGCACAGGAATTAGAATACTTTTTTGCCCATACGGAACGCCTTTATCAACAGCTAGGTTTCATTCAAAATCAAGGTGTTATGCAAAAATTAAGACGTTTATATCTGCGCGCCGAAGTGGAAAAAAATGAATTAAATATCCTACGCGGAATGTTAAGTGCGGTGGAAAAAAGCGGAAATTTCAATAGGGAATAGTTGACTAATTTAGAAGGTTATGTAAGATAACCGCCTAATTGCTAGAAGGAAGTAGAAGATGAAATTAACGTCAAAAGGTCGTTATGCTGTAACTGCGATTTTAGATATTGCATTAAATACTGAAAATGGCCCTGTTAGCTTGGCTGATATTTCAGAAAGACAGCATATTTCCCTTTCTTATTTAGAACAATTATTCGCAAAATTACGCCGCCACGGTTTGGTGAAAAGTGTGCGTGGCCCCGGTGGGGGGTATCAGCTTGGGCAACCAAGCGATAAAATTTCTATTGGAATGATCATCGCTGCGGTGAATGAAAATATCACCGTAACCCGTTGCTTAGGACAAGGGGATTGCAAAGGCGGGCAGCAATGTTTAACCCATTCTTTATGGGACGAACTCAGCCAGCGAATTGAAAATTTTTTAAATGAAATTACTTTGGCGGAACTGGTGGAAAAACATCATCAGGAAAAGCCTCAGCACCGTCATCATAAAGATTTTGACAATTTAGTGATGCTAAACGAAAACGCTTAGTGTTTTATCGTCAAAATCCTTCGCCTTAAAAATAAAGCCCTTAGCTTTAATAAATAAAGTGCGGTGCAAAATAATAGATTTTTTTAGGAGTGTAGAATGAAATTACCTATTTATTTGGATTATGCGGCAACTTGCCCTGTGGACGAGCGTGTCGCGAAAAAAATGATGGAGTTTTTAACCATCGAAGGCACGTTCGGGAACCCTGCGTCCCGTTCTCATAAATTCGGTTGGCAAGCGGAAGAAGCCGTTGATGTGGCGCGTAATCACATTGCCGATTTAATCGGTGCGGATAGCCGTGAAATCGTGTTCACCTCTGGAGCGACAGAAGCCGACAACCTTGCAATTAAAGGTGCAGCGCATTTTTATCAAAGCAAAGGCAAACACATTATCACCTGCAAAACAGAACACAAAGCGGTGCTAGATACTTGCCGTCAGTTAGAACGTGAAGGCTTTGAAGTTACCTACTTAACACCGAAATCAGACGGTTTAATCGACTTAGAAGAATTAAAAAATGCAATGCGTGACGACACCATTTTAGTGTCTATTATGCACGTTAATAACGAAATTGGTGTGATCCAAGATATTAAAGCCATTGGCGATCTGTGCCGTGAGCGTAAAATTATTTTCCACACCGATGCAACACAAAGCGTGGGTAAATTGCCGATTAATTTAGCGGAATTGAACGTGGACTTAATGTCTATGTCAAGCCACAAACTTTACGGGCCAAAAGGGATTGGTGCGTTATATGTACGCCGTAAACCGCGCGTTCGTTTAGAAGCGATCATTCACGGTGGCGGCCACGAACGTGGTATGCGTTCTGGTACATTGCCTGTTCACCAAATTGTGGGTATGGGCGAAGCCTATCGCATTTGTAAAGAAGAAATGGCAACCGAAATGCCACGCTTAAAAGCATTGCGTGATCGTTTGTACAACGGCTTAAAAGACATCGAAGAAACCTATGTGAATGGCTCAATGGAACACCGTGTGGACAACAACCTAAACATCAGCTTTAACTATGTGGAAGGTGAAAGTTTAATGATGGCATTGCGTGATATTGCCGTTTCATCAGGTTCAGCTTGTACTTCAGCCAGCCTTGAGCCGTCTTATGTGTTGCGTGCTTTAGGTCTAAACGATGAGCTTGCACACAGCTCAATCCGCTTTACTGTGGGACGTTACACCACCGAAGAAGAAATTGATTACACCATCAATCTGGTGAAAGGTGCGGTGGAAAAATTAAGAGAATTATCCCCATTATGGGATATGTTCAAAGAAGGCATTGATCTTAACTCAATTGAGTGGACTCACCATTAATTTAGCAAAAGGAACAGAAAAATGGCATATAGCGACAAAGTAATCGATCATTATGAGAACCCGCGTAACGTAGGTTCATTCGATAAAAAAGATCCAACCGTGGGAAGCGGAATGGTGGGCGCGCCTGCTTGTGGCGATGTAATGCAGTTACAAATCAAAGTGAATGATGACGGCATTATTGAAGATGCAAAATTCAAAACGTACGGCTGCGGTTCAGCCATTGCTTCAAGCTCATTGATCACTGAGTGGGTGAAAGGCAAATCTCTTGATGAAGCTCAAGCCATCAAAAATAGCCAAATTGCGGAAGAATTAGAACTTCCACCAGTAAAAGTGCATTGCTCCATTTTGGCAGAAGATGCCATTAAATCAGCTATCGCTGATTACAAAGCAAAACGCGGCGAATAATTTAAGCAAATAAAAGTGCGGTGAAATTTAACCGCACTTTTCATCATTTTGTGGAGAACCTTATGAGCGTAACATTAACCGAAAGTGCAGCAAATCGCGTCAAAACCTTCCTTGCTAACCGTGGCAAAGGCATTGGGTTACGCTTAGGCATTAAAACCTCAGGCTGTTCAGGCTTGGCTTATGTGCTTGAATTTGTGGATACCTTAAACGAAGACGATCAAGTTTTTGAAGATCACGGTGTGAAAGTAATCGTGGATACCAAAAGCTTGGTGTATCTCAACGGCACACAACTGGATTTTGTCAAAGAAGGCTTAAACGAAGGGTTCAAATTCACCAATCCTAACGTGAAAGATGAATGTGGCTGCGGCGAAAGTTTTAACGTTTAATAGGAACACCAATGAACAATCCTTTTGCATTGTTTGATTTGCCAGTGGCATTTTCACTTGATCTTGATCTCTTGAATAACCGTTATTTGGCATTGCAAAAATCCCTGCATCCCGATAATTTTGCACATCGTTCAACGCAAGAACAGCGTTTAGCAATGCAAAAATCGGCAGAAGTGAATGATGCCTTGCAAATATTAAAAGATCCCATTGCCCGTGCTGATAGCATTATTGCCTTGCATTTAGGCAACCAAAATGTGGAAGAAAAAACCAGCCAAGATATGGCATTTTTAATGCAACAAATGCAATGGCGCGAAGAGCTTGAAGATATTGAACAGCAGAAAGACAGCGATGCGCTAATGCAGTTTTCCGATCAAATCAGCGCACAACGGCAGGAAATTTTAATCCTATTAAATACCGCACTTTCTGCGCAAGATTGGGCAAAGGCACAAATGCTGACGGATCGTTTACGTTTCATCAAAAAACTGTTACTTGAAGTTGAACGCATTGAAGACAACTTAATGGATTTTTAAAGAGAATAACAATGGCTTTATTACAAATTGCGGAACCAGGACAAACCAGCGCGCCGCACCAACACAAATTAGCGGTGGGCATTGATCTTGGCACAACCAATTCCCTTGTTGCCACCGTGCGCAGTGGAATGGCAGAAATTTTATTGGACGAAAAAGAGCGTGCATTAACGCCTTCAATTGTTAATTTTTCTGCCAACCAGCCCGTGCTTGTGGGGTATGAAGCCGGGGAATTAGCCAGTCTTGATCCGCAAAATACCATTATTTCTGTTAAGCGTTTAATCGGCCGTTCATTGGCGGACGTGCAGCATCGTTATCCGAATTTGCCTTACCGTTTTCAGCAAAGCGAAAATGGTTTGCCTTTATTTGAAACCGCGCAAGGTGTGCGTAGCCCCATTGAAGTTTCAAGCGAAATTCTGAAAAAATTGACCGCACTTGCAGAAAAACGCCTCGGCGGCGAATTGCAAGGGGCGGTGATCACCGTGCCAGCCTATTTTGATGACGCACAACGTCAAAGCACCAAAGATGCAGCGAAATTGGCAGGGTTAAACGTATTACGTTTACTTAATGAACCCACCGCAGCCGCCATTGCCTATGGCTTAGACAGCGGACAAGAAGGTGTCATTGCAGTTTACGATCTAGGCGGCGGCACTTTTGATATTTCCATTTTACGTTTATCCAAAGGCGTGTTTGAAGTGCTGGCTACGGGCGGTGATACGGCATTGGGCGGTGATGATTTCGATCATCTGATCGCCGATTGGATCGTGGAACAATCTGGCATTGCACCGCAAAATGATCAACAAACCCGTGAGCTTTGGAACTTAGCGAAACAGCTGAAAACCGCGTTGTCTGACGCGCAAAGCAGCCGCGTTGAATATCAAAATTGGCAAGGCGAGCTTAGCCGCGAAACCTTTAATCAGCTCATTGAGCCGTTGCTGAAGCGCTCATTAATGGCCTGTCGCCGTGCATTAAAAGATGCAGGCATCAGTCCACAAGATGTGCGTGAAGTGGTGATGGTGGGTGGTTCAACCCGTGTGCCATTTGTGCGTGAAAAAGTGGGCGAGTTTTTCCAACGTGAGCCATTAACCGCTATCGATCCTGATAAAGTTGTAGCACTTGGGGCGGCGATTCAAGCGGATATTTTAGTGGGCAACAAGCCAGATAGCGAAATGTTGCTATTGGACGTGATTCCGCTTTCCTTAGGGATTGAAACAATGGGCGGTTTAGTGGAAAAAATCATTCCACGCAACACCACCATTCCTGTGGCAAGAGCGCAAGAGTTCACCACCTTTAAAGACGGTCAAACCGCAATGAGCGTGCATATTGTGCAAGGTGAGCGTGAAATGGTGGCAGATTGCCGCTCCCTAGCGCGTTTTACCTTGCGTGGTATTCCGCCAATGGCAGCAGGGGCTGCGCATATTCGCGTAACCTACCAAGTGGACGCAGACGGTTTGCTGAGTGTAACCGCAATGGAAAAATCCACTGGCGTGCAATCCTCCATTCAGGTGAAACCCTCTTACGGGCTAACCGATGAAGAAATTGCCGCAATGCTGAAAGCCTCAATGGAAAATGCCAAAGAAGACATTCAAGCACGTTTATTAGCGGAACAGCGCGTGGAAGCAACCCGTGTGATTGAAAGCGTGCATTCTGCCTTGCAACAGGACGAAAGTCTGCTGAATGATGAAGAATTAAGTGCGGTGAAAAATGCGTTAATTTCGCTGCAAGAATTAGTACAACAAGAAGATAGCCTTGCCATTAAGCAAGGCATTAAAGCCTTGGATCGTGCCACGCAAGAATTTGCTGCACGCCGTATGGATAAATCCATCAGAACGGCACTTTCAGGGCATTCTATTGATGAAATTGAGAATTTTAAGGAATAGTGATTATGGCTAAAGTGATTTTTTTACCTCACGAAACCCTTTGTCCGGAAGGAATGGTGGTGGACGCCGCCGAAGGGGATAATTTATTAGATGTGGCATTAGATGCCGGCATTGAAATTGAACACGCTTGCGATAAATCCTGCGCTTGCACCACCTGCCACGTGATTATTCGCGAAGGCTTTGATAGTTTAAATGAAAGCAGCGAAGCGGAAGACGATATGCTAGATAAGGCTTGGGGCTTAGAAGTAGATAGCCGTTTAAGCTGCCAATGCCAAATTGGCAATGAAGATCTTGTGGTGGAAATTCCAAAATACAGCTTAAACCACGCAAGAGAAGAGCATTAAGCATCGCTAAGCAAAAACTAACTAAGATTTAATTGGGGCGGAGTAAAATCCGCCTATCTATTTTATGGCGAAATATGTCGTGATTTGTTTAAGATCAAATCGCTATAACTCATAAAGATTTAGTTTTTGCCTTTTTAGTAATGAGCTTAGATAATAGTCAGCATTGTCCTAACCTTGAATAGAAGGAAAAATATGAAAATCCAACAAACCATTAAGCAAAACCATCTTGGGCTGTTATTCCAACAAGGCTCATTTGGGATTGAAAAAGAGAGCCAGCGTGTACACGCAGACGGCTCTATCGTAACCACTGAACACCCTAAGGTTTTTGGCAATCGATCGTATCACCCTTATATTCAAACGGATTTTGCTGAAAGCCAAGTGGAAATGATCACCCCGCCACAGCATAAATTGGAAGATAGCCTGCGTTGGCTTTCTGCCATTCATCAAGTGGTGTTACGTTCCATTCCTGAAGATGAATATTTGTTTCCTCTAAGTATGCCAGCAGGCTTGCCACCTGAAGATCAAATTCAAGTGGCACAATTAGACAATGCCGAAGATGTGGCTTACCGCGAGCATTTAGTGAAATCTTATGGCAAAAATAAGCAAATGGTGAGTGGGATTCATTACAACTTCCAGCTTGATCCTGAACTGGTACAGACCCTTTTTAAAGCACAGTCAGAATATCAAAGTGCGGTGCAATTTCAGAACGATTTATATCTCAAAATGGCGAAGAATTTCCTTCGTTATCAGTGGGTTTTACTTTATTTGCTGGCCGCAACACCAACGGTGCAAGACAATTATTTCAAACAAGGTAGCCCATTAAAAGCAGGGCAATATGTTCGCAGCCTGCGCTCAAGCCAATATGGCTATGTGAATGATCCTGAAATTAAAGTGTCTTTTGATAGCATTGAAAGCTATGTGGAAAGCCTTGAGCATTGGGTGAAAACAGGCAAGCTCATTGCCGAAAAAGAATTTTATTCCAATGTGCGTTTGCGTGGCGCGAAAAAAGCCCGCGAATTGCTCAACAACGGTATTCAATATTTAGAGTTTCGCTTGTTCGATCTTAACCCGTTCGATCAATACGGTATCACCCTCAGCGATGCGAAATTTATCCATTATTTCGTCTTATTAATGATTTGGCTTGATGAAACCGTGGATCAAAATGGTGTGGAATTAGGCAAGGTAAGATTGGCTGAAGTAGCACTAGAAAATCCCCTTTCACCAACCCAATATGCCGCAGAAGGTGAACAATTATTAAATCAATTATTAGCCATGTTGCAAGAGATTCAGGCTCCGCAAGAAATCAGTGAAATCGTGCAACAAAAATTACAACAGTTTGCCGATCCTGCTTTAACCCTTGGCGGACGTTTAGTGCAAGCCATTGAAAAAGCAGGTGATTACCAAAAACTTGGGGCAGCCCTTGCGCAACAATATAAAGCCAATGCTTTTGAGCGTTTTTATGCATTGGAAGCCTTTGATAATATGGAATTATCCACCCAAGCGTTATTGTTTGACTTGATCCAAAAAGGTATTAAAACAGAAATTTTGGACGAGCAGGATCAGTTCCTTTGCTTGCAAGTAGGCGATCATATTGAATATGTGAAAAACGGCAATATGACCTCAAAAGACAGCTACATTTCACCATTAATTATGGAAAACAAAGTGGTAACCAAAAAAGTGTTGCATAAAGCAGGCTTTAACGTGCCACAAAGTTTGGAATTTACCTCCGCCGAACAAGCTATTGCGAATTACGGCTTATTTGAAGGGCGCGCCGTGGTAATTAAGCCAAAATCTACCAATTATGGTTTAGGCATCACCATTTTCCAACAAGGGGTCAGCAACCGTGAAGATTTTGCGAAAGCCATTGAAATTGCCTTCCGTGAAGATAAAGAAGTGATGGTGGAAGATTATCTAAGCGGCACGGAATATCGTTTCTTCGTGCTAGGTGATGAAACCCTTGCCGTGCTATTACGCGTGCCAGCCAATGTGGTGGGTGATGGCAAACATAGCGTAGCAGAATTGGTCGCGGCGAAAAACGATCACCCATTGCGTGGCGATGGCAGTCGTACACCATTGAAAAACATTGCCCTTGGCGATATTGAAAAACTGCAACTCAAAGAGCAAGGCTTAACGGTGGATAGTATTCCTGAAGCAGGGCGTATTGTACAGTTACGCGCAAATTCAAATATCAGCACAGGCGGTGATAGCATTGATATGACCGATGAAATGCACCCAAGCTATAAAGCGCTCGCTGTTGGCATTACCAAGGCAATGGGCGCGGCAGTTTGTGGCGTGGATCTCATTATTCCGGATCTCCACAAGCCCGCTGAGCCAAGCTTACAATCTTGGGGCGTAATCGAAGCCAACTTTAACCCAATGATGATGATGCACATTTTCCCTTACTCAGGAAAATCCCGCCGCCTCACTTTGGACGTGATTAAAATGTTATTCCCAGAATTGCCAAACTAAAAGTGCGGTGCTTTTTTCTAAATTTTAATAAAAATAGGCTTAAATTTTTTAAGCCTATTTTTTATTCTTGAAAATAATATCATTGGCGCTTTGCTAAAGCTGAAGTGGCGTATTGTTGCAATGCGTTTAATTCTTGCTTTCCTTTTTCCGATAACACTTTATTGTCTTGTAAAATTTGGCTCGAACGAGCGACAATAAATTCTAAATAGGTTTTATTGCCAAGTTTTTCAAATTGTTCTTTGGCAAAATACATATCAGCAAAATCTTTATTAATTTGTGAAAGTAATAATTTTTGTCCGACTAATATCATTAAGGCGATCACAAGGGCAATCACCGTGCCGTAGCCTTTAGTTGGGTAGTAGGCAATTCCGCCAATAATAAAAAGTGCGGTGATTAATTTAGAACTATTTTTTAAATAGCTTTCATTTTCTGGCGGATTAATTAGATCTTTTAACTTCATCAAACATTCCTTTTTATTATCATTGTGAATTTGTTTACTCTAATAAAAAAGGCGGTTTTTAACACCGCCCTTTAGTAAATTTTAGTTAGGCTAAAATACCGAAATAGTATCCCACAATGCCCACACCAAACAAGGCAAAAATAATGTACATTGCGTTGATTTTTTTCTGCAATAAATACATACACAAGAAAGTTAAACCTAAGGCGGCAAGCCCCGGAAGCAGTTCATTTAACACGCTTTGCACTGTTGTTACCACTTCTTGCCCTTGCGAATTGACATAGCGCGAGAGTTCAAGTGGAATATTGATGGTTGTCCATTTGGATACCAGCGCCCCCATTACAAATAACCCCAGAATAGATGCCCCTTGGGTGAGTTTTTGTAAGCGACCACCGCCCATATCTTGCACAATTTCCGTTCCTTTCGCATAACCATAATGGAAGCCATACCAACGGGTTAAGGCACGGAAAATGTTAATGCCGATAAAGAATAGCAATGGCCCTAATAGGCTTCCGCTAATGGCTAAACCTGCCCCTAAGGCGGCGAGAACAGGGCGTAATGTTCCCCAGAAAATAGGATCACCCACGCCAGCTAATGGCCCCATTAGTCCCACTTTTACACCGCTAATCGCTGCGTCATCAATGTCTGTCGCGCCGTTAGCACGCTCTTGCTCCATTGCTGCTGTTACACCAATGATTGACGAAGCAACCCAAGGTTGCGTATTAAAAAATTCAAGGTGGCGTTTTAACGCATCGGCTTGATCTTCTTTTTTGCTATATAAGCGTTTGATTGCGGGGATCATTGATACACAAAATCCCATTGCTTGCATACGCTCAAAGTTAAATGAGCCTAATAAAAATGTCGAACGCCAGTAAGTGCTACGAATATCCGCTTTAGTTAATTGTTTTTTCTCTGACATAATCAATTCCTTCTCTTATAGACCTTCAAGTTCATCATCGGCAAGTTCTTTTTTCGCACTTGCAGCAGGCAGGGTTGCCTGATTAAAACGCGGGTTTAATTGAATATAAATTAATGCTAAACAAGCGCCTAATAACCCTAAACCAACAAGGTTATAGTTAGAGAATGAGGCAATCACAAAGCCCACGAAGAAGAACGGCATTAATGCGCCAGCACGCATCATATTAATCACCATTGCATAACCCACAACCACGATGAAGCCCCCTGCAATTTGTAAGCCACGAGTTACCACTTCAGGAATCGCATTTAAAGCCGTGGTTACGGTATCTGTGCCTGCCACTAATGCCACGAAGAAAGTTGGAATAGCTACCCTTAACGCTTGTAGGGCTAAGCCTGAAAAATGGCATAGTTCAATACCTCTGAAATTCGCCTGTTTAGCAAAATCATCGGCTTTATGTTGTAAGAAAATCGTGAGGGTTCGCACAAAAATGGTTAGCACCTGCCCAGCCGCCGCCACAGGAATAGCGATGGCAATGGCTGTACCTTTATCTTGCCCACCTTTGATCACCAAAATAGCTGCGATCACCGAGGCTAAAGCTGCATCAGGCGCCATTGCCGCCCCAACGTTCATCCAGCCAAGCGCAAGCATTTCAAGCGTACCGCCAATAATAACGCCAGAAGTAATATCACCTAGCACCAAACCAATCAGCGTACAAGCCACTAGTGGACGGTGAGTTTGTCTTTCATCTAACACGCTCCCCATACCGCAAATTGCGGCAACAAGGGTAACGAGGATAATTTCCATAGTCGTCATAAATAAGTCCTCTTAATTAGAATTTTAATGCGTCAAGTTTTTGTTTGGTTAATGGTTCTTTCGGGCTGCTTGCCACTTGTTGCAAGCTCAGATCAACCCCTAAATCTAATAATTTACGGAACGCTTCCACATCTTGTTGGTTTACGGTAACCGCTTGTGAAAGCTGCTGATTGCCTTCTTTATAAGTCATACCGCCCACATTCACTTTATCCACTTTCACGCCCCCTTCAATTAGGCGAACAATATCTGTTGGATTGGTTACCAGCCACAGAATATTCTTCCCTGCATATTTCGGATTGTGGTAAACCTTAATGGCTTTTTCTACGGGAATCACATAGGATTTCAAATGTTCTGGCGCAACTTGCAAGAGCAAATCACGGCGGATTGGATCTTCAGACACTTCGTCACTCACCGCAAAAATCGCCTCGCACTTCACTGCTTTCGCCCAAGAGGTCGCCACCTGACCGTGAATCAAACGGCTATCAATGCGTAATAAAGAAATATTCATATTGCCAGTAAGTGCGGTGCTTTTTTCTGAAGTTTTTGGTGTTTCTGAAGTGGCAACTTGAGCAGGCGCTACCTGTTTTGTTGTGGTTTTCTCAGGCTGGAACGAACGCACTGCCGCTACGCCCACTTCTTTTGCCGTACTCACTAATTCCGCGAGAGAAGCGTCGTCTTTCGCGTCTAACACCTCAAGTAGCATTGGCAAATTCACGCCAGTTACAATATCTGTATTTTCTCCACGCATTGTGGCAACACGGCTTGCCGCGTTATAAGGGCTACCACCAAATAAATCCACCAAAAATAGAACGGGTTCATTTTCTGGTAATTGGGCAATAATCGCCTGATATTTCTCGACTAAATGCTCTCCACCCTCACCCGGTAAAAAGGTTACAACGTGGGTATTTTCATCTTCGCCGTAAACCATTGCCGCTGAATTTACTAGTTCTTCTGAAAATTTACCGTGCGTTGCAACAATAATATGGGTCATATAACCTCCAAATTTGTTTGAAAAAACGTTTCAGCAAAATAAGTAAAGCAATGCAACCGATTGCAAATACTCAGAAAGTGTAATCCTAATTTTTGGCAGATTAAACGTCTTTTTGTTGAAAATATGATCTGTGTCACAAAAAGAAACGAAGAAAAGAGAAGCTATTTACATAACCTTTACTTTTTGCTGAGGGATTTTTAGAATGAAAACGCAATTTGGCTCGAAAAGGAGTAAAGACAGGAGTAAAGACAATGGCATACAAAATGGTTTTCTCAGATATGGACGGCACCTTGCTAAATAGCCAACATCAAATTAGCCCATCAACGGCACAAGCCATACAGCGCATTATGCAGCAAGGCATTCCTTTTATTCCTGTTTCCGCTCGCCCCCCTTACGCCATTTTGCCTTATATGGAACAACTTTATAATGAAAATGAAATTGTCTGCTACAGCGGGGCATTAATTTTAGACAAAAATCTCACCGCACTTTATTCCATCACCTTAGAAAATACGCTTTTGCCTCAACTGGAACAGATCTTAGCCCAGCACCCTACGCTTTCAGTGAGTTATTATTCTCATCTTGATTGGGTTACCACAGATTTAGACAGCCATTGGATTAAGCAAGAAAGTGAAATCACAGGGCTAGCAGCAAAAGAAAAACCGCAACATTTAAGCAATGTTCACAAAATTTTATTAATGGGAGAAGCGGAACAGATTGAGCAGATTGAACCTTTGCTCAAACAACAATTTCCACAGCTTTCTATTCACCGTTCTAAAAAAGAATATTTAGAAATAATGAACAAAGCGGCGACCAAAGCCAATGCCATTAAATTTATGGCACAGCGAGCTGCCGTAGATAAAGCAGACATCATTGCTTTTGGGGATAATTTTAATGATCTCGATATGTTGCAATATGTGGGCTTAGGTATTGCAATGGGCAATTCACCAGAGGAAATTAAACGCATTGCCAAACAAATTACTGCGAGCAATGATGAAGACGGCATTGCATTAAGTTTAAGGAACATTTTTTCGCTTTCCTGTTAAGGCGATAAAATGCTTTCCGCCTTGAAGCACAAAAAAATCTAATTCTAGCGATAAATTAATATCTTAGTTCCCTTTTTCGCAATGTGATCTAGCTCAATTTTTTCACCTAATGAAATGACTATAATGATTTCACGAACAACCGAGCATAAGGAAATTATTATGAAAAATACTCGTATTGAAGTGGATTTATTAGGTGAACGCGAAGTACCAAATGATGCCTACTGGGGCATTCACACGTTGCGCGCAATGGAAAATTTCAACATTTCAGATGATACCATTTCTGACGTACCAGAATTTGTACGCGGAATGGTGATGGTGAAAAAAGCCACCGCGCTAGCCAATGGTGAGCTAGGGGCAATTCCGAAAAAAATTGCCAATGCCATTGTCAAAGCCTGTGATGAAGTGCTAGAAAATGGGCGCTGTATGGATCAATTCCCAACAGATGTGTATCAAGGCGGTGCAGGCACTTCCGTGAATATGAACACCAATGAAGTGATTGCCAACCTTGCGTTGGAATTGCTCGGGCATAAAAAAGGCGAATACGACATTATCGATCCAATGGATCACGTTAATGCCAGCCAATCCACCAATGACGCCTATCCAACGGGCTTCCGCATTGCGGTATATAACAGCATTATGCACTTGCTGAAAAATATCCGTTATCTACAAAAAGGTTTTGAAGCCAAAGCCAAAGAATTTGCCGATGTGCTAAAAATGGGACGCACCCAATTACAAGATGCCGTGCCAATGACCGTAGGGCAAGAATTTAAAGCTTTCTCCGTGTTATTGGAAGAAGAAGTGCGTAACCTAAAACGCACAGCAAAATTACTGCTTGAAGTCAATCTTGGCGCAACCGCCATTGGTACGGGCTTAAACACCCCTGAAGGCTATGCGGAACTGGCGGTGAAATACCTTGCTGAAGTAAGTCAATTGCCTTGTGTGCCTTCTGAAAACCTAATCGAAGCCACTTCCGACTGCGGCGCTTATGTGATGGTTCACAGTGCCTTAAAACGCACTGCGGTGAAATTATCCAAAGTGTGTAATGACTTACGCCTTTTATCTTCAGGCCCAAGAGCAGGGCTAAATGAAATCAACTTGCCAGAATTACAAGCAGGTTCGTCTATTATGCCAGCCAAAGTAAACCCTGTTGTGCCAGAAGTGGTAAACCAAGTGTGCTTTAAAGTGATCGGTAACGACACCACCGTTACTTTCGCCGCCGAAGCAGGGCAATTACAGCTTAACGTAATGGAACCGGTGATTGGTCAAGCAATGTTTGAATCCATTTCACTTCTCAGCAATGCGTGCGTGAACTTACGTGATAAATGCGTAAATGGCATCACCGTGAACGCAGATGTGTGCCGTAACTATGTATTAAATTCTATCGGCATTGTTACCTATCTCAATCCATTTATCGGCCACCACAATGGTGATATTGTTGGTAAGATTTGTGCAGAAACAGGCAGAAGCGTGCGCGAAGTGGTACTAGAACGAGGCTTGCTCACAGAAGAGCAACTCGATGATATTCTCTCTTTAGAAAATCTGATGAATCCTCGTTACAAAGCCGCTCGCTTTACTGAAGAAGAAGAATAATCACATTTAACCAAAATAATTAAGTGCGGTGAAAAATTTCCAAATTTTCCACCGCACTTATTTTTTGCTGAATGAAAAAATTGACTTACTAAAAATAACTGAGCAATGTTGCCCCCATTCCCAACAACACAGCGAACGCGATAATCAACGCTGCAACAGCAAACAGTTTTGCCACCTGATTTGCAGTGTTATTACTGATCTTACCAACCAATTTGATTTGAATATTGTGTTTAAACAAAATGCTTTTCCTGTCTTTCGTTCCATTATTAACGTCCCAAGGCAAGCTTGATCACGCAACCGATGCCAGTATTTTCCTAAAACAGTGCTATGAATTCCACACTGCGATTAGGTGAGAACAATTTTCACAATGTCTTTCATCGCTGTATTTTAAAGTGGTTTAAAGATTTTGGGGCTGTAGTAGATTAGCAACAATGCTATACTACAAAAATGAAGATAACACATTGTAAATTAAAGAAATCCATACAGAAAAAACTGCTGGAGTTTTTTATCGCAGAAGTTACTGCAAGAACGGCAG
>NZ_CBCSDH010000022.1:0-36466 GCF_965138825.1 Avibacterium endocarditidis
AAAATCTTTGCAACCCCTTTTTGCAAAAAAATCGCAAAAAACACGAAAAATCATTGCAACTGATTATTTTGAACTCACACTGCTGAATTATCAGGCAAAGTGCGGTGGAAAATTAGCAAGTTTTCCGCCTATAAACTCTATAAATTTATAAGATACTATTTGGTATCCTTTTCAGATCTCAATTTAGATCCAGCCTTTTGTGCGAAATTCTTTCCATACCTGAATCAAATATGCCATTTCTTCCGGCGTTCCTAGCGTTAAACGATTGTAATTCGTTAATGGTGGGAAAGGACGACCAACCACAATATTGTATGCTTTCATTCTCTTAGCGTATTCAACACTATCACCTTTGATGCGATGAAAAATGAAATTCGCACTGCTTGCCACATAAGTAAGCCCTAATTCATCAAGTGCTTTCATCACCATACGGCGAGATTCATCTGTAACGCGACGGCTTTCTTGTAAAAAGGCGTTATCCGCTAAGGTTGCACGCGCCGCTACTGCCGCAGTTAAGTTGGTATTATCAGCACTTAAAAATTGGCGTAAATAATCCATTTCTGATTTCGCTGCCACCATATAACCAATCCGCAAACCGGCTAAGGCATACAATTTAGAAAACGTTCTGGTTACCGCCAAACGTTCAGTGCCTTTACACGCCCATTCTATCGCACTGGTAAATTGCGGATCGCTTTCTGCATATTCTGCATAAGCCTCATCAATCAACAAGCGATGATTCGCTGGGATATTATCTAACCAAGGAGCTAACTGGCTATTTGGTGTTAGCAATGCCGTTGGGTTATTCGGGTTACAAAGATAAATAATGCTAATCCCATCAAATTGATCTGCCTTGGCTCGAATCGCATCAAGATCAAATGAGAGATCTGCTTTTAGCGGAACTTTTACTACAGGTATATTGCGAGCTGCAGCATAATCTTCATAAATACCAAATGTTGGATCGGGCGCAATCACTTGTACCGCTTGTTTTTTATCATTCGCTTGTTGAATCCAGCCTGAAATCACAGCCTCAATGGCTTCAGAAGAACCATTACCTAATCCTACATTTTCTGTATTAAGATTGAAACGCTTAGCAATATCTTCAATCAAGCCTTCACGCTCACTGTCAGGATAGCGGTTGGATAAATTAAGATGATTAATCACAGCTTGACGCGCAGAGGCACTCATTCCCAATGAGTTTTCATTGAAGTTTAACAATAAAGGATGTTCAGCACTTGGTAGCGTGAACGTTATCTGTGCGGTAATCGGTTGCGTTTCGGCAAGCACTTTATGATTGAAAAAACCCGCGGCAACACCTGCTGCAGCAAGTTGTAACATACGACGACGATTGATTTGCATAATTATTCCTTATTTAGTTTTAGTCATTAAATTTCAAAATCACAAAATAAGCATTTCAAGCACAATAAATTTGCTTATTCAAAGTGAGTTAAATTTGTAACATTTCAGCTAGCTTGTCAAGTAATAAAACACAACCTTTAACTTTATATGCATAAAAAATGAATTTTAATTCAATTTAAAGGGATTACTGCCGTATGAGAAATGTTTTCTTGTAGGAAAAAGAAGGAAACCGAGGGAAAACTGAAGAAAACACATTTTTGAGGTGCTAATATTGCAACGTAAAATCCATTTGTCCCTTTACACAAATATACAAAGTGCGGTGAAAAATTAGCAAAATTTTTACCGCACTTTCTTTTATCTAACTTAACAGCTTTATCTGCTCTGCAAACGCCGCCACTTTTTGCCAATCGGTATATTCAACTTCTTTACTGGTGTCAGTTTCGCCGCCAGTGATTTTCATAATAAAACGAATCATCATTCGGTCGAACCAGCCATAACGGGGATACAACAATGCGCCAGCAAACACAGCGGCACAAGTGGGCTTCCAAGCAATGCGTTGTAGAAATTTCCGCACATAGACATTAGTTTCTGGGGTATTTTTATCTGCTTTGCGAGCGGTAAGGTTGACGCCGAAAAATGCTGTTTTTTTGTGATTTAAAAGTGAGGTGTTTTTTTCGATAAATTTATAGAGCAATTTATTAAAGTGTCCATAACGAATCGATGCGCCAATAATAATGCGTTCAAATTCCGCTAAGTCAGCCATATTCTCATTAATACTACGCACTTCTGCGCTTAACTTTTCTGCCAAAAATTGGGCGATTTTTTGCGTTTGCCCGTCATAGCTAGAATATAAAATCAAGGTTTTCATTAGGTTCTCCAAAATGCGGGGCTAAATAGCACTAATAATGAGAAGACTTCTAAACGTCCCGCCACCATTGCGAAAGAAAAAACATATTTTGCGCTATCTGGCACGTCAGCAAAGCTGGTGCTAATCATTCCCAAGCCTGGGCCTGCATTAGTAATCGCGGCAAAAACAGCGCCGATGGAATCAAATGCGCTCATTCCACATAAAATAGCTGCGAAAACGCAGAGCCAGAAGGTTAAGAAAAAAGCGATTAAAAATGCCCAAATACGTTCGATAACGTGCATAGACAAGAGATTATCGCCTAATTTTACGGGAACGACTAAGTTAGGGTGCACAAGGGATTTTAGCTCGCGCTTAAATTGCAACCATACCACCAAAACGCGGATCATTTTGAGCCCACCTGATGTTGAACCTGCACAACCACCCAATAATCCTGCGAACACTAGCATCATTCCTAAAAAAGGCGGTAACTGATTGAAATCAAATAAGGTGTAACCCGACGTCATCGCCATTGAGGCCGATTGCGCGCTCCCCTGCGCGAAGGCATCAATTAAGGAAAGGTTATCGAAAGAAAGGTATAGCCCAAGGGATAGCACCAAAATAAAGAAGCCTTGCACTAAACAAAAGAAGCGAAATTCGGGATCGTGCCAGTAAGTTTTCCATAGGCTTTGGTGCTTCCAATGGGTTAGCGCGGTGATGTGCAGCCCAAAGTTGCAGCCAGCTACCAGCATAAAAAAGGCAGCCAGAAAGTAAATAGTGGAATTGTTGAAATAGCCTAAATTCGCGTCGTGGGTGGACATTCCGCCATTAGACACGGTAGAGAAACTATGAGAAATCGCGTCAAATAGCGACATTCCCGCGCCCCAATAGGCAATAATACACACAGTGGTCAGCACGCAATATAAAATCCACAACAACTTTGCCACTTCTGCAATTCTGGGAAGATTTTTCTGATCTTTAAGCGGCCCTGAGGATTCAATACGATAAAGCTGACTACCACCAATGCCCAAAATTGGTACGACTGCTACCACTAAGACGATCAATCCCATTCCGCCTAGCCATTGCAAAAGTTGGCGATAAAATAAAATGGATTTAGGTAAATTATCTAGCCCCGACATCACCGTTGCGCCCGTGGTAGTGAGTGCTGAAAAGGCTTCAAAGGTGGCATCGGCAAAGCTCATTGTTAATTCATCAAATAATAAGAAAGGGATCACCGCCAATAAACTGAGCAATACCCAGAACGCCACCACAATAAGAAAGCCTTCTCTGGCACGCAATTCCTGTTTATGTTGATGACAGCTCCACCACAACAACGTACCAAAAGAAAAGCTGGCAATAAAGGCTTGCATAAAGGCTTTTCCGCCACCATCGCCATAAATCAGCGCCACAAAAGCTGGCACGAGCATTGTGGCTGAAAAGCACATCACCAAAATGCCGATAATTCGAAAAATAGATAATATATGCACAATGTTCTCTCTTATTTTATTGCGATGATAGCCAACTGCCCTGCTGAACGCTCGGTTAATTCTCGTTCAAACGCAGCGCGTTTATCAGGACGAATTGCCAACACAAAATGCACTTTTTCTTGGAAATCTTGCGATTCAATCAACACATCTTGCTGCTCGCATAAATGTTGCAGCCAGTTAATTTGGTCATAATCGCAAGTTAAACAAAAATGTTCTCGTTCCACTTTCATTGTGGTTTCGAGCAATTTCAACGCCTGTTGCACGCCATTGCCATAAGCGCGCACTAAACCGCCCGTGCCGAGCAAAATTCCGCCATAATAGCGCACCACCACAGCACTGATCTCACCAATCTGGCTACCCAACAAGGCATTCAGCATTGGTTTGCCCGCCGTGCCTGCAGGTTCGCCGTCATCAGAAAAGCCTAAAGATTGAGAATCCGAAGGCTTGCCCGCCACCGCTGCCCAACAATGATGGCGCGCATTAGGGTGCTGGGTACGAATTTCCTGCCAAAAGGCTTTCGCTTGTTCTAAACCTTCCGTATGTTTAAGATAAGTAATAAAACGACTTTTCTTAATTTCTTCTTCAAAAACCACCGCACTTTGCGGGATGAAATATTCCATAATCCTGTCATTTTGACCAATTTTCAATTGAACGGTATTATACGCACAAAATCATTTCAACGAAAAATAAACAATGAGCGAAATTCATATTCACCAACAGTTAGACACCCAAGGACTGCGTTGCCCAGAACCGGTAATGCTAGTACGCAAGCAAATTCGCCATATGCAAGAAGGGGAAGTGTTGCTCATTCTTGCCGACGATCCCGCCACCACAAGAGATATTCCAAGTTTTTGTCAATTTATGGATCATCGCTTACTTAAAAGCGAAACAGAAAGTACACCGTTTAAATATTGGGTGCAAAAGGGGCAGTAAAAAGCAAAATAAAAAGGTGCGTTAAACGCACCTTTTTTTGTCAGAACAATTATAGATAGAATTTATCTACAAAGTTTAATTTATCGTCAAGTTTTAACACCAACGGCTGACCTGTTGGAATTTCAAAATCCATAATGTCTTCATCAGAAATACCGATGATATGTTTTGCCAAAGCGCGCAATGAGTTGCCGTGCGCAGTAACCAATACACGTTTACCCGACAACAATGCTGGTGCAATTTGATCTTCCCAGAAAGGTAACACACGCTCTAAAGTAACTTTTAAATTTTCGCCATCTGGCACAACATCTTGTGGGAGAAGTGCATAACGACGATCATTATGCGCAGAATGCGGATCATTTGGATCAAGTAATGGTGGTAAAGTATCATAAGAACGGCGCCAAATATGCACTTGTTCTTCACCATATTTCTCTGCGGTGGCTTTTTTATCTAAACCTTGTAACGCACCATAATGACGCTCATTTAAACGCCAGCTTTTCACTTGTGGAATCCAAAGTTGGTTAGATTCTTCTAACACGATGTTACAGGTTTTAATTGCACGAGTTAATACAGAAGTAAAGGCAATATCAAATTCATACCCCGCATCTAATAATTTTTTACCTGCGGCCTTAGCTTCTTCCACACCACGTTCGGTTAAGTTCACATCACGCCAGCCAGTAAATAAGTTTTTTGCATTCCACTCACTAAAACCGTGACGGATAAACACTAATTCCATAGAAAATCTCCTAATGTTAATGAAAAAATACTGGGCATTTTATAGCAAAAATTTCAATCTTTTAAAAGGAAAAAGCGTTACTTTCCTGATCTTTCGCAAGGATTTGCTAGGTTGTGATTTTTCCCTAAGCGAGGATTTTCAGATTTGTACAAAAATTTTCCGCCGAACATTTAGCGCCTTGCGCAAATAATGGTATAGTTATGCACATTTTTAGCCGCCAGTTTTAGTTTCTAATTTTATTAATGAGAGAAAAAACGTTGAAAAAAATCACCGCACTTTTCTTTTTTGCCTGCGCACTGCCTTTCGCCGTGCAAGGCGCTGATCTGTCTGCGATTCAAAAACAGATCAAACAGCAAGAACAGAAAATTGCTGAACAAAAACGTGAACAAAATAAATTGCAATCCACCCTAAAAAATCAGGAGTTGCAAATTAACGGCGTGGTCGGCCAACTGCGCAAAACAGAATCTGACCTAAAAGCAATTCGCAAAATGATGGCGGATACAGATAAACAAATCAAACACTTAGAAAGACAAGAAAAAAATCAGAAAGAAAAACTGGCTAAACAGATCGATGCAATGTACCGCTCGGGGATTAATCCTTCAATGTTGGAAAAACTGTTTTCCGAAGATGCCCAAAAAGCGGAACGAATGAAGGCTTATTATGATCATATGAACCAAGCTCGCCTTGCATTAATTGAAGATCTGAAACAAACGCAAGCACAGCTCAAGAAAGAAAAAGCCAATATTCAAGATCAACAAAAAGAGCAACAAAATCAGCTCAATGAGCAAAAAAAGCAGCAGCAAAGTTTGCAAAAAGTGCAGCGCGAACGCCAATCCACGCTCAATCAGCTGAATAAAAGTTTAGCCAAAGATCAGAATAAATTGGACAGCTTGAAAGCGAACGAAAATGCCTTACGCCAACAAATCCAGCGCGCGGAACAGCAGGCTCGTGAGCAAGAAAAACGTGAACGTGAAGCCTTAGCACAGAAAAAACGCCAAGAGGAACAAAAAAGCCAAAAACCTTACACACCAACGGCGCAAGAAAAACAGCTTATGGCAAGCAGTTCAGGGCTGGGCAAACCACAAAGACAATATCAATATCCCGTGTCAGGAAAAATTCTTAACCGTTTCGGTTCAACGCAAATGGGCGAGCTTAAATGGAAAGGGATCGTGATTGGTGCAAATGCAGGGGCGTCTGTACGCGCAATTGCCGATGGACGTGTGATTTTGGCAAGCTGGCTGCAAGGTTATGGGCTAATGGTGATCATCAAACACGGCGAAAATGATCTGAGCTTATACGGCTATAACCGCGCCGTGTCAGTCAAAGAAGGGCAACTAGTGAAAGCAGGACAGAAAATTGCCGAAGTGGGATCATCAGGTGGACAATCACGCTCAGGGCTGTATTTTGAAATTCGCCGCAAAGGCGTCGCGGTCAATCCAACAGGTTGGTTGCGATAATGAAAAACTCTAATCAAAAACAACGCGTGAAAAAACAATTCATAAAGAAAACAAGTGCGGTCAAAAATTTGTTTATTTTTTCCACCGCACTTTGCTTGAGCCTATTCTCCACAATTGCGCTCAGCCAATCACGTCTAGCCATTGTGATTGATGATGTGGGCTATCGCCCGAAAGAAGATGCCGCCATTTATGCAATGCCGAAAGAAATCTCGGTGGCAATTATTCCCTCTGCGCCTTACGCCAAACAACGCAACGCACAAGCCGAACAGCAAAAACGTGATGTGCTAATTCATCTGCCAATGCAACCCCTTGGTAACCATAAAATTGAGGCTGGTGGACTGAGTTTAGGAATGTCGCAACAACAAGTGAATGAAAACATACAAAAAGCGAAAAACATTGTGAGCTATGCTATCGGGTTAAATAACCATATGGGCAGTGCAGCAACGGCGGATCAAGATTTAATGACGAAATTAATGATCGCATTGCAAGAACAGCATTTATTTTTCTTAGATAGCCGAACCATTGGTCGTTCAGTGGCAAGTAAAACCGCAAAGCAACAAGGCGTAAAAGCCCTAGATCGCCATATTTTCTTAGATGATAGCGATGCGTTCGCCGATGTTCAACGCCAATTTCAACAAGCCATTGCCTATGCACGTAAACACGGTACTGCAATCGTCATCGGACATCCGCGTAAAAACACGGTCGCTGTACTACAAAATGGCTTACGCCATCTACCAAATGATATTCAATTAGTGAATATTGGTAGCTTATGGCGAGGAGAAAAGATTGTACCAATCAAGCCGTTTATTATGCTATTTAACACTACCCCAGCGCCAACTTCTGTTGCGCCTTTTCAAGATGTGCCATTATTGCGGGGCATTCCAAGATAAAGGAAATGAAAAGAAGTGGCGGAAGACAATGGGAGTCGAACCCACCCAAGATTGCTGGCAACCTTAACAGGATTTGAAGTCCTGCCGTTTCACCGGAAACGCCTATCTTCCGAAAGTGTGTTCACTTTAAAGGAAATCGGCTGATTATTCAAGGTGTTGCTGGGGAAATTTAATCAATACAACACACTTGATAAGTTAGGGCTGAATTTTCAACAAAAAAACAGTATGATTAAAGCTAATTTTCCTAAAATGGCATAAATGACAGATAGGACAGCACAATGAACAGCCTATTCCAACAACTTCCTTCCATTGATAAATTACTAAAGCAGCCTGAAATTGCGTCTTTGATCGCAGAATTTGGGCGTAGTGCGGTGGTGAAAATTTGCCGCAGTTTGCTTGAAAATGCACGCGCTGAAATAAAAAATACGCAAAAAATACCGCACTTTTTTCACGATAATTCCACGCTAATCGCGGAAATTCAACGACAATTACAAACTCAGCAGCAAGTGAAAATTCAGCCTGTGCATAACTTAACAGGTACAGTGCTGCATACAAATTTAGGGCGCGCATTGTGGGCGAATGCTGCACAGCAAGCGGCGTTATTGGCGATGCAAGAGAATGTGGCATTGGAATACGATTTGGCGGAAGGCAAGCGTAGCCATCGAGATAATTATATTAGCGAGTTATTATGTGAACTCACGGGGGCGGAAGCCGCTTGCGTGGTGAACAACAATGCAGCGGCGGTGTTGCTGATGTTAGCCACCTTTGCGGCAGGCAAAGAAGTGGTGATTTCGCGTGGTGAACTCATTGAGATTGGCGGCTCATTCCGTATTCCAGATATTATGCAGCAAGCAGGGTGTAAACTGGTGGAAGTGGGAACAACAAATCGCACCCATTTGGCGGATTATCGCCGTGCGATCAACGAAAATACCGCCTTTTTAATGAAAGTTCATAGCAGCAATTATCAAATTTGTGGCTTTACACATTCTGTCAGCGAAGCGGAATTAGCACAACTTGGCAAGGAAATGAATGTACCTGTGATGACGGATTTAGGCAGCGGTGCGTTAGTCGATCTCAGCCAATATGGCTTACCCGCTGAGCCTACTGTACAGGAAAAATGGCAACAAGGTATGGATTTAATCTCATTTTCTGGGGATAAATTACTAGGTGGTCCACAGGCTGGCATTATTGTTGGGAAAAAAGATTTTATTGACCAATTGCAATCTCACCCACTGAAACGGGCATTGCGTTGCGATAAAGTGATTTTAGCGGGCTTAGAAGCGACCTTGCGTTTATATCTTCAGTCTGAGAAATTGGCGGAAAAACTTACCAGTTTGCATTTACTCACCCAGCCTGTGTCGGCATTACGCCAACAGGCGGAAATACTCAAAGTGCGGTTGGAAAATCAGTTAAATTTTTCCTATACAATCCGCGTGGAAGAAAGCCAAGCACAGATTGGCAGCGGCGCGCAGCCTTTAGCGAAAATTCCCTCTGTGGCGGTAACCCTTGAAGAAAAAAACTCGCAAAAATTGACCGCACTTATCC
The DNA here is from genome assembly GCF_965138825.1 of Avibacterium endocarditidis. Classification (NCBI taxonomy): domain Bacteria; kingdom Pseudomonadati; phylum Pseudomonadota; class Gammaproteobacteria; order Pasteurellales; family Pasteurellaceae; genus Avibacterium; species Avibacterium endocarditidis. The sequence goes on from NZ_CBCSDH010000022.1 coordinate 9,243, forward strand.
AGCGCTTCAAACAACTTCCTCAACCAATTATTGGTCGAGTGGAGCAAAATAAACTTTGGCTCGATTTGCGTAGCCTTGCGAATTTTGAGCGCCTACTAAATACCTTGGAGCAACTATGATTATTGTTACCTCAGGCCACGTTGATCACGGTAAAACCGCGTTGCTACGGGCTTTAACAGGCACGAATGCCGATCGCCTACCTGAAGAAAAAAAACGTGGAATGACCATTGATTTGGGTTATGCCTATTTGCCGTTGCAAGAGAAAACGCTCGGTTTTATTGATGTCCCCGGCCACGAAAAATTTCTTTCTAATATGCTCGCAGGCTTAGGTGGCGTAAATTACGCAATGTTGATTGTGGCAGCAGATGAAGGCATTCAACCACAAACAGCGGAACATTTAGCTATTTTGCGTTTATTGCATTTTGCACAAATTATTGTGGTGCTGACAAAAGCGGATAAAGCCAGCGAGTCGCAAATTAATGAAGTAAAACAATCGCTTATTCAGCAATATCCATTCTTGGTAGAAAGCCCATTTTTTATTACTTCCGCCCAAACAGGGCAAGGCATCGCAGAATTACAACATTATTTAGCCAATTTGCCTGAACTGGCAGACCGCAACAAGCCTTTCCGTTATGCCATTGACCGAATTTTTACCATTAAAGGGGCCGGAACGGTGGTAACGGGTACGGCTTTCAGTGGACAGGTTGCAATCAATGATGAGCTTTATCTTTCCACTGGGCAAAAAGTGAGAGTGAAGAATATCCACAGCCAAGATAGCCAAGCCGAACTTGGTCAAGCGGGACAGCGCTTGGCGTTAAATATTCAAACCGAGGTTTCACGAGAGGCGATTCAGCGTGGGGATTGGCTTTTTTCGCAACCGCCAGGCTCGCCAACGGATCGGATTACCATTGAAGTCGAGGCTGCGCAAAACTTGCAAGAAAGCCAAGCGGTGCATATTTATCACGCAGCATCTCGCACCACGGGAAAGATCACATTATTACAAGCTAAGCAGCTTTCCCCCCAACAAAGAGCCTTAGCAGAGCTAATTTTGCAAGAACCGCTATTTTTAACCTTTGGCGATAAATTAATTTTACGCACAGGCGATGCAAAATCCTTATTGGCTGGCGGTAAAGTGGTTGAAATCCATTCACCAAAACGTTATAAACGCACCGAAGTGCGGTTGAATTTTTTGCAAAATTTACTAGCATCACAGCATTTCGATCAACGCTTGAACTATTATTTACAGCATCGTCCTATGCAGTTGGCTGAATTGGCTTGGCTGGAACAAATGGAAGAAGCCCAACTCAGCGCTTTGATTGCCGATAATCAGGCGCTGGCTTGGCAAGGTTGGGCATTTAGCCAAGACTATCAACAAAGGCAATCCGATAAACTCATTGAAACCTTGGCAAATTATCATCAACAACAGCCAGACCAGCTAGGATTGAGCAAAGCGCGTTTATATCGCATTGCAGCCATTAATCAGCCAGAAACTTTAATCTATCACTTTATTGAAAAGCTTCTAGAGCAAAATAAAATTCAGCAAACGCGCGGCTGGTTACATCTTCCTAAGCATAAAATTCGTTTCAACGCTGAAGAACAAGCCTTATGGAAAAAAGTGCTAGCTCACTTTGAGCAACAACAAGGACAAGCCCTTTGGGTACGCGATCTAGCCAATTTGCTCGAGCTTGAAGAAAGTGAAATGCGTAATTTTCTTTATAAAGCAGGGAAATTAGGTTATCTCACCCCTATCGTGCGTGATCGTTTTATGCTCACCGAAACCCTTTATGCTTATGCTCGCTGGATCAAGGTATTTATTCTGCAACAGGGGGAGATTTCTGTTAATCAGCTGCGTGATGAATTGCAATGGGGAAGAAAAATGACGGTGCAATTAATGGAATATTTTGATCGATGCGGATTTTTACGCCGTAAAGGCAATGTACATTTATTGCATGATAGGGATTTGTTTGATTTGTAATTCACAGAAAAAACAAGTGCGGTGGAAAATCTCTAAATTTTTTACCGCACTTTTATTTTGCTTTTGTTATGTAAAAAAGCAGAAATTAGATATTTACATTGAATTTATCGTCAATAAAGCATTGATTCATTTCAAAAGCTGGCTTAGCAGCTTTGTCTTTGCCGATGGCTTTTGATGGCACGCCTGCTACGGTGGTGTATTCTGGCACGGCTTGCAACACCACAGAATTTGCGCCGATTTTGGCGTAACGGCCAATTTCAATATTGCCGAGAATTTTCGCGCCCGCACCAATCATAACGCCCTCACGCACTTTCGGGTGGCGGTCGCCAGATTCTTTCCCTGTTCCGCCAAGGGTAACGCCTTGTAGAATGGAGACATCATTTTCAATCACTGAGGTTTCGCCCACCACAATGCCTGTGGCGTGGTCGAACATAATGCCGCAGCCGATTTTCGCCGCAGGGTGAATATCCACATCAAAGGCAACGGAAATTTCATTTTGCAAATAAATCGCCAGCGCCTTGCGGTTACGCTGCCATAAATAATGGGTAATGCGGTAGCTTTGTAAGGCGTGAAAGCCTTTTAAATAAAGCAACGGCGTTGTCCATAATTCCACCGCAGGATCTCGTTGGCGCACCGCACGAATATCACAAGCAGCACTGCCGATAATATCAGGCTCAACTTGGTAGGCTTCTTCAATAATTTCACGCAGGGCAATGGCTGGCATAATGGGATTGGCTAATTTATTCGCCAAAATATAGCTCAACGCATTGCCAAGATTTTGATGTTTAAGAATGGTGGAATGAAAAAAACTGGCGAGCATTGGCTCACATTCTGCTAATTCTTTCGCTTCTTGACGGAGTAATTTCCAAACTTCAGCTGGCATTTTATTCTCCTTTGCGCTCGCGTCCAAGCAGGCTTAAGGCCACATCTTGCGCATTTTTACCGCAGAATAACACTTGGTAAATTTGTTCGGTAATCGGCATTTCTACTCCGTGGCGCTGAGCGAGTAAATAGGCTTCTTTGGTGTTGTAGAACCCTTCCACCACTTGTCCAATTTCAGCCAAGGCTTCTTCGGCATTTTTGCCTTGCCCAAGCATTAAACCAAAACGGCGGTTACGCGATTGGTTGTCGGTACAGGTTAGCACCAGATCACCTAAGCCAGACATTCCCATAAAGGTGCTTGGATTTGCTCCAAGGGCTTCACCTAATCGGCTGATTTCCGCCAAGCCACGGGTAATCAAGGCAGTGCGTGCATTTGCGCCAAAGCCCATACCATCAGACATTCCAGCGCCAATGGCGATCACGTTTTTAATCGCGCCACCAAGCTGAACACCGATCATATCCCGATTAATATAAACACGGAAATGTTTGCTGCAATGAATACGCGCCTGAAACTCTTCCGCGAAAGCCTGATCGTGTGAAGCCAGCGCTATCGCCGTAGGCAATCCTGCCGCCAGCTCTTTCGCAAAGGTTGGGCCAGAAAGCACCGCAAGGGGATATTGCGTACCAAGTTTTTCTTCCACCACTTGTTGCAATAAACGCCCTGTATCACGCTCTAGGCCTTTGGTTGCCCACACAATGCGGTGATGGGGTTGTAAGTGCGGTCGGATTTTTTGTAAAACTTCGCCAAAAACGTGGCTTGGTACAACGATCAATAAATCTCGCGATTTTTGCACCGCACTTGCAAGATCGCTTTCAATCTCAAGCGCACTTGGGAAAGGGATATTCGGTAAAAAGGCTTGGTTGCAACGTTCTTCATTCAAGCGTTGCATATGTGCGGGATCGTGTCCCCAAAGATAAGTCGGCGAACCATTACGAGAAAAGCTGATGGCCAGCGCCGTGCCGTAAGATCCTGCGCCAATCACAGTAATGGGTGAATTTGAGATGTTGTTGTGCATTAATAATCCCCATAATGAAAATAAAGGTGAATCACACTCACTATTAATGCCTTGAGTTTAACCTACTTGAATTAGACTGAAAATAGAATTTTTACAGAAGTAGCTTAGTGGTGGGGCGCTACATAAAGTATTTGGATAGATTACCTTGTCAAATTGTATCCTATCGAATACAATTTAAAAAAGTAGCAACAAGGCTTAACTATAATGAATGAAATTATTCTCACAGATGAATTTAGATTATGGCTTACCAAACTAAAGAACCCAATCGCCAAAGCGACAATAGCAAGACGAATTAAAAATGCGATTAAAGGAAATTTTGGCGATCATAAACCACTTGCTGGAGCAAATGGTATTTATGAAATGCGAATTGCAACAGGTGCAGGGTATCGCGTTTATTATATACAGCAGGGCAAGGTCGTTTATGTATTGTTATGCGGTGGCGATAAATCAACACAAAAAAATGATATAGAAAGAGCTAAACAATTATTTAATGTATTACAAAGGGGGAAAAATGAAATCAACGAATATTAATGAATCAGCAGTAGAAGAGCTAGGCTTGAAGCCTTTTGATGTGGCTGAATATTTGAATGATGAAGAAACTATTCAAGCATATTTAATGGAAGTGCTAAAAGAAGGTAATCAAGACGAATTTTTAGAAGCCTTAAGCGATGTCGCAAGAGCAAGAGGAATGACGGAGCTGGCTAAACAAACAGGTTTAGGGCGCGAAAGTCTGTATAAAACCCTATCCAAAGGCAGTAAACCGAGATTTGAAACCATACAAAAAATTCTCGCGGCGTTTAATTTGGAACTCGTGCCAACAATTAAAGTGCGGTGATTTTTTCCATAATTATTTTCACATAACCAATCGTACAATATAGCTAACAAATCTCCCCTAACCCCTCTTTACTAAAGAGGGGGATTTCTTGGGACATTATTTACATTTTTATGTGGATAGGTAGAGTGAGGATTCAGCCCACCAAATCAGGTCATCAAAGGGAATAAATTACATAAAATGATGGGCTAAAGCCCATCCTACGTTTTGTTGTTGTGGGTATATCTTTCAGGCGGACACATCGGTCCGCCACTACATTTTTGCGATGATAAATTCGATGACGCAGAAAAGTGCGGTGGATTTTTCTGGATTTTTGGCTTTATTGTTTTTGCTTGAGATCTTAAATACGCGTTGATCTGATTCCCCTCTTTAGTAAAGAGGGGTTAGGGGAGATTTGGAAAGCAAGGAGAGATTTGGAAAAACAGCAGTAATTTGGAAATTTATATAAAAAAAGTGGGCATTTCGCCCACTTTTCTGATTAATTCACGGTTTCTGGTTGCTCGCTTTGTGCTTGCTCCGCTTGTTGGCGCTCTAGATATTCCATAAAGAGTGCATCAAAGTTTACTGGAGAAAGATTTAATGGCGGGAATGTGCCGCGGTTTACAAGGCTGGCAATTAATTCACGCGCATAAGGGAAAAGCATATTTGGGCATTGTGAGGTTAAGCAATGGGCAAGTTGAACCCCTTCAAGGCCACTCACAGTAAATACGCCTGCTTGTTTTACTTCACAAATAAATGCCACATCACCGCTTTCTTCAAGGGTGGTTTCGGTGGAAATGTTTAAACATACTTCATAAAGATCTTCACCCAATTCAACCACTTCGGTGTTTAAATCGAAAGAAAGTTGTGGTTTCCATTCTTGTTGGAAAATATGTGGAAGATTTGGTGCTTCAAAAGACACATCTTTAATATAGATGCGTTGAATTTGTAATACGGCTTCTGTTGCTTGTGCTTCCGTTGCAACTTCTTGATTTTGCTCAGTCATTTTCTATTCCTCTGTGAGTTATTTATCTTTTTTCACTAATGGCAAATTCGCTGAACGCCAACCTGCAATCCCTTCTTTTAATGCGTACACGTCACTAAATCCTTTTTTAGCCAAAAGCTCTGCGGACGCGCCAGCTGCCATTCCTGTGGCACAAACCACCACAACAGGCTTGTCTTTATGCTGTTCAATTTTACCAATATTTTGATTTTTAATTTCGCTTGGTAGTAAATGAATGCTGTGAATAATATGCCCACGTTCAAATTCATCAAGGGTGCGCACATCGATCACGGTGGCATCTTTATTATTCATTAAACTAACCAATTCCGCATTCTCAATGGTTTTCACTTTGGTGATGAATGCTTTGAAATAGGTATAAATAACGAGAAAAAATACGGCTATCCAAGAAATAACCATTAATGTGTGATTTTTGGCAAAAGCGGTTGCCATCGGTAGAAATTCTTGCATTTTACTCTCTATGTTTTAGTTCAAAATAAAGGCTTAAGTATAACCGCACTTTATTGATCTTTCAAAGGAAGTCTGTGAAATTCCTGTGTCGTTATTCAATAATTTATTCTAAATCAAGAGATAAACAAAAATAGTTAGCGGAAATATAGCGATAATGACGCTTTATTGCTATATTAGCGCCCGATTATAGGGATATCCCCTTTATGTGGACATTTTCTTTTGGCTATTTTCAAAAAGAAAATCATTTTATCTTTTATCGTTTACAAGAGGTCTTACTATGTTTTTTCTCCAATTTGCCATCGTTTTGGTGTGCATTTTGATTGGTGCACGCATTGGCGGTATCGGCTTGGGAGTAATGGGCGGCGCAGGGCTTGCTATTCTCTCTTTCGGCTTTGGTTTACAACCAGCGGGCTTACCCATTAACGTAATGTTAATGATTATGGCGGTGGTTTCTGCAGCGGCAGCAATGCAAGCAGCAGGCGGTTTAGATTATATGATCAAAATTGCTACCAACATTTTGCGTAAACACCCGAAATACATCACCTTTATTGCGCCAGCAGTAACTTGGACATTCACTGTATTAGCAGGAACAGGCCACGTTGCTTATTCTGTATTACCTGTGATTGCTGAAGTAAGCCGCCACAACGGCATTCGTCCTGAGCGTCCACTTTCAATGGCTGTGATTGCTTCACAATTTGCTATCGTTGCTAGCCCAATCGCTGCGGCAGTGGTGGCGGTAGTAGCCTATCTTGAACCACAAGGCATTCACCTTGGTGATGTATTAATGGTAACAATGCCATCAACCATTTTAGGTTTAGCGGTGGCTTGTATTTTCGTGAATAAAATGGGTAAAGAATTAAAAGATGACCCGAATTATCAACGTTTATTACAAGATCCTGAGTATGTAAAAGAAAACCACACTGACGTAAACCCAGACAACATTCAATTAAAACCAACAGCAAAATTGTCTGTGGGATTATTCCTATTTGGTGCATTGCTTGTGGTATTGATGGGGGCATTCCCAAGCCTACGCCCAGCCTTTGACGGCAAAGCAATGGGAATGGCACACACTATCGAAATCGTAATGCTTACCGTGGGTGCGTTAATCATCTTAACTTGTAAACCAAACGGCAACGCCATTACACAGGGTTCCGTATTCCACGCAGGTATGCGTGCGGTTATCGCCATTTTCGGTATCGCGTGGTTAGGTGATACCTTAATGCAAGCCCATATGACTGAAGTAAAAGAAAGCGTGAAAGTGTTGGTAGAAACCGCACCTTGGACATTCGCCATCGCCTTATTTGTGCTTTCTGTGTTAGTAAATAGCCAAGGGGCAACGGTTGCCACTCTTTTCCCAGTAGGGATCGCACTCGGCATTCCAGCTCCTGTATTAGTTGGGGTATTTGTGGCAGTAAATGGTTACTTCTTCATTCCAAACTACGGCCCAATCATTGCGTCCATTGACTTTGATACCACCGGCACAACACGCATTGGTAAATTTATCTTTAACCACAGCTTTATGTTGCCGGGCTTATTAAGTATGGCATTCAGCTTGGCGTTCGGTTTATTATTCGCCAATATTTTATTGTAAATTTAGACCGCACTTTCCTTTCTAAACTGAGCGATATCATCGCTCAGTTTTTTTATCTAGCATTCCCCCGTAAACTTCCGCATAATATCGCCACTTGACCTAACAAAAGGAAAATCACAATGACCATTTCAAAACAACAAATTCTTGATGCTTATTATTTCCGCCACGCGTGCAAACAATATGATCCAAGCAAAAAAATCAGCGATGAGGATTTCCGTTTTATTTTAGAAACTGCCCGTCTTTCGCCGAGTTCTTTCGGTTTTGAGCCGTGGAAATTCTTAGTGATCGAAAATCAGCACATCAAAGAGCTGATCCGCGATAATGCGTGGGGGGCGAAAGATAAAGTGATGGATTGTAGCCATTTTGTGGTGATCCTTGTCCGCCAACCGCAAACTCTGCTCGCTGATGGCGATTATGTGCCACATATGATGCGTGATGTGCATCATATCCCTGAAGAGGCGTTAAAAATGCGTCAAAATTTCTACCGCAACTTCACTGAAAAGGATTTTGCTCTAACTGAAAACCCCGTGGCGTTTTACAACTGGGCGTGCCGCCAAAGTTATATCGCACTCGGCAATATGCTCACTAGCGCCGCAATGATCGACATCGACAGCACCCCGATTGAAGGCTTCCCACTAGAAAAAATGAATGATTTATTGGTGGCAGAAGGCTTATACAAAGCTGATGAATACAAACTCAGCGTAATGGCTGCGTTTGGTTATCGCCTAAACGAACCAAGAGAAAAAACACGCCAAGCCTTTGATGACGTGGTGGAGTGGGTGAAATAAAAATCCCCAAAAATCGCACCGCACTTTCATTCTCGCAAAGACAAAGTACGGTGTAAATTTCTCAACGTTTCTTTTCTAAAAAATCTCGGAACAATTATGCTAATTTCTTTTATTTTGATTGCCCTATGTGCCGGTGTCGCCCTTGCCACGCAGGCCGCCATTAACAGCCAACTTGCCGGTTCATTAATGGGGCAACCTGTTGTCGCCGCCTTAATTTCCTTCGCAACAGGGACATTACTGCTCTTTTTCATTTGCTGGTGGAAGGCTGATCTTTTCACCGCCTTGCAACAAGTGCCAAAACAACCCCTATGGAAACTTCTCGGCGGTCCACTGGGGGCGTTAGTGGTGTTCACCACTATTTTTCTTGCACCGAAAATGGGCGTAACCAATATGCTCTTTTTTATTATTGTCGGCCAACTCATCGCCGCCGCCATCATCGATCATTTTGGCTTAATCGGAATGACCGCCCGCCCAATCCAAATCTGGCAACTCATCGGCTTTGTGTTTATGGGGTTAGGCCTCGTGCTGTTTTTCTTTGGGAAAAGGTTGTTTGGGTAGGGCTTTTCTATTCTTCAACTCTCCTCTAACCTCTCTTTACTAACAGAGGGGGGACAGGATTGAAACGTGTTTAAGATCTCTGGTAAAAAGCAATAAAGTTAAAAATCCCGAAAAAAACACCGCACTTTTTGCTTTATTGAATTTTCTCATTGCAACAAAGTGTAGTGGCGGACCTGTGTGTCCGCCTGAAAGATATATCCACAACAACAAAACGTAGAATAGGCTTTAGCCCATCATTTAATGTAATTTATTCCCTTTGATGACCTGATTTGATGGGCTGAAGCCTCATTCTATCTATGCACATAAAAATGCAAACAATATCGCTAAGAAATTTGTGAATGATGCCCCAAGAAATCCCCCCTCCTTAGCAAAGAGGGATTAGGGGAGAATTGAAAAACAACGGAGATTTGAAAGATAGCAAATATTTGAAAATCTAGGGAGATTTAGCCATCTTACAAAATCATCTTCACCAATTTATCCGCTTTGATACGGGCGAATTTTTTTAGTAGTTTTTGCACTGGGGCTGGGTATTGTGAGAGTTCGTCCAGTTCCGTGTAGTGTTTTAGTTGGGTGGTGTGTTGGCGGATGCAGTCTAGCTCTTGTTGCACTTGGGCTTGCAGCTGTTGGGCTGGGTCTTGAATGAGCAAGCCATTTTCTGCATCTAAACGCCAAGCGCGTGGGTTTAGGTTGTTGCCAGTTAATAAAATATGGCTATCGTCCACCCACACACCTTTTAGGTGATAGCTGTTCTCGCCGTCTTTCCAAGTGCGAATAACAAGCTGGCCTTGGTTAATTTGCTGTTCAAATTTTTGGCTGAAATGGCGTAAATTGCTTTCATATAAATAAGGCAGTGCGCCCGCCATTTTGAACGGCTGTGAAGGGGGAATGTAAAAATCGTTGGCGGTTTTGTCGCCCACGATAATTTCAATGTGCTTGCCTTTTTGTAATAAACGGCGGATTTTTTGTTGTAATGGACGTGGAAAATTAAAATATGGCGTACAGATCACCAATTTTTCTTGCACGATCTGGAAAAGATCTTCAATCGTACGGTTAAGCAGGTTTGCACCACCGCCTAAGCCAAAAAGTGGGGTGATTTTTAAGCCAGAATTTTCTTCGTTGACAAACTTATACTGCCCATCTGCTGCCAAGCCTTTACGGAAAGCACGAATATGCTGGCGAATTTCTTTGGTTCTTGGGCGTTTAGAATTATCCAATGGTAGCACCGCTTGATTGCTCAGGAGATACTGTTGCAGGAACCTCACCATTGAATCCGCAAGGGCGGAATGGGTGATTTTATGATAACGGTCGTAGCGGTATTTTTCATTTTGCTGCAAATACACATTATTAATGCTCGCCCCGCTATATAACAAGGTATCATCAAAAATAAAGCCTTTAATATGCAACACGCCAAACACTTCGCGCGTGTTCACTGGCACACCGAAAAACAAATGGGCGTGTTCACCATATTGATGAATGGCACGTTGTTCGCAGTACCAATCTGCGTTGGTGGCAGATTTTTCTGCGCCAAGCAAATTACGCTGCGCACGATGCCAATCGACAAAAATTTTCACTTCAAGCTCGGGATTACGGCTTTTAGCGGAAAACACTTCATTTAAAATTTCTTGCCCCGCGTCATCATTTTGCCAATAAAGTGCGGTGATATAAATGCGTGTTTTTGCTTCACGAATAAGCTGGATAATTTGTTGCTTAAATTCCGCAGGGTGGTGAAGAAAGTCAATTTGCGAGGATTGTAGTGCCAAACTCGGCAAAGCTTGCAAATTTTCTTCTGCCCTTTTCGTTTTATTTATCAACATAATTTTTTACTCTAATTTTGATAATCCATTTTTTTCAGCCTTGTAGTTTACAATATTTACTTCTTGGCTTGGTAGAAAAAAGATATTTTTTCGTTATAATGGTCACATTTTCCCATAAAGTGCGGTGCTTTTTTACCCACTTTTCTCACATTCATCACAATTTGGCAACATAAAATGAACGCAAAAAAACCGACTTTCCAGCAAGCAGATTCCAGCAAACGCTTCAATGAACGCTATTCTGGCGAAAAACAAGATAAAAAAGCACCGCACTTTTCCCCTCATTCTTCCCGTGGCAAAAAGGACGACAAACGCACTTTCTCGCGTGAAAGAACACCCACAAAATCCGCTGAAAAAGTGCAACAACGCACAGAATTAACAATGGGAAATGCGCGCGGTACAGCCAATGTGAAAGTGGTGATAAAAAGCACCGGTGTGAAAGAAAAGCAGAAAAAAACCGGCCCACTTTCCCCTCGCGCGCCAGAAAAGATTAAGAAAAATCGCGCAGAAGAAATGAAGGTGTATGGTGAAAATACGTGCCTTGCACTATTTGCTGAGCGTCCTGAAAACATTGTTCGCGTGTGGACAACTGTGGAAATGGCGCACCGTGTGGGCGAGTTATTTAGCTATTTGGCGGCGAATAAAAAAGTCTATCACGTTGTCGATAGCAAAGAGCTTACACTTGTGAGCGGCACGGAACATCACAACGGCATTTGTATGTTGGTGAAAAAGCCGCGTCATTTTACATTGAGCGGTTATTTAGATATTCCACGTGAAAAAGATGCGTTGATCTTACTCGATAATGTGCATAACGCACATAATATTGGCGGAATCGTGCGAACTTGTGCGGTCTATGGCGTGAAAGGTTTAGTGTTAAGCGAAGCAGATTTGTTAAATTCTGCCGCAGCAATGCGTGTGGCAGAAGGTGGTGCGGAATATGTGCATACTTTGCTTGTCGATAGCAGTGAACAGGCGTTAGAAAAATTGCGTGAAAAAGGCTATCAAATCGTGCATTTAAGCCAAAGCAAGCAAGCGAAACCGTTCGCTCAGCTGAAATTGAGCGATAAAGTGGTCTTTGTTTTAAGCGAAAGTGCGGGTGAAAATTTGGCAAAAAATCACGATGAAGTAGTGAATTTATCCCTTGCCAATCCGCTGAAAGCTGGCTTGAATGTTGCGGTGGCAACGGGCGTGTTATTGGCAAAATGGGCGGAGAAAACCCTTTAAATCGCTATAACTGATCAGAATGATGAATTAACACAAAGCGCTCCCACAATTGGGCTTCGCTTTCTTGATGCTCGGGATCGGGCTTAATGCAGTTGGTGATCGGGCAAACTTTTTGGCAAGTTGGGGTATCATAATGCCCCACACATTCCGTACAAAGATTGGGATCGATCACATAAATGTCATCGCCCACGGAAATGGCATCATTCGGGCATTCTGGCAAGCACATATCGCAATTTGTGCATTTATCTGTAATTAAAAGTGCCATAATTTCCCCGTAAAATTATTGAAAGGGCGAGATTATAAAGAATCGGCAAGGAAAATTAAATAGGCAAAACAAAATGAGCAAGAAAAACAACAAAGGACTTTCTTTTTTAGGCACATTAATCATTGCAGGTATTGCATTGATTTGGAATTATTTTCAGCCTAGCGAAAAAACACACCAACCTGAACCCACGGCGCAATCTCAGCAAAATCAAGCAAAGACACCAAAGCAACAAAATACACAAGCATCACTTGGCGAGAATTATGATTACATTATGCGCGATGACGCCATTGGGCAAAATAAAAGCGCACCCGTGGATTATTATATGCTGGCGTTGTCTTGGTCGCCGGGATTTTGCCAAGCGCAAAAAGAGCGTTACAACGGCAATTTGCCGCAATCTTTAATGAGCCAATGTGGCACTCAACAATATGGCTGGGTGATCCACGGCTTATGGCCGCAAAATGCCAATGCCCATTCGGTGAGCGAGCACCCGCGTTTTTGTCGTGGCGATTTACCGATGGTTGATCCCGCAATTATCAAAAAATATTTAGCCGATAGCCCGAGTGCCAATTTGTTACAAGGCGAATGGGAAAAGCACGGGGCTTGTGCTTTCAATAATGCTAATGCTTATTTTGAAAAACAGCAAAATTTATACCGCACTTTAACGCTGCCCGATCAAAATATGTCGCGTAAAGAATTGTTTGCGTGGCTGAAAAAGCACAATCCACAATTAAAAGGGGCGTATTTGCGGGCAAGCCATAATGAATTATTTATTTGTTATGATTTGCAGTGGCAAGTGATGGATTGTCCTCGCTAATATAAGGTTCTAAGTCTGGCTTGAAATAACTTAATGGAATTAATTTAAAAGCGAAAAAATCCCGCAGATAATTTGATCTAAAGCAGTTACAAGCTGGCGATAACTAGGTATAATGCCACGCAGTGATTATTTATTTTTTAAACTATATAGAGGGTAAATTATGTCAGTAATTAAAATGACCGACCTAGATTTAGCAGGTAAACGCGTATTTATTCGTGCCGACCTGAATGTGCCAGTAAAAGACGGCAAAGTAACGTCTGATGCACGTATTCAAGCAACCATTCCAACCTTAAAACTCGCCCTTGAAAAAGGCGCGAAAGTGATGGTTACTTCTCACTTAGGTCGTCCAACCGAAGGCGAATTCAAACCTGAAGATTCCCTCCAACCTGTGGTTGATTACTTAAAAGACGCAGGCTTTAATGTGCGTTTAGCCCGTGATTATTTAGACGGCGTAGAAGTGAACGATGGCGAAATCGTGGTACTTGAAAACGTGCGTATCAACAAAGGTGAAAAGAAAAACGATCCAGAATTAGGTAAAAAATACGCCGCACTTTGCGATGTCTTTGTGATGGACGCTTTTGGTACAGCACACCGTGCGCAAGCTTCAACCTATGGCGTAGCAGAATTTGCGCCAATCGCTTGTGCTGGCCCATTATTAGCGGCGGAATTAGATGCCTTAGGCAAAGCCTTAAAAGAGCCACAACGTCCAATGTTAGCTATTGTGGGTGGTTCAAAAGTATCAACCAAATTAACCGTGTTAGATTCCCTCTCTAAAGTGGCGGATCAACTGATTGTTGGCGGCGGTATCGCAAATACTTTCATCGCAGCAGAAGGCAAAGATGTGGGTAAATCTTTATACGAAGCGGATTTAATCCCTGAAGCACAACGCTTAGCAAAAGCCACACAAATCCCAGTGCCAACAGATGTTCGCGTAGGTTTAGAGTTCTCTGAAACTGCACCAGCGATTGAAAAGTCTGTTGATGATGTGAAAGCCGATGAATCCATTTTTGATATTGGCGAAAAATCCGCAGAAGAATTAGCGAAAATTATTAGAAGTGCAAAAACTATTCTTTGGAATGGGCCAGTGGGCGTGTTTGAATTCCCTAACTTCCGTAATGGTACAAAAGTCGTGGCAGATGCCATTGTAGAAGCAACTCAAAACGGTGCATTCTCTATCGCAGGCGGCGGTGATACTCTTGCAGCGATCGATCTTTTCGGCATCAAAGATAAAATTTCTTACATTTCAACTGGTGGCGGTGCGTTCTTAGAATTTGTAGAAGGTAAAGTCTTACCTGCCGTTGAAATTTTAGAGAAACGTGCAAAAAACTAATTCATTGATTTTAGGGCATGGCGAATGCAGTACGCCCTTTTCATATTAAAAACCACTATTCACTAAATAGGAAACAGAAAAATGGCAAAATTATTAGACATTGTAAAACCGGGCGTATTAACTGGCGATGATGTACAAAAAGTTTTCAACTATGCAAAAGAACACAATTTCGCAATCCCAGCGGTAAACTGCGTGGGGACAGACTCTGTGAATGCCGTATTAGAAACCGCAGCACGCGTTAAAGCGCCTGTGATTATCCAGTTCTCTAACGGTGGTGCACAATTCTATGCGGGTAAAGGCATTAAACCAGCAAGTGGTGCACGTCCTGACGTATTAGGTGCAATTGCAGGGGCAAAACACGTTCACGAATTGGCTGCTGAATACGGTGTGCCAGTGATTCTTCACACTGACCACGCGGCGAAAAAATTATTACCTTGGATTGACGGCTTATTAGAAGCGGGTGAAAAACATTTCGCAGAAACAGGTAAACCACTTTTCTCATCACATATGATCGATCTTTCTGAAGAGCCAATGGAAGAAAATATGGCGATCTGCCGTGAATACCTTGCGCGTATGAGCAAAATGGGTATGACCCTTGAAATTGAAATCGGTATCACAGGTGGGGAAGAAGACGGCGTAGATAACTCTAATGTTGATGAATCTCGTTTATATACTCAACCTGAAGACGTACTTTACGTTTACGATCAATTAAACCCAGTAAGCCCACGTTTCACCATTGCTGCGGCATTTGGTAACGTACACGGTGTTTACAAACCTGGTAACGTAAAATTAAAACCGTCAATCTTAGGTGCATCACAAGAATTCGTTTCTAAAGAACGTGGTCTTCCACCGAAATCATTAGATTTCGTTTTCCACGGCGGTTCAGGCTCATCAACTGAAGAAATCCGTGAAGCAATCAGCTATGGCGCAGTAAAAATGAACATCGATACAGATACACAATGGGCAGCTTGGGAAGGTATCTTAAACTTCTATAAAGCCAACGAAGCTTATCTTCAAGGTCAGCTTGGTAACCCAGAAGGCGAAGACGCGCCAAACAAAAAATACTACGATCCACGTGTTTGGTTACGCAAATCTGAAGAATCAATGTCTAAACGCTTAGAAAAATCTTTCCAAGATTTAAATTGCGTTGATGTACTTTAATTACTAAGACATCGTTTAGAATATAAAGGCGCTGAGAAACTCAGCGCTTTTTTATTTCATCGAATTTTTCCTATCCGCTAAATCACAAAACACAATACGCAAAATACAAAATAAAATTGATCAAGGATTGCGATCTCACAGAAAAATTCACAAATTTTACACCGCACTTTTATTTTCTATACAAGACGTTATATAAAAACAGAAAGAACGATTACACACAGCCCTTATCCTTAAGTGCGGTAGAAAAATCACAAATTTTTCTGTGGAATAGAAACAGGCGCTTAATAAGCATAAGGCATCAAGGATAGAATGAAAAAAGCATTGGGGTACTCCAATGCCTTTCAAAAATACACAAATTTTACACCGCACTTTTTTATTAGAAAAAAAGGATAGCACCCCAGGTTAGCGCAACGATAATCAACGTGACAAACACGGCTGCTGAGCCTTGATCTTTGGCGCGTCCTGAAAGCTCGTGATGTTCCGTGCCAATGCGATCCACCACGGCTTCAACCGCACTGTTGAGCAACTCTACTGCTAACACTAATAACACTGAACCAATCATCAAGATCAATTCGATTTTGTCATCAGCCAAGAAAAACGCCAAAGGGATTAAAATGCAAGCACAAAACACTTCATGGCGAAAGGCGGTTTCATTTTTGAAAGCACTTTTTAAGCCTTGCATTGAATAGCCTGTGGATTTGATTAAATGGGTCAAGCCCGTTGTTTTTTCCAATTTTCTTTCCTTATTAATTTATTGAATGGGATAACTCAATTTTTTGCTTTAATCGCAACAAAATGACACAAAAAACCACCGCACTTGGTTTTCCTATAACCGTTTTTCTTATAAACGTTTTGCTTCGATCACATCATCTAATTTTGCTAAACGGGCGAGGATTTTACTCAGCATTTGCACATTGTTTAGCTCAATTTCCATATCCATCGTAGCGATTTGTTTTTTCGTATCCGTACGGCTTGATACGCCCAGCACGCTGATCTTTTCATTAGCCAACACAGTGGTAATATCACGCAACAAGCCGTGGCGATCACTGGCGATAATGCGAATACTAATGCGGAAACCGCTGGCATAGCTCTCGCCCCAAACGGATTCCACCACCCGTTCTGGGTGGCTGGCTTGCAATTCTAAAAATTGTTCGCAATCACTGCGGTGAATAGAAATGCCACGCCCCATTGTGATGTAGCCCACAATGTCATCACCGGGAATCGGCTGGCAACAGCGCGCGATGTGGTGCATTAAGTTTCCTACGCCTTCTACGATCACATAGCCTTTTGACGCATTTTTTTGCGCAGAATTCACCGCACTTTTCTGTGCAACGTGGCGTAAAATCTGTTCATCTGTTTCTTGTGGCGTGGTTTTAATCAGTTTGCTTTGCAAAAAGTTAATCAGCTGATTAAGGCGAATATCACCGCCGCCAATGCCCGCATACAAATCCTCTAAATTTTTCAGATTGTAACGTGGCAAGGCATACTGCTCCACTTGCTTGAGAGCAATGCCTAAACGTGCAATTTCATTTTCTAGCAACTCTTTACCCGCTGGAATATTTTTATCGCGATCTAATTTTTTAAACCACGCCGCAATTTTGGCACGCGATTTACTGGTGTTGGTGAAGCCTAAATTCGGATTAAGCCAATCTCGGCTTGGGTTTGGCGTTTTTTGCGTGATGATCTCAATTTGATCCCCCATTTGTAGTTGATAGGTGAAAGGGACAATCCGCCCGCCCACTTTCGCGCCAATGCAACGATGTCCGATCTCACTATGAATGGCATAAGCAAAATCCAACGGCGTTGAGCCAGTTGGCAGGTCGATCACTTCGCCTTTTGGGGTAAACACATAAACCCGATCATCAAATACTTGGCTGCGTAACTCAGCAATCACTTCGCCAGAATCGGTAATATCATCTTGCCAAGCTAATAATTTACGCAACCACGCAATTTTATCTTCATAGGCAGAGCGCCCTGTTACGCCCTCTTTATATTTCCAGTGTGCCGCCACGCCAAGCTCGGCATCATCGTGCATTTGTTGGGTGCGAATTTGCACTTCCACGGGCTTGCCGCCTTTGCCCAACACTACGGTATGAATGGATTGATAGCCGTTCGGTTTCGGGTTTGCCACATAATCATCAAATTCTTTCGGCAAATGTTTAAAGTGGGTATGCACAATACCAAGGGCAGAATAACAATCTTGCAGCTTTTGGACGATCACACGCACCGCGCGAACATCATATAAATCACTAAATTCTAAGTGTTTTTTCTGCATTTTTCGCCAAATGCTATAAATATGTTTCGGGCGGCCATACACTTCCACTTGATCGATATTTTCTTGTAAATAGCGGGTGAGATCTGCCACAAAATCCGCAATATATTGCTCACGATCTAAACGGCGTTCTTTCAGCAACTTGGCGATCATTCGATACTGCTCAGGGTGCAAATAGCGGAAGCAATAATCTTCCAGCTCCCATTTCAGTTGCCCAATGCCTAAACGGTTGGCAAGAGGCGCATAAATATTGGCACATTCTTTTGCCGCCAGCACTTTCTCTTCTTCCGAACAGCAATTTTCTGCATCACGCAAAAAGGCAATGCGTTCAGCCAGTTTGATAATCACGCAACGGAAATCGTCCACCATTGCTAACAGCATACGGCGTACATTATCCACTTGCAGGGAATTGGCAGAATGGCTCGCGTTTAACTGGCGAATGTTATCCATTTCCAGCACGCCTTTCACCAGCTTGCTAATCGCTGTGCCAAAATCCTCACTAATTTGCTCCAACGCAACAATATTATGGCTCACCACGGGATAAATCATTGCTGTAATCAGGCTTTCGCTATCCATATTTAGGCTGTGCAAAATTTCCACCATTTCTACGCCTGAAAATAGCGAACAATGCATCTGCGGATTTTCCACCGTGTTTTGGTGCTGTTGAATTTTATCTTGCGAATAATGCCAAGCCAGCACCAACTTCTCTGCCAGCTCAGAAGAAAGCCCTAAGCTTTCGCTCCATTGCTCAATCACAAAATCTTTCGGGTTAAGTAGGTGTGAACCTCGAACAGCAACCATAACGCCTTCCTATTTATTATTTCCGTTCAAAGAGAGTAATGCTCTCCAAATGCCCCGTATTTGGGAACATATCGATCATTGCCACTTGGGTTAATTGATAGCCTGCTTGCAACAACATTTGTGCATCGCGCACAAGCGTTGCGGGATTACAAGACACATACAGCACTTTTTCTGCCTGTAACTGACACAAAAACGGCATTGCAAACGCTGCGCCCGTGCGCGGGGGATCGAGCAAAATTTTGCTAAATGCTTGGCTTGCCCATTGTTGTTCAGCAAAAGATTGTGCCAGATCGCCTTGATAAAATTGGACATTTTTACAGCCATTTCGTTCCGCATTTTGTGTCGCTTTCTGCACCATTTCCGCCACGCCTTCTACGCCCACCACTTGCTTGGCTTGACGGCTTATGGGCAAGGTGAAATTGCCCATTCCGCAGAATAAATCCAGAACCTGATCTTGCGCATTTAATTTGAGCCAATCTAGCGCAGTGTCAATCATTGCTTGATTGAGTTGCGGATTAATCTGAATAAAATCACGCACATCAAAATGCAGCCGTTGCCCATTATTCAATTCATAATAAGGATTTTCGCCATAAAGCTGCTGGATTTGCACATCATCTTGCACAAACAGCATTAAGTGTTCTTGGCGAGCAAATTCAAGTAACAAAGTGCGGTCATTTTCTGCCAAATTTTTTTGATGACGTAGCAATAATGCCACACCGTTATCCGCTCGCACCAGTTCGATATGGCCTAAATTTTTCGGGTTAGACCAGTTTTGCAAAAGTGCGGTGATTTTTGGCAACAAATTATTGAGTGGTGTTTCGATAACAAGACAAGACTGCACTGGCTCAATATTTTGCGAATTTTTTTGGCGAAAACCAATGCGCAGTCCCAGCTTTTTATCCCAATTTATACTCAAGCGTAAACGGCGGCGATAATGCCATTGGCTACCCACAATTCGGGGCATTAAGGTAATTGGTTCAGCTTGCAATTTCGTTAAACGCTGAAATAAGGCGCGCTCTTTTGCTTCCCGTTGTATTTCCAAGGGAATATGCTGAGTTTGGCAGCCACCACATTTTGCATAATGAGCACAAGCAGGCTGCACACGCTGTGGGCTAGTTTGCAACCATTTTTTCGCTACCCCTTTGCCATATTGACGCTTTTCTTCCAACACTTCGACCTGCACTTTTTCATCAGGCAGCGCATTTTCGATAAACCAAGTTTTACCTTGAATTTTTGCTACGCCTAGCCCTTGATAATCTAAATCTTGCACTTGCGCGGTAAAAGTGCGGTGTTTTTTTTCCACTTTTTTCGGGGAGTAAAGTAATGCCATAGGTTATTTCTGATACAAAACATGTTGGGTGAATAATTCTCGACTTTTCAACGGTTTATTGCCTAAATAAGGTTTCAAGGCAATGCGAATAAAGCGTTTCGCCGCTTGTAACACCGCCTGATCGTGAAACTCTCGCCGCTCAAACGCCAGCAATTCTCTGCCATAAAAAGTGAGATTATCCTTAATTAAAGAAGCAATAAAGCCTTTTTCTTCGCGATAACGATAGGTCATATTTTCATCGACAGGCTCGCCTGAACCTGCACAATGGCAAAAATCAATGCCATAGCCCATTGCTGTAAGTAATTGAAATTCAAAGGTTCGCAGGCTTGGTTCGACTGACTCAGACACACTCGCCAAGCCCGTAATACATTTTAGATAGTCTTGGAAAATCTCAGGATAAGGGGTCTCAACGGCCAGCAAACGCATCAGCAATTCATTCACATAAAAACCGCTATAAAGCGCCGTAGGCTGCATTGGCAAAGTGAGCGATGCCGCTTCGGCTTTGGTCAGGGTTTTCAGCTCCCCCTTTCCAGTCCAACGCAGAAGCAACGGCGTAAACGGCTGCAAAATGCTTTTCCACGCTGAACGCTTTGTTCTCGCCCCTTTCGCAATCACCGTCAAACGCCCCGTTTCTTCCGTAAACAAATCCACCAATAAACTCGTTTCGCTGTACGCCCTACGATGCAAAACAAAGCCCCGCTGCCAATTTTCGATAACCTTATCCTTAGCTAATCATTCGTTAAAGTGCGGATATTTTAACAGATTTTTGGCAGAGTTAGGGGGAAAAGTGCGGTGGGATTTTTTGGTGTTTTTTGCAAAATAAAAATGTTATTTATAAAAATAACAAAAACACCTTGACGAATAATCATACCAGAATATAATGCATATTAACTTTGTAATTTCAACAAGGAACAAAATGAAACTACAAGATCTTGTACGATTTGAAATCGGTACACTACTTTCTCGGCTAAATGAACAAGCTGGTAGCCCTTGCTACTCATTATATGATCAAGCGGATCTACAAGCAGATTTTGAAACTCGAACAGAATCCACACAAGGAAAACAAATTTGTACACCAGACACACCTACACTGCTACAAGAAGATGATGTCATTTTTAGCTTGATCTCAGGCTCAGCAGTCCAAGTCTGTCAGGCGCGTGCTGGCTACGCATTTTCTCACAACTATGCTCGTCTATGTCCCTCAAAAGAACTTGATAAGAGCTTTTTGGTTTATTTACTGAATAATGATGCTGATATAAAACGGCAGTTAGTCGCCAGTTTGCAAGGATCTAGTGTTATGAAATATAGCCTTAACCAATTAAAAAACCTACAACTTTCGCCTCTTCCTACATTGTCTGTGCAACAGGCTATCGGGCAAGTTGATCGTCTGCAACGCCGTATCACAATGCTTAAAAAACGGGTAGCAGATAATGAAGCACAACTTACCGCATACTTACTGAATAATTTTCAAAAACAATGCAAATCTAACATCAAGAATTAAGGAATGATTATGTCTAACTATCAATACGAATCCGAGTTTGAACAATCCCTTATTGAATATCTCTCCACGGGAAACATTACCACCGCTGATCATTTGCAAGGCTTAAGCCATTATTTAGATTTCCCTAGAAAAACAAGAATTTGGGAATATCTTCCTGACATTAAAACAACAGAACAACTTTGGGATAATTTTAAAGGTATTTTAGAACGCTTAAATAGACAATCATTAAAATCGCCTTTAAGCGAAAATGAATTTAATCAAGTAAAAACTAAACTGGCGGAGCAAACTCGCACACCGTTTGACGCGGGTAAATTTCTTTATGGAACCAATGGCGTTTCACAAATCGAGATCGATTTAGACGATGGTCGTCACGTTTTTTTAACCGTTTTTGATCAAAAACAAGTTGGAGCAGGCAACACGGTTTATCAAATTGTGAATCAAATTGAACGCCCTGCTGTTATCCCTGGTAAACAAAATCGCCGCTTTGATGTGACTTTGCTGATCAATGGATTGCCCATTATTCAATTAGAGCTAAAGGCAGATGCACATTCCGTTGATGAAGCCCTTAATCAAATGGAGCAATATATTAAAGAGCAACAATACCAGGGGATTTTCTCTACGATACAAATTTTGGTTGGAATGACGCCACATAATGCAAGATATATGGCAAACACCACGGCTGATTATTTTAATAAGGATTTTTCCTTTGCCTGGCAAAAACGCAGTGACAACAGTATTGTGCGCTCTTGGAAAGACTTTGCAGACTCAATGCTATCTATCCCAATGGCACACCAAATGGCAACCAATTATATGATTTTAGACGGCACACCAAATAAAACAATGCTGAAAGTAATGCGTCCTTACCAAGTTTATGCCACGCAGGCGGTCATTGAAGGGATCAAACAAGCCGATTTTGAAATGGGGGATAAAAAAATTGGCTATATTTGGCATACCACAGGCTCGGGAAAAACTATCACCAGTTTCAAGACCGCTTGGCTGGCAAGCCGTTTACCAAAAGTAAACAAGGTAGTTTTTGTCGTTGATCGTATCGCATTAACTAAACAAACCCTTGAAAACTATCGTGCTTATGATCCTGATAACAATGATGATGTCGGCTCAATTCTTGATACCAATAACACCCGAGATTTACGCAAAAAACTCAAAAGCAATGCAAACGGCATTATTGTTACCAGTGTACAAAAACTTGGCAAACTGGCAAAAAGCCGTGATTTTATCGCACCCAATAAAAATATCGTTTTTATTGTTGATGAAGCTCACCGCTCCACCGCGGGGGAACAGTTCCAACTCATTAAAGATAAATTCAAGCATAGCGTTTGGGTGGGATATACTGGCACCCCAATGTTTGACGGAAAAACCACAAAAGAAATTTTTGGTGAATTATTACATGCTTACACAATTAAAGAAGCCATTGCAGATCGCAACGTACTAGGCTTTAAAGTGGATTTCAAAAGTACTGTAGATATTCGCGAACTACTTAAACAAAAATACCCAGATTGGTCAGAAGAGAAAATTGATGCTGAGCTTGAAGCGATGCGTAAAGAAGAATTTGATGAAGCTAAATTCTTAGACAATGATAACAAAAGCACGATCACCAAAGGCGAAAAAGTAGAACGCACGCTCACCCGCAATTTTTATGATGAAAGTGATGAACATATCCGCCTTGTAGTTGCGGATATTTTTAAAAATTGGCGTAACCGTTCCAATGATTTCAAATATAACGCCATGTTCACCACCCACGTCAGCGGCACTGGCGCTAGCACACCACTTGCTTCAAGATACTATCGAGAATTCCAACGTGTAAACAAAGAGCGGTCGGAAAAAGGTGAATTTATCTTAAAAGTTGCCTTAACTTATAGCCTTAATACAGAAAACAGCGATGGAATGGCACAAACAAATCAAGCCTTACACGATGCAATCAATGACTATAACGCAATCTTTGGCACAAACTGGGGCTTAAATACAATTCCAGAATATTTTGATGATCTCAGTTCACGCTTAAATAAAACCGTTTATGACCGAAATTATCTTGATCTGGTCATCGTTGTCGATCAACTGCTCACGGGTTTTGATGCCCCAGGGCTTAACACACTCTATGTCGATCGTATCCTAAAAGGTGCTGGGCTAGTGCAAGCCTATTCACGCACCAACCGAATCGCAGACCTGCAAGAAAAACCTTGGGGACAAGTGGTGAACTACCGCTGGCCTGTACAAAATGAACGCCTAATGAATGAAGCTCTCGCCACATACGCAAATAAAGATTCCGCCAATAAAGTGGAAGAACCAGCACCTATCTATGGTGATGATGACCCAACTCCACCTTGGCTAGTTAAGCCTTTCAATCAACAGTTAGAAGAAGTCAAAAAGGTTGTTCAAACACTTGCTGAATGTACGAAAAACCCAAGCGGCGAACCATTTATGCAACTTCCACATAGCGAGAAAGCGAAAGAAGAAATGCTAGGACAGCTACGCGAGTTTAATGCAGGCATTACCAAATTAAAACAATATCCTACTGAGCAAATTGACGGTCATCTTGCAGGATTTGACTACGATAATCCAGATGCATTGATTGAAGCACTTGGAATGACTCCAAGCCAATATGAAGTGCTCACCACCGTGCTTGCAGGAGAATTAAAACACCATTTAGCCAAAGAAAAGAATATTCCAATCTCCCAAATTGAGCTGCGAATGACGCACATTAAGGACATTAAAGTTGATTATGACTATCTCACCGAATTAGTGAATCAACTTATTGCCCAAGTACAAGCGGGCGAAACCGAAGCAGCAGAAAAAACGGAAGAAAAAATCCAACAATTTGCCAACGGTATGGAAGATACTTCCTATGCTGAACAAATTCGCCGTGCTACGCAAGCTATTATGGCAGGAGATTACCCTCTTAATGGTCAAGTCTGGAAAAAGATTTCTCCATCGGAACTTTCAAATGCCATAAATGCTGCAAGTAATATCACAATCGATCGCAAATTATTAGATTTTCGCAATAAATGGGGCATTACCGACATCATCAATAATGCTCAAATCCGCAATCTTATTGCGAACCATCGCTATGGCGAAAAAGATTTGGACGATGATAAAAAACTCACCAATATCATCACAGAAGGCAGCAAAAATTACACCGCACTTGCCACCGATGCAAACACACAACAATTAACCAACATCAAATACCGCACCGCATTACGCGAAGCATTTTATCAGTTGGCTGATGTGTTGGTGCAGGATTAGAACAAGGAGTTTCAAATGAATAATATCCAAACTTTACAAACATTGTTTGAACAAGCCGTACAAAAAATTGATTCAGAGAATATTGAATTCTGGTTCGCTCGCGATTTACAAACGCTTTTGGGGTATGAACGCTGGGAGAATTTTAAAACAGCTATCAATCGGGCGGTAGAAGCTTGCAAACACTCTGGACAACTGCCTTCAGACCATTTTCGTGACGTCACGAAAATGGTTACTCTTGGAAGTGGTAGCCAACGTGAAATTGAAGATCTTATGCTAACTCGCTACGCCTGTTATCTTATTGCTCAAAATGGTGATCCTCGCAAGCCAGAAATCGCTTTTGCGCAAAGTTATTTTGCTGTTCAAACACGCAAGCAAGAGCTTATTGAACAAAGAATGCAAGTACAATCTCGTTTAGAAGCACGAGAGCGATTAAAAACGTCAGAAAAAATACTTTCACAAAATATTTATGAACGTGGTGTTGATGAAAAAGGGTTTGGACGCATCCGTTCTCATGGCGATCATGCATTATTTGGTTATACCACTCAACAAATGAAAGAACGCTATGGCATCACAAAAACTCGCCCTCTTGCGGACTTTCTACCAACACTAACCATTGCTGCTAAAAATTTAGCAACAGAAATGACAAACCACAATACACAGCAAGCCAATTTACAAGGTGAAAAAGCCATTACAGAAGAGCATATACAAAACAACAGAACCATACGCAATATGCTGGGTGAACGAGGGATTCAGCCTGAAAATCTTCCTCCTGAAGAAGACTTGAAGAAAATAGAACGACAAGTTAAAGCAGAAGAAAAGAAGCTGGCGAGTAAAACAGGCAAGTTACCGAATAAATAAAATTGGAATCATAGTATGACGAATAAACACCCCAAAACCCTACAAATCTTCCTGCCAACAGGCGAACCGCAGGGGATTCGGATTATTGAAGAAAGCACATCGATTATGCGTGTGATCGAAGTGCCACGCCGTGATTTAGCGACCTTTCTAAAAATGGAGGAATCCGCGCAAGTAGCAGTGTATTTTCTTATCGGTGGTGCGGATAATGATGAAGTCTATATCGGACAGTCTGGTGAGGTAGGGAAACGCATTGAACGGCACCATATCGAAGATAAAAAAGATTGGTCGCGTGCGTTGGTGCTGATTTCTCTCACGCAGAATCTCACTCAAACTCACGCTCTGTATTTGGAATGGCTTGCTATTGAAAAAGCCAAATCCTGCCAGCGTTTTAGCCTTTCTAATGGTAATAAAGGGCAGAAAACGCACACACCGCCACCATTGAAAGCAGCTTGTGAAACAATGTTTGAAATTGCGGATTTATTGCTTTCCACTTTGGGTTACCCAATTTTTGAGCCATTACGCAAAGCACAATCAGCAACCAAAAAAGAAATGATTTTCTACTGCCCACGCAATGGTATACAAGCTCAGGCTATTTATACTCAAGATGGAATGATCGTATTGAAAGGCTCAAATTTCCCCTATCTTGAGAAATCAAATGCCTCCAACTATCGTCTGAGAACCATTGCACAATGCGATGAACTAATTGAAAAAGGCATACTCACCTTAGACAAAGAGCGGTGCTTTTTTAGCAAAGATTTTCGCTTTAATAGCCCAAGCACCGCTGCGTCATTACTGATCTTAGGCAATGCTAATGGCTGGACGGAATTTAAAACCGCAGAAGGCAAAACCTTAAAAGAAATTTACGCAAGTGAAACGGAAACCCCAAGTGAATAATCCAATTATCATCTACAACACTGAGGACGGCAAAACCAAAGTGTCGCTTTATGCCCAAGATGGTACGGTGTGGCTGAATCAAAATCAGTTGGCGGAACTTTTTGCCACCTCAGTCCCTAATATCAATATGCATATAAATAACATATTGAAAGATAAAGAATTAGATAAAAATTCAGTTATTCAGTATTTCTTAATAACTGCCATCAATGGCAGTTATTACAATCTAGTACTTTAGTTCTCCAACGTAGCTGCGATCTCTAAAATCATTGCTTTTTCGCTGTATCTAAGCGTTAGCCTATGGGCTAGATGCTTAGTGATGTAGATTAGTAGGAAAATTACTTTTTTATTAAAAATAATCGCATTTTTCCTACTAAAGCAGTTAAAATTATACAATTTTTCCTATTTACTCAAACTATCACCGTATTTGAGTATAAGCAATTTAATAAAGAGATAAGCTGATGAAAAATCATAACATACCAAAACTACGTTACCCTGAATTCACGGACGCTTGGGAAAAGTGCAAGTTGGGGGAAGTGATAATAAATCATTCTTCATCAAATTATATTCAAGAAGCTAAGGCGTTTGGTGAGTTTGAAGTTATACAGCAAGGAAA
>NZ_CBCSDH010000023.1:0-30518 GCF_965138825.1 Avibacterium endocarditidis
TTTATCTTCTCTTTTGCTTTCTGGTTTGCTGAATATCGCATTATAGCCGCTTGAATTTTCCCTGGAACGACGGACTTGTTTAGATGGATATTATTGATGCATTAATCCATATCTATAAGCATAGATATATAAGAGAATGTAGGCGAATTTGGCTATTTATGTTATTAGCTGAAGCAAATTAAACAAGCTAGGGAATATATAAGAGGAATCTGGCAAAATTACACCGCACTTGAGTTTGATAAGTTTAATAGTTTTTTTAGAAAAATAGGACTTGAAAGTCAGTTTTATCTTGCATTCATAGCATTTTTTATAGTAGAATCCGTTCCCTATCCTATAAGGATAGATTCGTCCCGAAAGGGTGTTATTAATTTTAGCGGAGTACTAAGATGATCCAAGAACAGACTATGCTGGACGTTGCTGATAACTCAGGCGCTCGCAGTGTAATGTGTATCAAGGTTCTAGGTGGATCGCACCGTCGTTACGCTGCTATTGGTGATATCATCAAAATTACTGTGAAAGAAGCAATTCCACGCGGTAAAGTTAAAAAAGGTGATGTATTAAAAGCAGTTGTTGTGCGCACCAAGAAGGGTGTTCGTCGCCCAGATGGATCAGTCATTCGCTTCGATGGTAATGCTTGTGTAATTTTAAACAATAACACAGAGCAACCAATCGGTACTCGTATTTTTGGACCTGTGACTCGTGAACTTCGTTCTGAGAAGTTTATGAAGATCATTTCTTTGGCACCAGAAGTACTATAAGGAGTAAGAAATGGCTGCAAAAATTCGTCAAAATGATGAAGTGATTGTTCTTGCTGGTAAAAGCAAAGGCAAACGTGGTAAGGTAACTAAAGTGTTACCAAACGGTAAAGTTGTTGTTGAAGGTATCAACATTATCACTAAACACGAAAAACCAGTTCCTGCATTAGGAAAAGAAGGTGGTTTAGTGAAAAAAGAAGCACCAATTGATGCGTCAAATGTTGCAATTTTTAACCCGAAAACAAACAAAGCTGACCGTGTAGGTTTTAGATTTGAAGACGGTAAAAAAGTCCGTTTCTTTAAATCTAACAATGAAATTATTTAATCAAAAACTGGAGTAATGCGATGGCGAAACTGCATGATTACTACAGAGATCAAGTAGTTAATGAATTAAAAGAGAAATTCAACTACTCGTCTGTCATGCAAGTCCCACGAATCGAAAAGATTACCCTGAATATGGGAGTGGGTGAAGCATTGACCGATAAGAAATTGCTAGATAACGCAGTTGCGGATTTAGCAGCGATTACTGGTCAAAAACCTTTAATTACTAAAGCACGCAAATCTGTTGCAGGCTTTAAAATCCGTCAGGGATATCCAATCGGTTGTAAAGTAACACTACGCGGTGAGCGTATGTGGGAGTTCTTTGAACGTTTAATTACAATTGCTGTTCCACGTATTCGTGACTTCCGCGGTTTAAGCGCGAAATCATTTGATGGTCGTGGTAACTACAGTATGGGTGTGCGTGAGCAAATTATCTTCCCAGAAATCGACTACGATAAAGTAGATCGCGTTCGTGGTTTAGATATCACTATCACAACGACTGCGAACAGCGATGAAGAAGGTCAAGCACTATTGGCTGCCTTTAATTTCCCATTCCGTAAATAAGGCAGGTTACAAATGGCTAAACAATCAATGAAAGCGCGCGATGTAAAACGCGTAAAACTCGCTGAGAAATTCTATGCAAAACGTATGGAGTTGAAAAAAATCATCTCTGATGTAAATGCATCAGACGAAGATCGTTGGGCAGCCGTGTTAAAGCTACAATCTTTACCACGTGATTCAAGCCCTAGCCGCCAACGTAACCGTTGCAACCAAACTGGCCGTCCACACGGTTTCTTACGTAAGTTTGGATTAAGCCGTATTAAGGTTCGTGAAGCAGCAATGCGTGGCGAAATTCCTGGCCTTAAAAAAGCTAGTTGGTAATTTACTACTTTATTTTGGAATCGGAGTAAAAGCACAATGAGTATGCAAGATCCAATCGCAGATATGTTGACCCGTATTCGTAACGGTCAAGCTGCGAATAAAATTGTGATCAATATGCCTTCATCCAAGCTAAAAGTGGCAATTGCCAATGTATTAGCTGCGGAAGGTTATATTGAAAACGTTAAAGTTTTAGAAGGCGCTAAGCCTGAATTGGAAATTACTTTAAAATATTTCCAAGGGAAACCAGTTGTAGAGAGCATTCAACGCGTAAGCCGTCCTGGTCTTCGTATTTATAAACGTAAAGACGAATTACCAAAAGTTATGGGTGGTTTAGGTGTAGCTGTAATTTCTACATCTAAGGGTGTAATGACTGATCGTGCAGCTCGCCAAGCGGGTTTGGGCGGTGAAGTTATTTGTTATGTAGCTTAATAGAGAGGTAGGAAGAAAATGTCTCGTGTTGCAAAAGCACCTGTTAGTATTCCTGCCGGCGTTGAGGTAAAACTTGACGGACAGCTACTAACAGTTAAAGGTAAAAATGGCGAGTTATCTCGCACTATTCATAACTCAGTTGAAGTTAAACAAGATAATAATGAATTAACTTTTGCTCCTCGTGCAGGGGTAGTTGGTGCTGACGCACAAGCGGGTACAGCGCGTGCATTAGTTAATGCAATGGTTATCGGTGTTACTGAAGGCTTCACTAAGAAGTTACAATTGGTGGGTGTTGGTTATAGAGCACAAATGAAAGGCAACGTAGTTGCATTAAGTTTAGGTTTTTCACACCCTGTTGAGCATACATTACCTGCAGGCGTAACTGCTGAATGTCCATCACAAACAGAAATCGTTCTGAAAAGTGCTGACAAACAATTAATCGGTCAAGTTGCAGCAGATATTCGTGCTTATCGCCGTCCTGAACCTTACAAGGGTAAAGGTGTACGTTATGCTGATGAAGTTGTACGTACAAAAGAGGCTAAGAAGAAATAATTAAGGTAACACTATGGATAAGAAATCAGCTCGTATCCGTCGTGCAGCTCGTGCTCGTCATATGATGCGTGAACAAGGTGCAACTCGTTTGGTTGTTCACCGTACTCCTCGTCATATTTATGCACAAGTGATTGCACCAAACGGTTCAGAAGTGCTTGCTGCTGCTTCTACAGTTGAAAAAGCAATTAGTGAGCAAGTGAAATATACCGGTAATAAAGATGCTGCAGCAGTAGTTGGTAAAATTATTGCAGAAAGAGCATTAGCAAAAGGCGTTAAAGACGTTGCTTTTGACCGTTCCGGTTTTAAATATCATGGTCGTGTCCAATCTTTAGCGGACGCTGCCCGTGAAGCTGGTCTACAGTTCTAATAGAGGTAATTTTAGATGGCAAACATCGAAAAACAAGCTGGTGAACTGCAAGAGAAGCTAATCGCGGTAAACCGTGTATCAAAAACAGTTAAAGGTGGTCGTATCATGAGCTTTACTGCATTGACAGTAGTTGGCGATGGTAATGGTCGTATTGGTTTTGGTTATGGTAAAGCGCGCGAAGTTCCGGCAGCGATCCAAAAAGCGATGGAGAAAGCTCGTCGCAATATGATTACTGTGGCTTTGAATGAAGGCACTTTACAACACCCAATTAAAGGTACTCACACAGGTTCTCGTGTATTTATGCAACCGGCGAGTGAGGGTACTGGTATTATTGCAGGCGGTGCAATGCGTGCAGTATTAGAAGTTGCTGGTGTTCGTAACGTTCTTTCTAAAGCATACGGTTCAACTAACCCAATTAACGTTGTTCGTGCAACAATTGATGCACTAGCAAATATGAAATCACCAGAAATGGTTGCTGCTAAACGTGGCAAAACCGTTGATGAAATTTTGGGGTAATGGACAATGGCTAAAACTATTAAAGTAACTCAAGTTCGTAGTTCTATCGCTCGTTTACCGAAGCATAAAGCTACCTTGCGTGGACTAGGTCTTCGCCGTATGCACCATACTGTTGAGTTAATCGATACTCCTGCTGTACGTGGGATGATTAACCAAGTTTCATATATGGTTAAAGTGGAGGAATAAGAGAATGCGTTTAAATACTCTATCTCCGGCTGAAGGTGCTAAACATAGTGCAAAACGCTTAGGTCGTGGTATTGGTTCTGGCTTAGGTAAAACAGGTGGTCGTGGTCATAAAGGTCAAAAATCTCGTACTGGTGGCGGTGTTCGTCGCGGGTTCGAGGGTGGTCAAATGCCTTTATATCGTCGTTTACCGAAATTCGGTTTTACCTCAATGAAATCAGCGGTAACTGCGGAAGTTCGTTTGAATGATTTAGCAAAAGTTGAAGGTAATGTTGTAACATTAGATACCTTAAAAGCGGCTAATGTATTAACTAAAGATATTCAATTTGCAAAAGTTATTCTTTCAGGCGAAGTAAAAGGCGCTGTAACTGTTCGTGGTTTACGCGTAACTAAAGGCGCTAAAGCAGCAATTGAAGCAGCTGGCGGTTCTGTTGAGGAATAATTAATAAATGGCTAAACAACCAGGTTATCAAAGTAGAAGTGCTCAAAGCGGTACAAGTGAACTGAAAAGTCGATTATTATTTGTGCTCGGTGCACTTATTGTTTTCCGTATTGGTTCTTTCATTCCGGTTCCTGGTATTGATGCGGCTGTTTTGGCTCAATTACTTGAGCAGCAAAAAGGCACCATTATTGATATGTTTAATATGTTCTCTGGTGGTGCTTTGAGCCGAGCCTCAGTATTTGCGTTGGGTATTATGCCGTATATTTCGGCATCAATTATTATCCAGTTACTGACAACGGTTCATCCTGCTTTAGCAGAATTAAAGAAAGAAGGTGAAGCCGGTCGTCGAAAAATTAGTAAATATACTCGCTATTCGACGCTAGTTCTTGCAACGATCCAGGCAATCGGTATTTCTACTGGATTACCTAATATGTTGCCAGGATTAGTGCCTAATTTAGGATTTGGTTTTTACTTTACTGCTGTGATTAGTTTAGTTACAGGTACAATGTTCTTAATGTGGTTAGGTGAGCAGATTACCGAGCGAGGCATTGGGAATGGTATTTCTTTAATTATTTTTGCAGGTATTGTTGCTGGTTTACCATCAGCAATTGGCGCAACAATTGAGCAAGCGCGTCAAGGGCAAATGCACTTGTTAGTTCTGTTGCTCATCGCAGCTATTGTTTTTGCTGTAACTTATTTTGTTGTTTTCGTTGAGAGAGGACAGCGTAGAATTAAAGTTGAATATGCAAAACGTCAGCAAGGTCGTCAAATTCTTGGCGGTCATACCACTCACTTACCTCTTAAAGTAAATATGGCTGGTGTAATTCCTGCTATCTTTGCTTCAAGTATTATTTTGTTTCCGGCCACTATTACATCTTGGTTTGGACAAGGGGCAAGTTTAGATTGGTTAACTGACTTATCAATGCTATTGCATCCAGGTCAGCCTTTATATTTGATCGTTTATGCAGTAGCTATTGTCTTCTTTAGTTTCTTCTATACGGCGATGCAGTACAATCCGCGTGATACAGCAGAAAACTTGAAGAAATCTGGTGCATTTATTCCAGGAATTAGACCAGGTGAACAAACATCACGTTATATTGATAAGATTATGACCCGTTTGACTTTAATTGGCGGTCTATATATTACGTTCGTGTGTTTGGTTCCTTATATTATGACGTCAGCGTGGAATGTTCAATTCGATTTCGGTGGTACATCTTTGCTGATTGTTGTAGTGGTAATTATGGATTTCATCGTTCAGGTTCAAAGTCATTTAATGTCAACAAAATATGAATCTGCGTTGAAAAAAGCAAACCTTAAAGGTTTTGGGCAGTAATGCTCATATAGTAAAAGGGATAAGCAATGAAAGTTCGTGCTTCCGTAAAGAAATTATGTCGTAACTGTAAAATTGTTAAACGTGAAGGTGTTGTTCGTGTATTATGTAGCGACCCTAAACATAAACAACGTCAAGGTTAATTCATATTTTTCTTGCAAAGAACCAGCTGGGCATATATAATGCTCAGCTCATTTATGTCCTTGACATACTGTTTGAGTATCCTGAAAACGGGCTTTTCAAGATCAGTATGTCAAATTAGTTAAAATAATAGGAGTGCATAGTGGCCCGTATTGCAGGCATTAACATTCCTGATCAAAAACATACTGTAATTGCATTAACATCAATTTACGGTATCGGCAAAACTAGAGCAAAAGCTATTTGTGCTGCAACAGGAATTGCTGAAGACGTTAAGATCAGAGAATTGTCTGAAGAGCAGATTGATAAACTGCGTGATGAAGTTGGTAAATTTACCGTTGAAGGTGACTTACGTCGTGAAGTAACACTTAACATTAAACGCCTATTAGATTTAGGTTGTTATCGTGGTTTACGTCATCGTCGTAGCTTACCGGTGCGTGGTCAACGTACTAAAACTAATGCGCGTACCCGTAAGGGTCCACGTAAGCCGATCAAGAAATAAGTCGGGGTAAATTAAATGGCAAAAACACCAGTTCGTGCACGTAAACGTGTAAAAAAACAAGTAGTAGATGGCGTTGCTCACATTCACGCATCTTTCAATAATACAATCGTTACTATTACTGACCGTCAAGGTAATGCTCTAGCATGGGCTACTGCTGGTGGTTCAGGTTTCCGTGGTTCTCGTAAATCAACACCGTTTGCTGCACAGGTTGCGGCAGAGCGTTGTGCGGAAATGGTCAAAGAATTTGGCTTAAAGAACTTGGAAGTTATGGTAAAAGGACCGGGTCCTGGTCGTGAATCGACAATCCGTGCATTAAATGCAGCGGGTTTCCGCATCACAAACATCACTGATGTTACCCCGATTCCACATAACGGTTGTCGTCCACCGAAAAAACGTCGTGTATAAGACGTATTAGGATAGTTGGAGAAAGAAAATGGCAAGATATTTGGGTCCAAAACTCAAGCTAAGCCGTCGTGAAGGTACTGACTTATTCCTTAAGTCAGGAGTACGCGCGATTGATTCAAAATGTAAAATTGATACAGCGCCAGGTCAACATGGTGCTCGTAAACCTCGTTTGTCAGACTATGGTAGTCAGTTACGTGAGAAACAAAAAGTTCGTCGTATCTATGGTATTTTAGAGCGTCAATTCCGTAACTACTACAAAGAGGCAAACCGTCTAAAAGGTAATACTGGTGAAAATTTATTAGTATTACTAGAAGGTCGATTGGATAACGTTGTTTATCGCATGGGCTTTGCTGCAACTCGTGCAGAAGCTCGCCAATTAGTGAGCCATAAAGCAGTTGTTGTTAATGGTCGTGTGGTTAACATTCCATCTTTCCAAGTGTCAGTAAATGATGTTGTAGCTATTCGTGAAAAATCTAAGAAACAAGCTCGTATTAAAGCATCATTAGAATTAGCAGAGCAAAGAGAAAAACCAACTTGGTTAGAAATTGATGCTGCTAAAATGGAAGGTGTGTTCAAACGTGTTCCTGAACGTTCTGATTTATCAGCAGACATTAACGAACATCTGATCGTAGAGCTTTACTCTAAATAATAGTTAAAGCTTCGTAGCAAAGAGAGGATAAAATGCAGGGTTCTGTTACAGAATTTTTAAAACCACATTTAGTTGATATTGAGCAAATTAGCTCTACTCACGCTAAAGTGATCTTAGAACCGTTAGAGCGTGGTTTCGGCCATACTCTAGGTAATGCATTACGCCGAATTCTTCTATCTTCAATGCCAGGTTGTGCTGTAACTGAAGTGGAAATTGATGGGGTATTGCATGAGTATAGTAGCAAAGAAGGTGTTCAAGAAGATATTCTTGAAGTGCTTCTAAACTTGAAAGGCCTAGCGGTTAAAGTACAGAATAAAGATAATGTATTTCTGACACTAAGCAAATCTGGAATTGGCCCTGTTGTTGCAGCAGACATCACCCATGATGGAGATGTTGAAATTGTGAATCCTGAACATGTTATTTGCCATCTTACCGATGAAAATGCATCAATCAATATGCGTATTCGTGTACAGCGTGGTAGAGGATATGTTCCTGCTTCTGCTCGAGTTCATTCTCAAGATGAAGAACGTCCTATTGGTCGTTTATTAGTAGATGCTTGTTATAGCCCGGTTCAACGTATCGCTTACAATGTTGAAGCAACGCGTGTAGAACAGCGTACTGACTTAGATAAGTTAGTTATTGAGCTAGAAACAAATGGCACTATTGAGCCGGAAGAAGCGATTCGCCGTGCAGCAACAATTTTAGCAGAGCAACTTGATGCATTCGTTGATTTGCGAGATGTTCGTCAGCCTGAAGTCAAGGAGGAAAAACCGGAATTTGATCCGATTCTTTTACGTCCTGTTGATGACTTAGAGTTGACAGTTCGTTCTGCTAACTGTTTGAAAGCAGAAACAATTCACTATATCGGTGATTTAGTACAACGTACAGAAGTTGAGTTATTAAAAACACCTAATCTTGGTAAGAAATCACTTACTGAAATTAAGGATGTGCTGGCTTCTCGTGGCTTATCACTTGGTATGCGCCTTGAAAATTGGCCACCAGCAAGTATTGCTGAAGATTAGTGGTCATTAGGTTAAGATTTTTCTGAGAAGGATAAGATCATGCGCCATCGTAAGAGTGGTCGTCAACTAAACCGTAATAGCAGCCATCGTAAAGCGCTGTTCCGTAATTTAGCAAGTGCATTAGTTAGTCATGAAATCATCAAGACAACATTGCCAAAAGCAAAAGAATTACGTCGTGTAGTTGAGCCGTTAATTACATTAGCAAAAGAAGATAGTGTTGCAAACCGTCGTTTAGCTTTTGCTCGTACCCGCAACATTGAAACTGTTGCTAAATTATTCAATGAATTAGGTCCACGTTTTGCACAACGTGCGGGTGGTTATACTCGTATCTTAAAATGTGGTTTCCGTGCTGGTGATAATGCTCCAATGGCATACATTGAGCTAGTAGATCGTCCAGCTGTTGCTGAAGAAGCTTCATCAGCTGAATAATATAATTTTGATATTGAAAAGCCTGCGTGTCGCAGGCTTTTTTATTATAGCTAGCCAAAGTTTGGCTATAGAAGCCATACATTATGCGTATGGAATTAAAAAGCTTAAGCGATAGATAGAAAAATCTTCGCTATATAATGAATAAGGCTGGCAATTAAAATTCAGAATATGAGAGGATTATCCTGGTAAATAGAGCCAATGATGGATCAAGTTTATCATACCCCAAATGGGATGGTAAGCCTCACATTGTTTTTATTCTAAAATACAGAATAGTAGAATTTATATAAAGTTATGAGATCTAGGGAAGATTCTAAGGTAATCATGCCGTTGCAAGTATGTAGAAATTGTAGAGGTGCATGAATACTAGTCGATCATTTTTATATGCATCTAAGGATTCCGCCCAAAATCTCAGTATCAGGTTTTATTGGTTATCTGAAAGGAAAACTAAAGTATAAATATGGAAATTATCAGTAACTACGATCGATTTAAACGTAAAAGTGGTAGAAGAGTATATAAAGAATCAAGAAAAAGAATATGTAGGCTCTTTTAAGAGGCAAGTAAGGAAGTAATTAGATGTGATTGTTAGTATTTACAAGTCTCTTAAGGGGGAAGTATAGACTCTTACAGGGGAGCGCTAAAAATTGCGCGTTTCACATATGGATTGTTATTAGCAATAATTCTGTAAAAAAGTGCGATGGATTTTTTTAAATCAAGCGGATTTAACGGATATTATTGCTCTCAACATGCAGAGCGAGTTTTGATCATTGCCGCTGCAGGCAGCATAATTTATTGTTTTTAGGGCCTCAGTATGAGTAAAATAGTGCTAGTCAGCTGCGTTACGGGATTATTGCTACAGATGACCGAATAAAAATCCATAGAAATGGCTCCCGTAACTATCCTTGTACAAAATTAGCTAAAGATCAAAGTGCGGTTAGGAATTTTATAAAATTTCAGACTATCCTAAATTCTTTGAAAGTTTCTGCAACAGCCGATCCATTGCTCGATATGAAAGTGCTTCTGCCAAATGAGGGCGTTGGATTTGCTTTTCGTTATTTAGATCTGCAATGGTGCGAGCCACTTTTAAAATGCGGTGATAAGCACGCACAGAAAGCCCTAATTGAGTGAGCGTATTTTCAAGAAAAATGCCGTCTTGCGAGCTAATTTTGCAATCTCGCTCAATTTCTTTACTACTTAAATGTGCGTTGATTTTTCCAGCGCGGGCAAATTGAATTTCACGAACCTTAATAATTTTCGACCGCACTTGCTCACTAGTTTCCCCTTTATTTTCAATATGTTGTAATGCACCTTTAGGCAAAAGGGGAACTTCAATGGATAAATCAAAGCGATCTAAAAACGGCCCTGAAAGACGATTCAAATAGCGCATCACCTGTTGTGGTGAAGTGCGATTATGCACACCAGTGTAATGTCCAGTAGGGCTTGGGTTCATTGCCGCAATCAGTTGAAATTTTGCTGGAAAACAGATTTTCGCATTGGCGCGTGAAATAATGATTTCACCACTTTCTAACGGCTGACGCAAAGCATCTAGCACACGGCGGTCAAACTCTGGTAGCTCATCTAAAAACAACACGCCATTATGCGAAAGGGAAATTTCCCCCGGTCTTGGGATCGTCCCCCCACCCACCAAAGCAGGCAAAGACGCACTGTGGTGGGGAGCACGAAATGGGCGTTGTTTCCAGTTTTGAAAATTTAGCTCATTTTGTACAAGGCTAGTGACGGAAGCAGTTTCTATGGCTTCTTGCTCGGTCATTTCTGGCAATAACCCCGTTAAACGGCTGGCTAGCATTGTCTTGCCCGTACCGGGTGGCCCTAAAAGCAATAAATTATGTTGCCCTGCGGCGGCAATGGTTAAGGCTCGTTTAGCGTGTTGCTGACCAATAATATCCGTTAAATCTGCTTGATTTTTAAAAGAAAAATCCACCGCACTTTGTGTGGCTAAATCCGTGGCAAGGGGCAGTTTTTCTTGTTCATTAATAAATTGCACTACTTCTAATAAATTCTGTGCAAAATAACTTTTTTGATCGGCGACTAAAGCCGCTTCATTAGCATTTTGTCTGGCAATAATCGGGCAACGGCGTACTTTTTTAGCCGCTAAAATTGCAGGAATAATGCCGTGAACCCCGCGTAACTGACCTGTTAAAGCCAGTTCCCCCAACAATTCAAATTGCTTTAAACGTTCAGGATTAACTTGTTCAGAAGCCGCTAAAATCCCAATGGCAATGGGTAGATCAAAACGCCCGCCGTCTTTAGGTAAATCCGCAGGCGCAAGGTTCACTGTAATCCGCTTGGCAGGGTATTTAAAATTGGCATTCAACAACGCACTTCGCACGCGATCTTGGGCCTCTTTCACCGTTTTTTCTGGCAAGCCCACAAGGGTAAAGCCCGGCTTCCCGTTGCTTAAATGCACTTCAATAGTAACCAGCGGCGCTTGCACCCCCATTGACGCACGGCTATAAACAATGGCTAACGACATTTATTATCCTTTATCTCATTTCATTTGAAGACCTAATATAGAAAAAGCCAAAAACAAAGAAAATTCCCACCGCACTTTTTTGCGATCGGGATCGAGAAAATTGATCGGGCAGTCTATTGATGTAGTGAGAAAGTTTTTAGGTAGGGTATTTTTACAGAATTATTACTGATTTTAAAAAAGTGCAGAATTTTCCCTGCACTTTTTCATTAATTACGCTTCTTCATCTTCCACAATCACAGCACTAAACCAGCTATCCAATTTTCTTGCTAGTTTATCAATGCCTTGTTTTTTCAGGGCGGAAAAGGCTTCTACTTGCACATCGCCTTGGAATGGCAAAATGGCTTCACGCACCATTTTCACTTGCTTGCTCACGGCGCTTTGGCTCAGTTTATCCGCTTTGGTGAGCAATAACAGCACTGGCAAATCAGCAGACACCGCCCATTCAATCATTTGTTGGTCTAAATCTTTTAAAGGGTGGCGAATATCCATTAAAATCACCACACCGCCTAAACATTCACGTTTTTGCAAATATTCGCCCAAGGCTTTCTGCCATTGGATTTTCATTTGCTCAGGCACGGCAGCATAGCCATAGCCCGGTAAATCCACCAATTTATAGAACGGTTCCACTTCAAACACATTAATTAATTGCGTCCGCCCTGGGGTTTTGGACGTGCGGGCAAGGTTTTTCTGGTTAGTTAAGGCATTAAGCGCGGTGGATTTCCCAGCGTTAGAACGTCCTGCAAAGGCAATTTCCATACCGCTA
This sequence comes from Avibacterium endocarditidis, assembly GCF_965138825.1. Lineage (NCBI taxonomy): Bacteria > Pseudomonadati > Pseudomonadota > Gammaproteobacteria > Pasteurellales > Pasteurellaceae > Avibacterium > Avibacterium endocarditidis. The sequence goes on from NZ_CBCSDH010000023.1 coordinate 12,177, forward strand.
TCTTCAGGCAACACGCGAATATTCGGTGCGCTCATCAGAAAATGGGTTTTGTGATAATTCAGTTTAATTTCGTTGCTCATTTTATCTATCTTTTTACTAGTTCAGCCAATAAGGGAATGCCTAGGATACCCTAAAATCACAAAGTGCGGTAAAAAATCTCGAAATTTTCCGCTGCACTTTTGTGATTATTTTCATTTCAGACTATCAGTTTTTCTTCATCAAAGTCCTCCTCTTTAGCAAAGAGGGGTTAGGTTAGGGGAGATTTGTCTGTTGCTCAAACAATTCTTTCCAAGCAACAAATAGAAAAATCAAAATGGCGGACACATAGGTCCGCCACTACAGGCAAAAACCAATTATTCGCAGTGTTGTTTATATAGAGCCATAATCACTTCTCGTACAACATTGAGTTGGGGTTCGGGGAGAAGAAAGTGGCTGAAAAAGCTTTGTCTTGTTGAGTGGTGATGTTTTCCCAGCGAAATTCTTCGGGCGTGCCAATGCGTCTAAGTTCCGCGGCTTGCAATTTTTGTAGCTTGTTCGGCGGTACGAGTTCACTTAAATCTACATTTAAAACAATCGCAAGCGTCTTTAACTTATCTAATCTTGGGATCATTTTACCGTTCAGCCATTGCGAAGCCGCCTGTGGTGTAATGTCTTGCCCTTCATATTTTAAATTAAAGATCGTTTCTAACACTGAAGGCTTTGGTGGATAGCCTTTTCTTGTCATAGCTTGCCTTAAATTAGCGGCGAATTTTTCTTTTTCATTCATAGCGTGGCAAAGCTATCACGCAGTGATTTTGATAATGAAAGTTATATTGTTAAAACTTTAAAAAAGATCAATAATACTTTCAGTTTTAAAGTCTAATCTCAAATTTTAAAGTGTCTAACGAAAAACAAATAGTTTCAAAAAAACGTGTGGCGGATCACGGGGAAGTTTATACCCGAGAGCGTGAAGTGAACGCAATGTTGGATTTAGTCGCGATACAGACCCAATCACTTTCTGCCACTTTTTTAGAACCTGCGTGCGGAACGGGCAATTTTTTGATCGAAATTTTGCGCCGAAAGTTGGCGGTGGCGGCAGAAAATTATCTAGATAAAAGTAAGCGAAAAAAACACGTTAAATCGCCAAGCCAGCTTTCCTATGAGCGAGATTTAATCCTTGCGGTAAGCAGTCTTTACGGTATTGAGCTGTTGGAAGATAACGTAAAAGCCTGCCGCAAACGGCTGTTTGATTTTGCTGCGCAAGAATACGCGCGGCTGTTTCCGCACAGCCAAAAAACCGAATGTCTTGATGCCATTGATTGCCTGTTGCATTTCAACATTGTGTTGGGCGATGCGTTAAAAATGGAAGTGAAATACCCGCGCGAGCATTCCCTCATTCCGAATTTAAGTGGTGCGGAAGAAGAGCGGGCGAAAAAAGCGATTATTTTTTCTCAGTGGAGTTTTATTAACGAGAGAAAAATCAAGCGCGTGCCGTTTATCTACTCAGGCTTGGTTGGGGAAGAATACACCATCACGCCAAATGCCTAATCAAAGGCTGAGAACCCCATTTTCCAGATTTGCAGGAACGGCTCAACCATATTTTTACCAAGCAATTATTCGGCATTGGCATCACCACGCTCACAGCGCAACTTAGCCGCCGCAGCCTGTATTGCAGCCGTGAAGCGAATGGCGAATATTCTGTCTGCACCGCCTTTGATGATGAAAATGGTCATATTTTTTACCGCACTTTAGCCCACAAATGGGAAAAGGAACGTTGTACGGAATGCGGTGCATCGCAAAAAGAATTTGATCGTGGTGATGAACTTGAAACTCACGCCTACCATTTTATCCATTCTTACAGCCCATTTTTTGAACGATATAAAGAGATGAAATTTGACGTTATTATTGGCAATCCGCCTTATCAATTAAGAGATAGTGGTGCACAATCCAGTGCTAGCCCGATTTATCAACACTTTGTGGAACAAGCGAAAAAATTGCAACCTGAATATTTGGTGATGATTATCCCTGCCCGTTGGTATGCAGGCGGCAAAGGGCTTGATGAGTTCCGTTCCACAATGTTGCAAGATTCGCAAATTCGCCAGTTGCACGATTTCTCTAATTCGCAGGATTGTTTTGCTGGTGTAGAAGTTTTAAAGGAGAGTATTTCCAGATAGATAAAAATCATAATGGAGAATGTGAGGTCTTTAATTATCAGAATGGAGAGCTTATTTCAAATATCAAGCGTCTCTTTCAAGAGAAAGGATTAGATGCATTTATTCGTTATCATTCTGCAATATCTATTTTGAAAAATCTCAATTTCATAATTCGATCAAAATTTATTCTAATCAGAAAGTTGGTTATATTGAGTGTAATATAATTTCAAAAAATATTGATCTAATTGCCGAGTAAAAGTTTAAGGGGCTGACGTAGATTAGCTAGTATGCTAACCTACAAAAATGAAGATAACTCATTGTAAATTAAAGAAGTCTATACAGAAAAAGCTACTTGAATTTTTTGTATTAGAAGTAACAGCTCGATCAGCCGCAGATTTACTCGGTATTCAGCCCAATTCAGCCATCCTGTTTCACCGCAAAATCCGTGAGGTCATCAGCTATTATTTAGCACTTGAAGCGGATGAAGTATTTGACGGACAAATTGAGTTGGATGAAAGCTATTTCGGTGGACATCGTAAAGGAAAACGAGGTCGTGGAGCTGCAGGAAAAGTCGCTGTTTTTGGGATATTGAAACGGCAAGGAAAAGTGTTTACTATTGTCGTAGATGATACCAAATCAAAAACGTTACTGCCTGTTATAACAAGGAAAATTAAGCCTGATAGTTGGGTTTATACAGATACGTATCGTAGTTATGATGCCCTTGATGTAAGCGAATTTCACCACGAACGAATTAACCATTCGGAGCTGTTTGCAGTGAAACAAAATCACATCAACGGCATTGAAAATTTTTGGAGTCAAGCCAAGAGGATACTCCGAAAATATAATGGAATTGACCGAAAAAGTTTTCCATTATTTTTGAAAGAATGTGAATTTCGATTTAACTTTGGGACACCAAAAGAGCAGCTAAAAACATTGCGAAAATGGTGTGAAATTTAGGGCTAATCTACGTCAGCCCCAAGTTTAAAGTTAACGGATAAAAAATAGCAGGAAAAATCCTGCTATTTCACTATTTCTTTACTCACCTTTTAAACGATACTGCACTAAATCTTCAATCGTCATCACGGGATAATCAAATTCTTTCGCGAATTTAATGATTTCAGGGGTGCGTGCCATTGTGCCGTCATCGTTGGTGATTTCACAGATTACCGCCGCAGGTTTGTAGCCTGCAAGCACGGCAAGATCGACGGAGGCTTCGGTGTGTCCACGGCGTTTTAATACGCCACCCTCTGCTGCTCTTAAGGGGAAGATATGCCCTGGGCGGTGTAAATCTTGCGGTTTTGCATTATCTGCGACGGCTGCTCTAATGGTGGTTACACGATCTGCTGCGGAAACGCCTGTGGATACGCCTTCTGCGGCTTCAATAGTTACGGTAAATGCCGTTTTATTGACGCTCGTATTATTTTGTACCATTGGCGGCAAATCAAGCTGTTGGCAAATTTCATCGCTTAAACATAAACAAACAATGCCGCTGCCGTAACGAATAAGTTTTGCCATTTGTGCAGGTTCAATGGTTTGCGCTGGGAAAATTAAATCCCCTTCATTTTCGCGATCTTCATCGTCTAAAACGAGTACGCCATTACCTTGTTTGAAAGCTTCAATGGCTTTTTCAACACGCTCTTGTGGCGTGCCAAATGCGGATAAAATTGACTGATTCATAGTAAAAAACCTGTTAAAAAATTAATGGATACTTGAATCAGGGCTGATGAGGAAAGGCTTTTCATTAGATAAGAAAATCCAATAACAAAGGCAGATTTTACCTAAGGCAAATCTGTTTATTCTCTTTCATCCAGACTTTAACTGTCGGCTTTGGATTTTCACCAAATCTGCTGACTTTACTTTTGCAAGTAAACGCTCGTGGGCTTATGCGTGCGCACTTACCACCGGTAGGGAATTTCGCCCTGCCCTGAGAATGCTTGCATAGTATAACGCAATCTAAATAGAGAAAAAATGTTTTTCTTTGCGCCGATATTGCATACAATATGCCACATTGATGCAATAATGTGAGGTCTTTATGCTAAATCCACAAAAAATAGAGCAAATTATACAACAAGTGCAAAATTCTTTACCGCAAGGAATGAAAGAGCTTGGTAAAGATGCTGAAGCAAAATTTAAGCAAGTTTTGCAAGCTCAATTGGCCAAATTAGATGTTGTAACCCGTGAAGAGTTTGATGTGCAAACTCAAGTTTTAATGCGTACTCGTGAGAAACTGAACGAGTTAGAAAAGCGTGTCGATGCCCTGTTGCAAGCGCAAAATCAAGGGCAAGAAACGCGCTAAAATCTCACCGCCCTTTGCTTATTAAACGAAAAGTGCGGTCTTTTTTCTGAATAAATTTGGCAATATAAGGAATTTCAAGATGTCCGCTTTCGCCTATCTACAACAAAAACGTAAGCAGTTAAATTTAAAAGTGAATGAGGTTTGCGAACAAGCCAATATTACCCGTGCTTATTTTAATCAGCTGGTGAGTGGTAAAATTAAAAATCCAAGTGCAACAAAGTTATCTGCTTTACATAAAGTGCTACAAATCACTGATCTACAAGATAAAAAAGTGGGGGTGATTTTTGGCAAGTTTTACCCTGTGCATACTGGGCATATCAATATGATTTATGAAGCGTTCAGTAAGGTAGATGAAGTCCACGTTGTGGTGTGTAGCGATACAGAGCGCGATCTGAAATTATTTTATGATAGCAAAATGAAGCGTATGCCAACAGTGCAAGATCGCCTGCGTTGGATGCAACAAATTTTTAAATATCAGAAAAATCAAATTTTCATTCATCATTTAGTGGAAGACGGCTTGCCGAGCTATCCAAACGGCTGGCCTGCGTGGGCAGAACGGGTTAAACAGCTTTTTGAAGAAAAGCAGGTGAATCCTAGCGTGGTATTTAGTAGCGAACCGCAAGACAAAGCACCTTACGAAAAATATTTGAATTTACAGGTGGAATTGGTTGATCCGCAGCGTCAATTCTTTAACGTTTCCGCCACTAAAATTCGTAATACGCCTTTCCATTATTGGAAATTTATCCCGAAAGAAGTGCGTCCGTTTTTCGCCAAAACTATTGCCATTTTAGGCGGCGAAAGCAGCGGAAAAACCGTGTTAGTGAATAAACTTGCCACCGTATTCAACACCACGTCAGCCTGGGAATATGGACGTGAGTTTGTGTTTGAAAAATTAGGGGGTGATGAGCAAGCGATGCAATATTCTGATTACCCACAAATGGCGCTGGGTCATCAACGTTATATTGATTACGCCGTGCGCCACGCCCATAAAGTCGCGATTGTGGATACAGACTTCATCACCACGCAAGCATTTTGTATTCAATATGAAGGCAAAGCGCACCCGTTTTTGGATTCAATGATCAAAGAATATCCTTTCGATATTACGATTTTATTGAACAACAACACTAAATGGGTGGATGATGGCTTGCGCAGCCTTGGTAGTCACAAACAGCGCCAACGCTTCCAACAATTATTGAAAAAATTATTGGATAAATATAACGTACCTTATATTGAAATTGAATCACCAAGCTATTTAGAGCGTTATAATAAGGTGAAATCCATTGTAGAAAAAATTCTCAATGAAGAAGAGCTTCCCGAACTAAACAACGATAAATCCATTTTTGAGGAATAACAGCCCCTATGATCTTATTTGCAGGCGACCCACACGGAAGATACGAGCATCTTTACCCTTTTGTGCAAGAGCAAGAGGGTATCGCCCTTGTCATACTCGGGGATTTACAACTCACCACCACCGAAGAATTGGATAAATTGGCGCAATATTGCGACCTCTGGTTTATTCACGGCAACCACGACAGCAAAACCGTTGCCGCCTTTGAAGCCATTTGGGGAACAGAATGGAAAAGCCGAAACCTACACGGACGCGTACAAACTATTCAAGGCAAACGCATTGCCGGATTAGGCGGCGTATTCCGTGGACAAATTTGGATGCCGCCCAATAAACCTGTTTTTTTCGACCCTATTCATTATTGCCAATATTGTCCACAAGAGAAAATTTGGCACGGTGGTTTGCCATTGCGCCACCGAGCCTCGATTTTTCCTTCTGACTTTGAACAACTAGAAAATCTGCAAGCGGATATTCTCATCTCCCACGAAGCACCAAGCCCCCACCCTCTTGGCTTTGCCGTGTTCAACAAACTGGCGAAAAAAATGGGCGCAACGCACATTTTCCACGGCCACCACCACGAAAATTTTGATTATTCCCAGATTAACCGTGATCCCAAACTCAAAATCACCAACGTAGGCTTCCGCAGCCTATGCGATGAACAAGGGAATTATTTACTAAAAAATATTGATGATAGAAAATAATTTTTCTTGTTTTCTTTTTCAGACCAAATATAAAGTGCGGTTAGAAATTCTATAAAATTTCAGGCTATCCTAAATTCTTTGAAAGTTTCTGCAACAACCGATCCATCGCCCGATAGGAAAGTGCTTCTGCCAAATGAGGGCGTTGGATTTGCTTTTCATTATTTAGATCTGCAATGGTGCGAGCCACTTTTAAAATACGGTGATAAGCACGCACAGAAAGCCCTAATTGAGTGAGCGTATTTTCAAGGAAAATACCGTCTTGCGAGCTAATTTTACAATCTCGCTCAATTTCTTTACTACTTAAATGTGCGTTGATTTTTCCAGCGCGTGTAAATTGAATTTCACGAACTTTAATAATTTTCGACCGCACTCGCTCACTGGTTTCCCCTTTATTTTCAATATGTTGCAATGTACCTTTAGGCAAAAGGGGAACTTCAATGGATAAATCAAAGCGATCTAAAAATGGCCCTGAAAGACGATTCAAATAGCGCATCACCTGTTGCGGTGAAGTGCGATTATGCACGCCAGTGTAATGCCCAGTAGGGCTTGGGTTCATTGCTGCAATCAGTTGAAATTTCGCTGGAAAACAGATTTTCGCATTGGCGCGTGAAATAATGATTTCACCACTTTCTAACGGCTGACGCAAAGCATCTAGCACCTTGCGGTCAAACTCTGGTAGCTCATCTAAAAACAACACGCCGTTATGCGAAAGGAAAATTTCCCCCGGTCTTGGGATCGTCCCCCCACCCACCAAAGCAGGCAAAGACGCACTGTGGTGGGGGGCACGAAATGGGCGTTGTTTCCAGTTTTGAAAATGAACTCCAAATTCTAGACACCTAAAAGATAGCCTTGGTTGCTATGAATTTCTTTTCATCTTCATGCGTTTTTTGTTTTTGCACAGGAACGAATTTTCAGCTGATGCATTCGTTTCAGCATTGTTTTTCCACTCAGACAATGCCCTTTCTTGCATAACTTTGCTGACCTGATAAATTTTCATAGCGAGCAATTAAATTCAGGCTCAATATTTGTTACCCTTATGTGCACCATTGATTAGCTTTCTCTTATTTGGGATGTCGGTCAGTGTTATTTTCCTTTTTGTGTGGCGGATTATTGGGAGCAAGTGGCAGGGAGTGTATGATCTTTATCTGCGGTTTTGTTAATTCACAGGTATCGGTAAATGTTAATTCGCCATTTGGAAAGCAAGCGTTTAGCATTTCTGTTCCAGTCGCATAAATTGCGCCTTTTCGTACGGTGCTTTGACCTTTATCATTCACTTCACAAGGATTATCTAGAATACAGGATTTTCCATCTAGATTTCCTGTATTAATGATTGCTACGATATTTCCCGCACTGTTCAGCACAGGTGAACCGCTTGCACCGGGGACAATGTCGCAGTCATTGGTTTGCATAAGTCGTGTAACCTTATGCCATTGCCATTTGTCTTCTTTCACAAACTCTACTGTGCCATCAACTTGGCAGCGGTAACTTTGCTCTAAATTACCGCTAGTTATGGTTACACGATCGCCTACTGCAGGTAGCGTGCTGGTAATTCGTCGTGGCATAAGACGAAGCTTTTCTTTCAGTTCTCCGTATGTCAAGGTAGTGCGCAAGATCGCAACGTCTGTGTCCGTTAGCGTGGCATAGACAATATGATCAATGTTCAGACTACCAACAACAATTAAGGCACATTGCCACGATAAATGCGTGCTATATCAAAATGAGGGCGGTTGATGATAGCGTCTGTTGTAGCAAGTTGTTGACTGACACAATGTCCATTAGTGAGCAGTAATACTTTGTCGTTGTCTTTTTGTCCATAAAATTGAATGAGAGAGGCAGAACAACCGCGGATTTTCGCGATAGCATCGTAAGCTGCGGGCGCAGCAAAAAGGAGATGTCCAGTCAAAAAAGCTAAGAAAAAGACAAGAACCTTGATCATATTTTCTCCTGAGAAAAGCTACATATTCGCCACAATTTCTTCGGCAAATTCCGAAGTGGAGCACAATTTCGCGCCTTCTAACATTTCAGCAAAATCAAAGGTAACGGTTTTGTTTTCAATGGCTTTGGCGACTGCGTTTACCACTAAATCCGCGGCTTCTGTCCAGCCTAAATGGCGTAACATCATTTCACCGCTTAGGATTAATGAACCAGGGTTGCCTTTGTTTTGCCCTGCGATTTTTGGTGCTGTGCCGTGGGTGGCTTCAAAAATTGCTGCTTCCGCACCGATATTTGCCCCTGGTGAGATGCCAATTCCGCCCACTTGTGCGGCAAGAGCATCGGAAATGTAGTCACCGTTTAGGTTGAGTGTGGCGATGACATCGTAATCGGCTGGGTGGAGCAACACTTCTTGCAAGAACGCATCGGCAATAGAATCTTTGATGATAATTTCACGCCCTGTTTTTGGATTGGTCAGTTTCATCCATGGGCCTTCATCAATGAGCGTTGCGCCAAACTCTTTGGCAACATCATAACCCCATTCTTTGAACGCACCCTCGGTGAATTTCATAATGTTGCCTTTATGTACAAGGGTGAGGGATTTTCTATCATTATCAATCACATATTGCAAAGCTGCGCGCACTAAACGCTGTGTGCCTTGTTTTGAAACAGGTTTGATACCAATGCCACAATCTTGTGGGAAGCGAATTTTGTTCACACCCATTTCTTGTTGCAAGAATTGGATCACTCTATCCGCTTCCGGTGAGCCTGCTTTCCATTCCACGCCAGCGTAAATGTCTTCTGAATTTTCACGGAAAATCACCATATTTACTTTTTCAGGGTGCTTCACTGGGCTTGGCGTGCCGCTGTAATAGCGAATTGGACGCAAGCAGTTGTAAAGATCCAAGCCTTGACGCATTGCCACGTTGAGCGAGCGAATGCCACCGCCCACTGGGGTCATCAACGGGCCTTTGATCGCAACGTGATATTCTTTAATAAAATCAAGGGTTTCTGCTGGTAGCCAAGTGTTTTCGCCATAAACTTCATTGGCTTTACCGCCAGCATAAATTTCTAACCAAGAAATTTTGCGTTTGCCTTGATAGGCTTGTTCCACGGCGGCATCGATCACGCGTTGCATTGCAGGCGTTACATCGACGCCAATGCCATCGCCCTCAATAAATGGAATAATTGGATTATCAGGCACGATTAATGCGCCCTGTGCATCTAAACGAATTTTTTCACCTTGCGGGATAACAACGGCGGATTGGGTTTGACTCATTGGATTTCTCCTTTATGCTTGATGTTGTGTTATAGTGAATGGAATGTTTAACAAAAGTGGCATTAATGATTGTTAAAAATGTGTCTTTTGTTAAGTAACAAATCAACATTTCCATAACATATATGAAGGCAAAATTTCTTTCAAGCCGTAATCATCAAGAACGGCAAAATTTACGCAAAAAAACGGTTCAGCATTTTGCTCGTAAAAAAACAAGCACACCGAATTTCGCCCAAACCAAAGTGGTGCTGTTTAACAAGCCCTTTGATGTGCTAAGCCAATTTAGCGATGAAAATGGGCGGCAAACGCTGAAAGATTTTATCCCTATTGAGCAGATTTACCCCGCAGGGCGTTTGGATCGCGATAGTGAGGGCTTGTTAATTCTTACCAACAACGGCGAAATTCAGCATCGACTAGCTGATCCGAAATATAAAACAGAGAAAACTTATCTGGTGCAAGTGGAAGGTGAGCCAACGGAAAGCGAGCTTGAACCACTGCGCCAAGGTGTAATGTTAAAAGATGGTAAAACCTTGCCGGCGAAAGTGCGGTTGATTTCTGCGCCAAATTTTTTATGGCAAAGGGATCCGCCTATTCGTGAGCGAAAAAACATTCCCACAAGCTGGTTAGAAATTAAAATTTGCGAAGGAAAAAACCGTCAAGTGCGCCGAATGACAGCACATATCGGATTTCCCACTTTGCGTTTAATTCGCCGCGAAATGGCAGGATTTAATGTAGAAAATTTGCCATTAGGGCAGTATTATCAATTGAATTCCCAAGAGCTAGAAGCACTTTATCAACGGTTAAAATTAAGGAAATCCAATGCATAGACCTTATATAACAATGGCGTGCGTAGTGCATTGCCAAGGCAAATTTTTATTTGTCAAAGAATTTGAATACGGCAAAATGACCTTAAACCAACCTGCGGGGCATTTAGAGCAAAACGAAACGATCCTTGCCGGTGCAATACGCGAATTACGCGAAGAAACAGGTATTGATGCCACCCCAAACAAGCTGATTAAAATCTATCAATGGCACGCACCGCGTAGCCAAAAAGATTATTTACGCTTTGTGTTTGCAGTAGAGCTTGCAGAGCAGTTGCCCATTCGCCCAAGGGATCTTGATATTGAGGGCGGTTTATGGCTCACTCCCGCAGAATTTCAGCATTATATCCAACAAGACGGACAAGCAGAACGCAACCCACTTGTCAGCCAAGCCCTGCAAGATTATTTAAATGGTGAAGGGGTGAGTTTAGATGTGTTGAAGGTGTTTGAATAAAAATGGGTGAAATTTACACCGCACTTTAGTTTTAGGCGAAAATAAAGCCCGAATGGCTCGGGCTTTACTTGATTAACGATAAGGTTGATCTAATGGAACTTCAGGGTCTGGTTGGTGCGTGATGCGGTTACGTAAATCACGACGCACAATCTCAATTGTCCAGAACCAGAAAACATGGCCCACTAATTCAGAAACGTGTTCGTATAATGGCCAGTCTAATACTGGTGGTGTTAAACCTAAAGCAGGGAATGTGATGTAGTGTACACAAACATCAGCAATTAAACCAGCACCCACACCTTGCCAGAATTTGATTTTAGGGAAACGCTCTGCAACCACACAGTAACCCACAGCAAATACGATTGAGAAGGTGATGTGTGTTACCCCAATCCAGTTAAAACCGTGATCAGCGAAAGTAAACACAGCTTCAGTTGGATCAATACCAAGATAATCACGCAAGAAAACGTGTGGTGGGTTCAAAAACGCACGAGAGCACACTTCTAAAGCTTGTGATGGATCTTGACAAGCCGCAACGAATAAATCAAATGGGCTGCGTGGTGGGAATGGATGCTCTGCTCCCCATTTTACGAAAGCAGAAAGTAAACCCGCAATAATACCGACAAAAGCTGCAATCCCATAACGGCGACGTGCAGGATCGGTTTGAGTGAAAATACCTGACATATAATGCTCCAAATAAAATAATGGTTGTTGATTTATTAAATTTTATTAAATAAATAAAATCGTTGGCAATTCTATGCCTAATTGGGAATTAGTCAAGGAATTTTCTACCTATAAAGAGATAATTCAAAAGAAGTAGGGTTGGGCGAGTAAAAATTGAGCGCAAAGAGAATTAAAAAGAAAACGCAGAATTGACAATTCTCTTGAAAATTCTGCGTAATATATTGTTTTCAAAAGTATTATTCTTCACGGCTTTCAAACCAACTTTCTAAAATAATGCAGGCAGAAATGCTGTCCACCTTGCCTTTTTCAAGCGCTTTAAAGCCACCACGTTGGAAAATCTCGGCGCGCGCTTCGGTGGTGGTTAGGCGTTCATCTTGTAAGGTAACGGTTACGCCAAATCGTCCGTGTAAGCGATTGGCGAATTTTTTGGCACGTTGGGTTAGGGGCTGTTCTGTACCGTCCATATTTAAGGGTAAACCGACTACAACAATGTTAGGCTTCCATTCGTTTAGACATTTTTCGATAGCTGCCCAATTGGGAATGCCATCTTGTGCTTTAAACGCAGGTAACGGCTGGGCAGAGCCGGTGATACTTTGCCCCACAGCGCAGCCGATACTTTTCGTACCAAAATCGAAAGCTATGGCGGTAATCCCCATTAGCAATGCCCCGCTTGATAAGCAAAATTATGTTGCTGAATACCTAATAGTTGATTTGCTGCTAACCAGCGCTCTAAATAAGGCACATCAAATAAAATATGTTCATTGGCTGGCACAACAAGCCAATCGTTATTCGCAATCTCTCTTTCTAATTGCTCAGGCGACCAACTGGCGCAACCTAATGCCACTAAACATTTTTCAGGGGCTTGCGGTGTACCAAGCGTATCAATCACATCAGCAGAGGTGGTGAGCCATAAATTATCGGCAACTTTATGGCTATTCATAAAGGGTTTTGCTGTTTCTGTGTGTAAAATAAAGCCTCGTTCAAGGTTGGTTGGCCCACCTGCAAGGACGAGATCGTCAGGGTATTTGCGGTCATCGGCCATCATAAAATTCATCTTAATACATAATTCTGCAATACTCAGATCGGTGGGCTGAGTTAGCACCAATCCCATTGCACCTTGCTCATTATGCTCGCAAATATACACCACGGAACGATAAAAATGATCGTCTTCCAAATGGGGCATTGCGATTAAAAAATGGTTTTGTAATTGCATATTTTCTTTCCTAAATTCAAGGGGTTAGGCTAAATCCCCAAAACAAACCTGTAACGCGGTGATTGCGCTTAATGCCGCGGTTTCTGTGCGTAACACACGCTTGCCAAGTAAAACTTCGGTGAAGCCTTGTTGCTCCGTTTGCGCAATTTCTTGCGGCGACAAGCCTCCTTCTGAACCAATGAGCAAGCGCACCCCTTCAGGCGGCATTGTGGGCAAGGTGCGAATGGAATATTTCGCGCGTGGGTGCAAATTCAGCTTTAACATACCGTCTTGCTCCGCACACCATTCTTCTAATTTCATCATTGGACGGATTTCTGGGATCACATTTCGCCCGCACTGCTCACAAGCGGAAATCGCAATTTTCTGCCATTGCTGAATTTTTTTCGCCATACGTTCCGCATCGAGCTTTACCCCACAGCGTTCCGACCACAACGGCGTGATCACCTTCACCCCAAGCTCAACGGATTTTTGAATAGTAAATTCCATTTTCTCACCACGGGACATCACCTGCCCAAGATGAATGTGCAGCGGACTTTCCCGATCATCAAACTGACGATCTAAAATCTCCACACCCACCGCTTTTTTGCTCACTTGCGTAATCACCGAGGGGTAAATATGGTTGCTACCATCAAATAATTCAAGGTGCTCTCCCACCTTCATTCGCAACACCCGCCCAACGTGATTCGCCGCTTCTTCCGTTAATTCACACTGAGTTTGCCCCAACAAAGAAACGGGGTGATAAATTCTTGGTACTCGCATTTTTTCTTACTGTTAATTAAGGTTTGTCTATCATATCAGAAATTGAGGTGATAGGCGGTGATTGTTTTTACAAAAGTGCGGTCGTTTTTTGTGAGATTTTTGGCGTAGCTGTACCAAAAATAATTTTTACGCTTGGGAAAAGTGCAAGTTGGGGGAAGTGATAATAAATCATTCTTCATCAAATTATATTCAAGAAGCTAAGGCGTTTGGTGAGTTTGAAGTTATACAGCAAGGAAATACTCCGATAGTTGGATATTCAAATGAAATGCCTTTTGAAAATTTTGAAAATGTTCTCTGTTTCGGCGATCACACAACATCATTATATAAACCATTAACTCCCTTTCTGTTAGCTACTGATGGAGTAAAAATATTAAGTATAAAAGGAGTACAAGGCTATTTTATATTATCATTTTTCGAAAGGTATAAACCGAATGCAGAGGGCTATAAGCGGCATTTTTCAATTTTAAAAAAACAACAAGGCTATATCCCTCCCCTACCCGAACAACAAAAAATCGGTAATCTGTTTAAACAGCTAGATCATCTTATTACTCTTCATAAGTGATAGCCATTAGAAAAAATATAATAAAAACAAAGTGAAAATCTTGCAAAATAGACAAAATCGCTGAATAGTTCTCACATTGTATTGTGTAATTTTCAACCCAATAAAATGGAGGACATCTCTATGCGATTAACTAATCAAGAGCTTTTTCATCGTTATTTCAAACGTTGGATTCGCATTTATAAAGAGGGGGCGATTCGCCCTGTTACGCTGGCTAAATATAAAATGACGCATACCTGGCTTATTCGCCTGGTACCTAAATTAAGGCTATGTGATCTCAACCGAATTAGCTATCAACAGCTATTAAATGACTATGCAAGTAGCCACGAGCGACAAACTGTGATGGATTTTCATCATCAAATTAAAGGGGCAATTTTAGATGCGGTTGATGAAGGATTAGTTATTCGTGATCCTACACGTAAAGCAATTATTAAAGGCAAAATTCCACGCGAGAAAAAACCGAAATATCTCAGCCAATATGAATTACAAACTCTTATTCATCAGCTTAATTTAAGTGAAAAATTAAGTTTTGACTGGCTGATTTTATTGATTGCTAAAACAGGATTGCGTTTTTCAGAAGCCCTTGCGGTTACCCCAAAAGATTTTGATTTTGCACGACAAACATTAACCATAAATAAAACTTGGGATTATAAAAATGACGGCGGATTTTTACCCACTAAAAATCGATCTTCCATTCGTAAAGTTCAGTTGGATTGGCAAACAATTATTCAATTTGCACAATTAATCCGTCATTGTCCTGAAAATATTCCTATTTTTCTGCCAAATCAGGAAAAAGTTTATAATTCCACGATTAATGATCTTATTGCACGTTATTGTAGAAAGGCGGCAATCCCAATTATTACGGTACACGGACTGCGCCACACTCACGCCTCACTGCTGTTATTTGCAGGGGTGTCCATTGCTAGCGTTGCTCGCCGCTTAGGACACGCCAGCATTACCACCACACAAAAAACCTATTTGCATATTATTCACGAATTGGAAAATAAGGATGTGGATATTGTAATGCGATCGTTATCAAATCTAAATATTACTTAACTTATAGAAAATAAAGGATCTTTCACCGCCCTTTAGGGCGGTGATTTTATCTACTCTCGCTTATGAAGAGTAATAAGNNGATCTAGCTGTTTAAACAGATTNCCGATTTTTTGTTGTTCTGGGAGAGTGGGGAGAGAAATAGGTATTTCCATAAATATTTTATCTTTTATTGCTATTCTGTCCGCTCTTGCTCCCGAATCACCATTTAATTTCATAAATAAGTGCCATAAATTCGTAGAAAAGAAGGCATCTAGAAAATCAAGATCTATATTTGAAGATACTCTAAAAATAAAATATAAAGGCGACATAACCCCTATTCTATTCAATTGGTTACGCTTTATTGGTCCAACGGGAGCAAGATTGGAAATTCTAGGGTTATACACAAAATCATTTGGTTTAACAATATAGTATCCATTTAGATTCTCAGGGTTAGAAATGTCTTTATCAAAAAAATCTCGTTGAGAGATAACACCAAATTCTGCTGAGTTAGTTAATGTTTCTTGAAATATTCCGTCTTTATTTTTTTCTGTTACCTTAATAGCTATTTTATTCAACTCCCACTTTTCCCAAGCGTAAGGATTTTTGATGATAAAAAAGCCATTTAGAATAATTGGCTAAATGGCTTTTAAATAATGATAAAAACAAAAATCCTAGTTATAAATCAATCAATTAAAGTATTGATTTAACCCCAAGAATGTTTAACTGTTCGTTGATTTCGGCTTCAAGTTGAGCAATTTCTGCTTTATCTTCAGCAATTTTGGCAAGCACTTCATCAAGATCGATTTCTTCTTCTGCTTCGAAGGTATCTACATAGCGAGGAATATTGAGATTGTATTCATTAGCTTGTACTTCCTCTAGGGGGGCAAGTTGAGCGAATTTCTCAATATTTTCGCGTTTTTGATAAGCCTCAACAATGGCGTTAATGTGCTGTTCGCTGAGATGGTTTTGATTTTTGCCTTTCTCAAAGTGTTGGCTGGCATCAATAAATAAAATATCGCGAGAAGTGCGGTCTTTTTTGAACACTAAAATACAAGTTGGGATAGATGTACCAAAAAATAAATTTGCCGGTAAACCAATGACTGCATCAATATAATTTTTCTCAATTAATATCTTGCGAATATGTCCTTCTGCCGCACCGCGGAATAACACGCCGTGCGGTAATACGATTGCCATTGTGCCATTGTTTTTTAAGTGGTACAGACTGTGTAAAATAAAGGCAAAATCCGCTTTAGATTTTGGTGCAAGTTTGCCGTATTCGGAAAAACGGGGATCTTTTAATTTACGCTCAGCATTATCCCAGTTGGCAGAATAAGGAGGGTTGGCGACCACCGCATCAAAGCTGCGTGGGCGGTCGATGCCGTCTTTATCTAAGCCGTCTGGCCAGTCGGATTCTAGCGTATTGGCGTTAGATAATGTCATATTGGCAAAGCTGACGCCGTGCATCATTAAGTTCATTCTTGCCAAGTTGTAAGTTGTGGTGGAAAGTTCTTGTCCGTAATACTTGATTGCGCCCTCTTTTTTGCCATTTGGTAAGGCATTTCCTACAGTAAGCAATAAAGAGCCCGAGCCACAAGTTGGGTCGTAAACCGTGAACACATCGTCTGTTTTGGCATCTTGAGTGACAATTCTAGCGAGAATTTGGCTGACGGCGTGAGGGGTGTAAAATTCCCCCCCTTTTTTGCCCGCATTTGCAGCGAATTTGCCGATCAGTTCTTCATAAATTTCGCCTAAAATATCTCTGCCGTTATCGTCTTTGTACTGCACTTCATTAACCAACTGCACTACTTTATTTAACGCTTTCGTGCGGTCATTGGTGTTAGTCCCAAGGCGAGAATCACTTAAATTAAGATCACTAAATATGCCACGGAAATCTTTTTGTGCTTCAGGGTTAATTTCACTATTTTGGTTGAAATTATCAATAAGTGCTTGATAATCACTTGGAACAATCTGATTTTGCTCAATTTTTTGGATTAACGTTGCCCAAGTATCCGCAGGTTCAATGGCATAACCCAAGGTGTTGGCAATATCATTTAAATAATCGTCTAAGCCATCTTGTTGTACGGCTTCGAAATAGGCGTCATTGGCACTTTGGTGCGGTTTAGGCGTAATAATCCCATTGTCAAGCAAATAAGCCTCTTGATGTTCAGAAAGATAGCGGTAAAAAATAAAACCTAAAATATAATTTTTATATTCTGAGGCGTCCATATTGCCGCGTAAGTCATTTGCCATTGCCCAAATTTGGTTGGTGATATTTGAGATAGTTGTCATAAAAACTCCGTAAAATAAATTCTTTAACTTAAAACTTAAACAAACATTTGCTGTAATAAGGCTTTTTTCAAAAGCTGATAATGCTCGTGCTGTCGCTTATGAAGAGTAATAAGNCGATCCAGCTGTTTAAATAGATTGCCGATTTTTTGTTGTTCGCTTTTATTACGGGGATATGATATGAAAGTCTCCGATATATTTGATTTACTAATAGATAAGACTTTAATGCCTTGAAATAATTTCCTAAGCTGTGAACGATAAGAATTGGAATTCAAATAATATCCCATAAAATAAGGGGCTATGCGAGTTTGTGATCTAAATGCCATAGTATGTAAACCTGCAACAATAGGCTTATTGTCTAAGTTTATGATTTCTATGGCTTTGCCAACGCTATTATCTTCAGCGGTATCAGCAATCACAATATCACCATTTCTTAGAAATTTATCTACATAATCCTCTTCTCTTGCATTAGAAATATAGGGAATTATGTCTTTATCATTATTCAAATCAACTATTGAACCATATTTAATCAATATATCGCCATAATGAATATTATGTATCATTCCCTCTTTCAAAGTTAATTCACTTCTTGATAGCGTATTGTTAGAAATAGATTTATTAAAGAAATTTTTGAACTTGCACTTTTCCCAAGCGTCAGTAAATTCAGGAAAACGAATTTCTGGAAAATCTGCTCCATTTTTCGGGAACATTTTTTGCAAAAGTGCTTTTTTTAGCAAGATTACATCGTCCCACTTACGCTTATGAAGAGTAATAAGATGATCTAGCTGTTTAAACAGATTACCGATTTTTTGTTGTTCGGGTAGGGGAGGGATATAGCCNNGTTGTTTTTTTAAA
>NZ_CBCSDH010000024.1:0-25838 GCF_965138825.1 Avibacterium endocarditidis
GTTGTCAGCCTTATTCATTATAGGAGGACTTTTTTATTCTGTTCACCGCTTAAGCTCTTTGATTCCATACGCATAGCGTATGGTTTTTATAGCTAGACTTTGTCTAGCTATAATAAAAAAACCTTGTGGATTTTGCCACAAGGTTTTTTATAACGGATTATTCTAAATTTATTTTTATACGAAACCAGTGTATCTTATTATTTACACTTATGGTTTCATAATAGAAGAAGATGGAAAAATCTCGCGAAAATTCCACCGCACTTTATTCCATCACCAACCCCTCCGCCACTACTTCCGCTTGTTTCAACACAAACTCAATGGCGTCTGTTGCCAAATCAGGTGGGTATTTGTATTTCAGCAAAGCACGGCGGATTAGCACGCGCATTTTGGCTCGCACCGCTTCTTTGTGTTGCCAGTCGATGGTAACGGATTGACGCAGTTGGGCGGTGATTTCTTTGGCAAGGGCGGTGAGGGTAGCATCTTCCATTTTTTCCACCGCACTTTGATTTTGGATTAAGGCATCGTAAAACGCCAGTTCGGTGCTGTTTAGCCCCAAGGTTTCTCCACGCGAGAGGTGTTGCTCGAAGTCTTTCGCCATTGCCACCAATTCTTTGATGATTTCCATCACGCTTAAATTGTGGTTGTGGTATTGGTTCATCGCTTCTTTGAGCCGTTGCTCAAAGGTTTTTTGCGTGCCGAGATTGTTCTGTGCTTTGTTTTTAATGGACGATTTCAGGTAGCCTTCAATGGCTGCCAGCCATAAATCGGGCGTGTCGCTAGCTTCCACTCTGCCCATAAATTCTTCGGAAAGCAGGGAAAGATCGGGGCGTTCTTCTTCCATTAAGTCGAACAAATCCACCACGCCGTCTGAACGCACCGCTTGGTTGAGCAGGGTAACCAGTTTTAATTGTCGCTCTTTGGGTGAGTTGGGGCGGTGCTGTTGCTCAGGCTTCACAATGGTGGCACGCACGGCATCATAAAAGGCGATTTGCTGGCGGTAGGGCTGGATTTCTTCCATTGAGCCACACAGGGAAAAGCCTTTTTTCGCCAGTCGCACCGCTTGCAAAAAGGCATTTTTGCGTGGGGTTTTCTCCCCTTGTGCGGATTTTTGCGGATAAAGTGCGGTGTGATTTTCTGCTGTTTTTTGTCGATCTAAGGCTAAAATATGGTTCGCCGCGTGGCAGATGGCATTGAGTAATTTTTCAGGCTCGCTAATGTGTAATGCCGCTGTTAAATCAAAGGGTTTTCCGTCCACAGGGCTGGCGAATTGCCCGCGAATGATGTCGAGATATTCCAACATTTTTTGGAAAACTTGATGAATATCGGTGGTAACGCTGTCTTTACCGCCTGCGTTGGTGTATTGCTGGGTGGCTTTTTTCAGTTCCTCTGCCAAGCCGATATAATCCACGATCAAGCCGCCATTTTCACGGCTTTTGTTGCGAAAAACGCGGTTCACCCGTGCAATGGCTTGCATCAGGTTATGCCCTTGCATTGGCTTGTCGATATACATTGTATGGCAACAAGGGGCATCAAAGCCCGTGAGCCACATATCTCGCACAATCACCAGTTTGAGCGGATCATCGGGGTCTTTAAAACGTTTTTCTAACTGCTTTTTCTCGGTGAACGGGTAAACGTGGGCTTGCATTTCTTCGGGGTCGCTGGCGTTGCCCGTCATCATCACTTTCACCACGCCTTGATTAATATCATCGCTATGCCAATCGGGGCGTAATTTAATGATTTCATTATATAATTTCACGCAAATACGGCGACTCATCACCACCGCCATCGCCTTGCCGTCTGAAAGTTGATTGCGTGCTTCAAAATGTTGCACCAAGTCTTGGGCGAGGTGGGCGAGGCGTTGTTCTGTTCCTATTAATTGTTCCAGCAAGCGGAAAGAATAGCTCTCTTCGTCTTCCTCTAAAATTTCTTGGGCTTCTTGCACGGCGTGATGAAACTGCTGGCTTTCTTGCAAGGGAATTTGACGTGCTTCGTAAATAATCGGCACGGTTGCGCCGTCTTCCACCGCGTCTTGAATATCGTAAATGGAAATATAACGCCCGAACACCTCTTGCGTGTCCTTGTCTTCAAGGCTCAATGGCGTACCCGTAAAGCCGATAAAACTGGCGTGGGGCAGGGCGGCACGCAGGTATTTGGCATAGCCATCACGATATTGCCCTTGCTGGTTGATTTTTTGCGAAAAGCCATATTGTGAGCGGTGGGCTTCATCGCTGATCACAATAATATTGCGGCGGTCGTTAAGGATAGGGTGTTGCTCCTCGCCCTCACGCAAGCCGAATTTTTGAATGGTGGTGAAAATAATGCCGCCGCTCTCCCGTTTCGCCAGCTCCGCACGCAATTCTTCCCGACCGTTGGCTTGAATCGGCGTTTGGCGGATGATGTCTTGATCTTGACTAAATGTGGCGAACAGCTGACCGTCTAAATCATTGCGATCGGTAACCACCACAATGGTGGGGTTTTGCAATTCAGGCTGGCTGATAAGTTTTCCTGCATAAAACAGCATCGACAGCGATTTGCCCGAACCTTGCGTATGCCAAATCACGCCGATTTTGCGACTATCGCCCAAATAGGCGGCGATAGTGGATTCCACCGCTGCATTCACGCCGTAAAACTGATGATAAGCGGCGATTTTTTTCACCGTTTGACCACGGCTATCGCTTTCAAACACCACAAAATCACGCAGATAATCGAGCAACACCGCAGGCGAAAACAGCCCTTGCAACAGCCCTGTTTGCTCATTTTCAAAAGGAATGCGTTGGCTCTGCTGGCTTTCGTCCACCACTTTCCAAGGCAAAAAGCGTTGAAAATCCGCCGTGAGCGAGCCAAGCCGAGCGGTTGTGCCGTCTGAAATCACCATTAATTGATTGAATACAAATAAATCGCTGATTTCCCGTTTATAGGTTTGCAACTGCTCAAAGGCTTTATCAATGCCAGCATTCACCTTAACAGGATTTTTCAGCTCAAAAATCGCCATCGGTAACCCATTGATAAAACACAAAATATCAGGAATGCGTTTGCCTTTTGTGCCTTGAATTTCCAATTGATTAATGGCATAAAAACTGTTTTGCTCAGGCTGCCTGAAATCCACCAACAACGCCACATCGTGCTTTTCCTGCCCGTTTTCCTGATAACGCACCGCCACCCCTTGCTTGAGCTGACGATAAAACCGCTGATTACGCTCCGCCAGCGGAGCAATATCACTTTTGCACACCTCCGCCGCCACCTCTTCCAACACCGCAGACGGCAAATGGGGATTAATCCGCACTAAGGCTTCCAACAGCAACGGCTTTAACACCACCGCCTGCGTCGTCTCCCGCCAAGGATAAGCCAACCCAGCCAACACCTCCTTGCCATAGGCATACCGCCAGCCCAGCGATTGCAACTGCTCCAGTGCTAAATTTTCAATGGTGGATTCGTTGATGTGCATAGGTGATCCTCTCTGTTTCTGTTACTGCGTAGGGGAGAACCTGTGTGTTCGCCCGTTTTATCAGGTGATATTTTTATTCGCCTTTTTTAGTTGTTGTCGTTTTATCTAATATCCTAGAAAGTAATTCTTCCATTGGAATTTTTTCAGCGGTGGATTTATCTAGTAATAAAGCTGGATTAATCCCCAAACTTTCTACAGCGATTTGTGATACTTTTTCTTTAATTATTTGACCATTGTTAATAACTCCATCTTTATTGTTGTAACTAATCATTACATTTTTATCTAAAAATTCTAGATAATTAAGATAACTTTTTGATACCACTTCTTTATGGCGATAGGTCTGTTCCAGCTTTCTATCATCTCTAATACTACGATTTAAAAATACCAGTGCATAGAACGCAGTAAAAGCAATAAATATTCGGATAAAAATATAAGGTATCCAATTATTCCCTTGAGAAGATGGTAGATGTATCAAAGAACAAATAGCAAATGCAATTAGAAGTATAATAATGATAAAAAAAGCCCAAGTATTATTAGAAATTCTATTGTTAATAGTATCTGCTTGTTTTTGATACTCACTAAATAAGTATGTTTCAGTTGTTTTTCCTAGTAATTCGGCAACTCTTTCATTATAGGATTTTTGAGCTTCTTCAATTGCTTTTTCTCCCATTTCATAAATTTTTTTGTAAGATTCAATATATGAATCTATATTTTCAATTGTATTAAATTTTTCTTTTATATCCTGAAGTAATTTTTTGAATTTTTCCATATCACGAATAACTCTCTGCTCTTCATATAATGAAGATATGGCTTGACCTGAGTTTTCAATTATTTCTTGTACTTCTTTTAAGAGATAGTATATCTCTTTAGTTTTATCGTTTTTTAATAAATTAAAAATTGTTTGATTAAAGAGAGTATTTAGATCTTCTATAATATTTTTAACGTCATCTGGAATATCAAAAGATTGGTAACTTGTAATATTTTTGATAGATAAATTTAGTTTTTTCCAGATTGGTATGCAGGGATCTTGGCTCATAGTTCAATTTCTCCATTAAGTAATTTTGGTAATAACAGATCTCTGGTTTTAGCTAATCTTTCATTATTTTCTAAATTTAAAGCAATTTTAGAAAAACTGTCTTTTACTAGATTTCCAAAAATTTCTGTTAATTCTTTAGGTGGTACAACAATTTGCTTGATTAGAAAGTCAGGGAAATGCCCTTTATATTCAACAAATGTCTGTTTCCCTAATGTTGCTAGATATAGCCAATAAATATTAATACTTTGACCTTTAAATGCAAAGACATTTTGGATCGCACTGAAATCAAAATGTATTAAACGCATATAGCAAGTGTGATTAGCAAAGACAATCACGGGATCTTGAATGCTTGCTTTTACGCCAGCTATATCATTGTGATAACCAATAATGCCCGATTTGCCTTGATCTAAAACAGGAATAAGCCCATCTGAAAAAGTATTTTTTTGACTGTATTTTTTACCTACGGGGATTTTTTTTATTACTTGCTCAATTTTCTTCACCTCCCACCCCTTCGGCACTAATCCCATTTCGCTTTCCACAAACTCGCTGGGGAAGGCTTGGGCGGTTTGTTGCAGTTGGTGATAGGCTTCGGGCGTGGTGTGTTGAAGTGCGGTGATTTCTGCAAGGGTTTTTCCGCTCAGGCTTGCCATTGTGGCAAGTTCGGCTTGCTCTAGGCTTGCTCCTGAGGCTAAGGCGTTGGCTTTGGTGTGTACGGAGGCGAAGTCGATAAACCAATGCTTGAAAATCGCCTGTGCGATTTGCTCTAAGGTTTGGTTGGTTTGGGTGTTGAGTTCTATTTTTTTCTCTAAACTATCTAAAATATTAATAGTCGAGATAAGATGATTTTTATCTATTGGAGTTAGTATTGGTAATTTTCTTAATTCTCCTAAAGATAAGTATTGTTGGGTTGTTCCTTTTAATCTTTCGCGAATTATATTTTTAGCAAAGTTAGATTTTAAATAGAAATATAGCCACTTAGCTTTGTATTTTTCTTTATTTTTTAAGATACCTACATTTTTTACTACAAAGTTAGGTTCTTCTTCTATCAGGCAAACCTCTCCGACTGTTCCTATCATTGAAATAAGAATATCAAATTTATCAACTTTGCTTCGCCGATTTATTTCCTGTGCATCATTCTCAGATATGTAATAAGCTTTAGATAAATCTAATTTACTATTAATGATATTTTTAGATGTAACAAGTAAGATACCATCTTCTGATTTTTTAGGAGAATTATGAGTTCCATCAGTTATTAAATCACAAAAATTTGATGCTTCTATAAATCTATTCATTGCTATTACTCTCCAAAAATCCCCAAACTCTTTCTAATCTCTTCTTCCAATACTCGCCCTTGTGCAAACTGTTCATTTAAAAGTGCGGTCAGTTTTTGCATTTTTTCGGCGAAAGGTACACCGTCGTCTTGTTGTTCTGCTGTGCCGACATAACGCCCTGGTGTGAGGACAAAGTTGTTTTGGCGGATTTCTTCAAGGTTCGCGGTGTAGCAGTAGCCTGCTTGGTTTTGGTAGCCCTGATCCTTTTGCCAAGTGTGGTAGGTGTTGGCGAGGTGGGCGATGTCTTCGGCGGTGAAGTCGCGTAACGTGCGGTCTTTCATATAGCCGATTTCGCGGGCATCAATGAACAACACTTCGCCTTTGCGGGCTTTGGCTTTGTTCAGCAACCAAATGCAGGCGGGGATTTGGGTGTTGGTGAACAGTTGCCCCGGTAAGGCGACCATTGCTTCGACAAGGTCGGCTTCGATGAGTTTTTGGCGGATTTCGCTCTCGCCGCTGGTTTGGCTGCTCATTGAGCCGTTGGCGAGCAGCAATGCCATTCGTCCTTGTGGGCTGAGGTGGTAGAGCATATGTTGTAGCCACGCGAAGTTGGCGTTGCCTTGTGGTGGTGTGCCGTATTGCCAGCGTGGGTCGTTTTGCAGGGCTTCGCTCCACCAGTCGCTCATATTGAAAGGCGGGTTTGCCATCACAAAATCCATTTTTTTGTCGAGGTGTTGTGGGTTGCGGAAGCTGTCGGCGTTGCCTTTGCCGAAGTCAAATTCGATGCCGCGAATCGCCATATTCATTGCGGCGAGTTTCCAGGTGGTGGGGTTGAATTCTTGCCCGTAAATGGAGACGTTGTTGATGTTGCCTTGATGGGCGGCGATGAATTTTTCCGTTTGCACAAAGAAGCCGCCTGAACCCATTGCAGGGTCGTAAATTCGCCCTTGATAGGGTTCGAGCATTTCGACAATGAGGCTAACGATGGATTTTGGGGTGAAATATTGCCCGCCTTTTTTGCCTTCGGCGAGGGCAAATTGTCCGAGAAAGTATTCGTAAACGTGGCCTAAGATGTCTTTCGCTGCCATTGAGATGGGCTGCCCGTTGAGGGTAGGCCGGCTGAAATTTGTATCCGAAAAGAGATTGACTAAGCCGATGAGGGTTTGTTCTTCCACATCAAAGCCTGAGATGCGTTGAATGATGCCTTTGAGTTTGGGGTTTTCTTTTTCGATGGCGGTGAATGCGTCATCAATCAGGCTGGCAACGCTGCGGAATGTGCCGCCCCAAGGCAAGGCTGTGCCTTTGTTGAGTATGGCGGTGTTTTTAATGTTTTCCCAACGGGCTTGCTCTGGCACCCAGAAGATATTTTCAGCGGTGTAGTTATCTTGCAGTTCCATTTCGCTGTGTAGCAAGGCTTGGTAGTCTTCGGGGGAATAGCCGTTGGGGTCAAGATAAAGGGGATTTTCGGGATCTTGCAACTGGGCTTGGAGCTTTTCACGAAAGGCGGTGAAGCTGTCGGAGATGTATTTTAAGAAGATAAAACCGAGAACGATGTGTTTGTAGTTGGCAGCGTCGAGCTGGTTTCTGAGCTTATCCGCCGCTGCCCATAAACGGGCATCTAAATCATTTAAAAACGCTTGCTGTTGTGCGAGGCTGGCACTACAATCCTGCTGGCTGGCTGGCTGGCTGGCTGGCTGGCTGGGGCGATCTTATTGTCCATAGAAAATCCTTGTTTTGCTGATAAATGTAGAGGGAAAATTATAGCACTTCAAAAGGGAATGGAAAGGGGAAGTGCGGTAGTTTGTTTGGGGATTTTTTTGGGATAAGGGGAGAGGTTTTTATTATTGTATGATATTAACGTTAGGCAATCATAAACATCTACAACGGCATTTTTGGGCTATTTGAAAATGCCGTGAGCAGGAGTAGGTTTCGTTTTTTATGGTATAGCTTTTACCAGTTTTGGTTAATTGCGTTGGCGATTTCTTGATCTTTATAGATACTCTGAACCGTTTCGTTTAATGCCTGTCCTAGCACTTTTTGAATATTGGCATTATTGGCACGCAGTGCGCCCTCTTGGCTACGTGTTGAGCCGATATTTTTGTTGAATTGCCCTTTCGCACCCTGTACTTGAACGTTGATTTGTACATTCGCGGTGATTTTGTAGCGTAAATTGCCTTGTTCTACATCGGCATAGAATTTGTTGATATTCACAATCACATTGGTGTTAGATTGAGCTGGCGTTGCAGCAATGCGAAATCCTTTGCCATTTAGATCTTGTTTGATCACTTGATCGAAAATCTGAGCTGGTTTTGGTTCGGCAAAGAGTTTAAAGATTTTTTCGTTATACACATAGCTGGAAACCTCAGGTTGCTGGCGCACATCACGCGTGAGGATATTGAGTATCGCGTGTTGATTTGCCGCATTGAATTGCACGCTTGGGCTAGGTGGCGTAAAAGTGATCGTGTTACTTGGCTGAGATTGGCAGGCGGATAATAATACGGCACTTGAAAATAAGGTGATAAGAGAGAGTTTGGCAAAACGCATAGTCATTTCCTCGCTAACAAAAAAGATACGGCTATTCTTGCAAACTTCAGTATGAATGTATAGTCTTTGCAAAAGCAAATTTTTATTGTGTTAGTTTATAAAAGAAGGAAAGGATAATGGGTGTTCAACAAGTTTTAGAACAAAAAATTTCGCAAAAATTTGCACCGCACTTTTTGCATATTGAAAATGAAAGCCATATGCACAGTTCAGGGCGTGGTGCAGATTCTCATTTTAAAGTGGTGCTAGTGAGTGATGCGTTTAATGGGGTGAGAAAGGTTGCGCGCCATCAAATGCTGTATCAATTATTGGCGGAAGAATTGAAAAATGGCATTCACGCATTGGCGTTACATACTTATACCTTAGATGAATGGCAAGCATTGGAACAGCAATTTCCCAAATCACCAAATTGTTTAGGGATTGGACAATAATTTATACCTAATAAAAGGTAGTGCAATTTCATAATCTTTAGTAAAAATTGATTTTCCACAAAAACAGCGGTCTTTTTTCCTAAAATATTGGAAAAACCGCCCTTCAAAGTAGCACGAAAGTTATTAATTAGTTAAAATAACGAGCTGACTTGTATCAAAATTTTAACGTATATCGCTTATTGCGTTTAGTAAGCGGTATAAAATCTAAACAGAATTTGAGTTTTAAATTTATGTGGTTGGAGTGGACATTGTTGCGATGTTTTTGCATTCATCGTTGATAATTAAGCAAAAATCATTACTCAAGACGAGGTTATCGCATTGAGTTTTCTCTTGCGATAGCTATATTTTTAATCTAACGAAAAGTAGTGCATACAATATGATTACGATTAAAAAAGGCTTGGATCTTCCTATCGCTGGGAAGCCAGAACAAGTAATCCATAACGGCAATGCCGTTACTGAAGTTGCCTTGCTTGGCGAAGAGTATGTGGGAATGCGTCCTTCAATGAAGGTGCGTGAAGGTGATGTAGTGAAAAAAGGTCAGGTGCTTTTTGAAGATAAAAAGAACCCAGGCGTATTATTCACTGCCCCTGCAAGTGGTACTGTAACTGCGATTAATCGCGGTGCTAAGCGTGTGTTGCAATCAGTAGTGATTCAAATCGAAGGTGATGATCAGGTTACCTTTAACAAATATTCCGCCGATGAGCTTAAAAGTTTAACTTCCGAGCAAGTTCGTCAAAACCTACAAGCGTCAGGGCTTTGGACAGCACTTCGTACTCGTCCATTCAGTAAAGTGCCTGCTGTTGATGCTGTGCCATCTTCAATTTTTGTTAATGCAATGGATACCAATCCATTAGCGGCTGATCCTGAAGTGGTGTTAAAAGCCCATTGGGAAGATTTCACCAATGGTTTAACCGTATTAAGCCGTTTACACGAAGGCAAATTGCATTTATGTAAAGCGGGCGATAGCAATATCCCAACGGTGGATTTACCAAATTTAGCCGTACACGATTTTGGCGGCCCACACCCAGCGGGCTTAAGCGGTACGCATATTCACTTTATCGATCCGGTGAGTGCAACGAAAACGGTTTGGTATTTGAATTATCAAGATGTGATCGCATTTGGTCGCTTATTTACCACGGGTGAACTTTATAATGGCCGTGTGATCTCATTGGCTGGCCCACAGGTGAAAAATCCGCGTTTAATTCGCACTCAGCTTGGCGCTAACTTAGCCCAATTAACTAAAGGCGAATTAAAAGAAGGTGAAAACCGTATTATCTCAGGTTCCGTGTTAAGCGGTCATAAAGCGGAAGGTGCGGTAGATTATTTAGGACGTTATGCGTTACAGGTTTCTGTGATTGCAGAAGGTCGTGAGAAAGAGTTCCTAGGTTGGATTATGCCAGGGGCGAACAAATACTCTATCACCCGTACTGTATTAGGTCATTTCGGACACAAATTATTCAATTTTACCACCGCACTTAATGGTGGACACCGTGCAATGGTGCCAATCGGTGCTTATGAGCGTGTGATGCCATTAGATATTATCCCGACATTATTATTGCGTGATTTAAGTGCAGGCGATACGGACAGCGCTCAAGCATTAGGTTGTTTAGAGTTAGACGAAGAAGATTTAGCACTTTGTACGTTCGTTTGCCCAGGTAAAAATGATTACGGTCCAATGCTGCGTGCAGCCTTAGATAAGATCGAGAAGGAAGGTTAAAAATGGGTTTAAAACATCTTTTAGAGAAAATGGAACCTGCTTTTTTACCGGGTGGTAAATATGAGAAGTGGTATGCCCTTTATGAAGCAACGGCAACTTTCTTATACACGTCAGGTACGGTAACGGCGAAAGCTTCTCACGTCCGTGATGCGTTAGATTCTAAACGTATGATGGTATTAGTGTGGTTGGCATTATTCCCAGCAATGTTCTACGGTATGTTTAATGTGGGTGAGCAATCTATTCTTGCATTAAAAGTGGGCGATTTTGCACAGAACTTGGCACAAAATGTGGCGAATGACTGGCATTTTGCTTTAGCCAATGCATTAGGGTTAGTTTCACAAGATGCAGGCGTGCTAGCAAAAATGGCATTAGGTGCGATTTTCTTCCTGCCAATTTATTTAACCGTATTCCTTGTGGGCGGTTTCTGGGAAGTGTTATTTGCCACAGTGCGTAAACACGAAATCAACGAAGGTTTCTTCGTAACCTCTATTTTATTAGCCCTTATCGTTCCGCCAACATTGCCATTATGGCAAGCGGCGTTAGCGACAACGTTTGGGGTTGTTGTGGCCAAAGAAGTGTTTGGTGGTGTAGGTAAAAACTTTATGAACCCAGCATTAGCAGGGCGTGCGTTTTTATTCTTTGCTTATCCAGCACAAATCTCAGGGGATTCTGTATGGATCGCGGCTGATGGTTTCTCTGGCGCAACCGCACTTTCACAATGGGCAACAGGCGGTCAAGGTGCATTAAAACAAGTAACCACAGGTCAGCCAATTCAATGGATGGACGCATTCTTAGGGAATATCCCTGGTTCAATCGGTGAAGTTTCTACCCTTGCATTATTAATTGGTGCGGCGGTGATTGTGTTCGCACGTATTGCTTCTTGGCGTATTATCGCTGGTGTGATGATCGGTATGATTGCCACTTCTACCCTATTCAATGTGATTGGTTCAGACACCAACCCATTATTCTCAATGCCTTGGCATTGGCACTTAGTATTGGGTGGTTTTGCTTTAGGTATGTTATTTATGGCAACTGACCCAGTATCAGCCTCATTTACAAACAAAGGTAAATGGTGGTACGGTGCATTAATTGGTGCAATGGCGGTGATTATTCGTGTGGTTAATCCAGCTTATCCAGAAGGAATGATGTTAGCCATCTTATTAGCTAACTTATTTGCCCCAATTTTTGACTATCTGGTTGTTCAAGCAAATATCAAACGTCGGAGAGCGCGCAATGGCTAAGTTTAATAAAGATAGTGTTGGCGGAACAATCCTTGTTGTTGTTTTAGTCAGCTTAGTTTGCTCAATTATCGTAGCAAGTGCGGCAGTAGGTTTGAAACCGACGCAAAATGAGCAAAAATTATTAGATAAACAGAAAAACATTCTCAGTGTGGCAGGATTATTACCCGCTAAAGCAAAAGGTGCGGAAATTAAAGCCCTTTATGCAGAAAACATTGAGCCGAAAATTGTGGATCTTGCAACGGGTGATTATGTAAGCGACATCAAAAACTTTGATGCGCGTGTTGCGGTAAAAGATCCTGCAGAAAGCGTAGCAATTAAACCTGAAGAAGATAAAGCTGGCATTAAAGTGCGGGCGAAATATGCTGAGGTTTATTTAGTGAAAGATGCGCAAGGCAAAACTTCACAAATCGTGTTACCAATTTATGGTACAGGATTGTGGTCTGTGATGTATGGCTTTGTGTCTGTTGCGCCAGATGCAAATACCATTAAAGGGATTACTTACTATGAACAAGGTGAAACCGCAGGTTTAGGGGGCGAAATCGCCAATCCAAACTGGCAGAAATACTTTGTGGGTAAAAAACTCTTTAATGCTCAAGATCAAGTAGCGATTAAAATTGGCAAAGGTGCTTCAGCAGATAAAGAACACGGTATCGATGGTTTATCTGGTGCAACTTTAACCACAAAAGGGGTACAAGGTTCTTTTGATTACTGGTTTGGTCGCGATGGTTTTGGCCCGTATTTAGACAAACTTAGAGCGGAGGCTAACTAATGGCTAATGCAAATATGAAAAAATTATTGTTATCTCCAATCGTGAACAACAACCCAATTGCATTGCAAATTTTGGGGATCTGTTCAGCACTTGCGGTAACAACAAAATTAGAAACTGCGGTGGTAATGGCAATCGCAGTAAGTTTAGTAACGGCATTTTCAAGTTTCTTTATTTCTTGTATCCGTAACTATATTCCAAATAGTATCCGTATTATCGTGCAAATGGCGATCATTGCATCATTAGTAACCCTTGTGGACCAAGTGTTGCAAGCCTATGCTTATGAGTTATCTAAACAGCTTTCGGTATTCGTTGGCTTAATCATTACCAACTGTATCGTAATGGGGCGCGCAGAAGCATTTGCAATGAAAGAGCCACCATTGGCAAGTTTTGTTGATGGTTTAGGTAACGGTATCGGTTATGGTGTGATCCTAATCATTGTCGCATTTTTACGTGAATTAATTGGTTCGGGTAAAGTATTTGGCATTACCGTGTTACAAACTATCCAAGACGGTGGTTGGTATCAAGCAAATGGTTTAGCCTTACTTGCACCAAGTGCGTTCTTTATCATCGGCTTCTTAATTTGGGGCTTAAGAACTTGGAAACCAGAGCAAGTGGAGAAATAAGATGGAACACTATTTAAGTCTATTTGTTAAGTCCATTTTTATTGAAAATATGGCACTTTCTTTCTTCCTTGGTATGTGTACATTCCTTGCGGTTTCAAAGAAAGTTTCAACAGCCTTTGGTTTAGGGATCGCGGTAATCGTGGTATTAGGTATCGCCGTGCCAGCAAACCAAATTGTTTATACTCACATCTTAAAAGATGGTGCGTTAGTAGAAGGCGTAGATTTAAGTTTCTTACGCTTTATCACCTTCATCGGTGTGATTGCGGCATTAGTACAAATCCTAGAAATGGTTTTGGACAAATTTTTCCCCGCACTTTATAACGCATTAGGGATCTTCTTACCGTTAATCACCGTAAACTGTGCGATTTTCGGTGGGGTATCTTTTATGGTGCAACGTGAATACAACCTTGCTGAATCGGTAGTTTATGGTATCGGTGCAGGAACAGGTTGGATGCTTGCTATCGTGGCACTTGCCGGTTTAACTGAAAAAATGAAATATGCTGATATTCCAGCAGGCTTGCGTGGTTTAGGGATTACCTTTATCACCGTAGGTCTAATGGCGCTTGGCTTTATGTCATTTTCAGGTATTCAGTTATAAGAAGGGGATACTAAATGGAAATTATTTTAGGTATTGCAATGTTCACTGTGGTGGTTTTAGCGTTAGCAGCAATTATCTTGTTTGCTAAATCTAAACTCGTAAACTCAGGGGACATTACTATTGAAATCAATCACGATCCAAGCAAAGCCATTCACTTGCCAGCAGGTGGAAAATTATTAGGCGCATTAGCAAGCAAAGGGATTTTCGTTTCTTCAGCTTGTGGGGGCGGTGGCTCTTGTGGTCAATGTGTGGTGAAAGTAACTGAGGGCGGTGGTGATATTCTACCAACAGAACTTTCTCACATTTCAAAACGTGAAGCGAAAGAAGGTTATCGTCTAGCTTGTCAGGTAAATGTTAAAACCAATATGCAAATTGAATTACCTGAAGAAGTGTTCGGCGTGAAAAAATGGGAATGTACCGTTATTTCTAACGACAATAAAGCAACCTTCATCAAAGAGCTTAAATTACAAATTCCTGAAGGGGAAGAAGTACCATTCCGTGCGGGTGGTTATATCCAAATTGAAGCAGATCCACATACGGTTTATTACAAAGACTTCGATATTCCAAAAGAATATCACGAAGATTGG
Source organism: Avibacterium endocarditidis (assembly GCF_965138825.1). Lineage (NCBI taxonomy): Bacteria > Pseudomonadati > Pseudomonadota > Gammaproteobacteria > Pasteurellales > Pasteurellaceae > Avibacterium > Avibacterium endocarditidis. The sequence goes on from NZ_CBCSDH010000024.1 coordinate 14,260, forward strand.
GATAAATTTGATTTATGGCGTTATGTGTCAAAAGTGGACGAGCCAATTGTGCGTGCTTACTCAATGGCTTCATACCCAGAAGAGAAAGGCATCATTATGCTAAACGTGCGTATTGCTACACCACCACCACGTATGCCTGATGCTCCACCAGGACAAATGTCTTCTTATATTTGGTCATTAAAACCAGGTGATAAAGTAACTATTTCTGGTCCATTCGGTGAATTCTTCGCGAAAGATACTGATGCAGAAATGGTATTTATCGGTGGGGGTGCAGGTATGGCACCAATGCGTTCACATATCTTTGACCAACTAAAACGTTTGAAATCAAAACGTAAAATGTCATTCTGGTACGGGGCGCGTTCAAAACGTGAAATGTTCTATGTAGAAGATTTCGATACCCTACAAGCAGAGAACGATAACTTCAAATGGCACGTGGCACTTTCTGATCCATTGCCAGAAGATAATTGGGACGGCTACACAGGCTTTATTCACAACGTGCTTTATGAAAACTATCTGAAAAATCACGAAGCACCAGAAGACTGTGAATACTATATGTGTGGGCCTCCAGTGATGAACGCAGCGGTAATCAAAATGCTCAAAGACTTAGGTGTTGAAGACGAAAACATTTTATTAGATGACTTTGGCGGTTGATAACGCTGTTAAATAAAGAAAAAGAGCGGTCAGATTTCTGACCGCTTTAGCCATTTTTAGCCACAGAAAAATTAGCGATAGATTTATGTTAAGAAAAGTCAAAACGGTTTACGGCTGGGCCATCGCCTTACTCTTGGTGAGCAGCTTAACCGCCTGCCAAAAAGATCCCGAAATTGTTACCTTAAGCGGTAAAACAATGGGAACCACTTACCACATTAAATACATCACCGCAGAAGCAACCCAATCGGCAGCGGATACCCACGAAGGGGTGGAAAAAATTTTAAAAGACGTGAATGACAAAATGTCCACCTATATTCCCACCTCTGAATTAAGTCGTTTTAACCAAAACCGTGCAGTGGATACCCCGATTGAAATTTCTGCGGATCTAGCCAAAGTGATAGGTGAAGCCATTCGTTTAAATAAGGTTACACAAGGTGCATTAGATGTTACCGTAGGGCCATTGGTGAACCTATGGGGCTTTGGACCAGAAAAACGCGTGGAAAAAGCCCCAACCCAACAACAGCTTGATGAACGCCGTACGTGGGTAGGCATTGAAAAATTAAAACTGAGCGAAAGTGCGGGTAAATTTTACCTAGAAAAAACTGTGCCAGAACTTTATGTGGATTTATCTTCCATCGCCAAAGGCTTTGGTGTCGATCAAGTGGCGGACTATCTTGAAAGTTTGCATATTGGCAACTATATGGTGGAAATTGGCGGCGAAATCCGTGCCAAAGGCAACAACAGCGAAAACAAGCCTTGGCAAATAGCCATTGAAAAACCCACTACGGACGGCTCAAGAAGCGTGGAACAAGTGGTCGGTTTACATAATTTGGCAATGGCAACTTCAGGCGATTATCGCATTTATTTCGAAGAAAATGGTGTGCGTTATTCTCACGAAATTAATCCGCAAACAGGTCGCCCAATTCAACATCATTTGGCGTCAATCACTGTGCTTGATCCCTCATCAATGACGGCAGACGGCTTATCCACAGGCTTGTTTGTACTCGGTGAAGATGAAGCGCTCAAAGTGGCGGAGCAGCAACAATTAGCGGTATATTTAATCATCAAAACAGAAAGTGGTTTTGAGGTAAAAATGTCTTCCGCATTTAAACAATTAATCAATCCATAAAGGTGAAAAAATGGAACTGTTTTTTATTACTTTCGGCTTTTTCCTTGCGGTGATTTTAGCGATGTCCATCGGCTATATCATCAAACGCAAATCCATTGCTGGCAGCTGCGGGGGGATTTCTTCCCTTGGCTTAAAGAAAGTATGCGATTGCGATGAGCCTTGCGATAACTTAAAAGCCAAAGTGGAAAAAGGCGAAGTGGACGCATCAGAATTAGATCGCTTCAACAAAAGCGAAACGAATTTCTACGAAGTAAAATAATTTCCGAATAACCAAAGTGCGGTCAAAAATTTGAAAAAATTATGATGAAATCAAAAACTTATGAACAATATTTCCCTGCATTAAGCGAAAGCCAACGTGCAGAAAACAGCAAAATTAAAGTAATTTGTGGAATGTCTGGTGGCGTGGATTCTTCCGTTTCCGCCTTTATTCTTCAGCAACAAGGCTACCAAGTGGAAGGCTTGTTTATGAAAAACTGGGAAGAAGACGATGACACCGATTACTGCACCGCAGCCGCAGACTTGGCGGACGCACAAGCGGTATGCGACAAGCTCGGCATCAAATTACATAAAATCAATTTTGCCGCTGAATATTGGGACAATGTTTTTGAACATTTTTTAGCGGAATACAAAGCTGGCCGCACGCCAAACCCTGATATTCTGTGCAACAAAGAAATCAAGTTTAAAGCCTTTTTGGAATATGCCGCAGAAGATCTGGGCGCGGATTATATCGCCACAGGGCATTATGTGCGCCGCCGAGATCACAATGGCAAAGCGCAATTATTGCGTGGTTTAGATCCGAACAAAGACCAAAGCTATTTCCTTTACACCTTAAGCGAAAGCCAAGTGGCGCAAAGTCTGTTTCCTGTAGGCGACATTGAAAAACCTGTGGTGCGTGCCATCGCAGAAGATTTAGGCTTGGTTACCGCGAAGAAAAAAGATTCCACCGGCATTTGTTTTATTGGTGAGCGTAAATTCAAAGATTTCTTGGCGCGTTATTTGCCTGCTCAACCAGGGGACATCAAAACCACTGAGGGCGAAGTCATCGGTCGTCATCAAGGCTTAATGTACCACACCCTCGGGCAACGCAAAGGCCTAGGCATTGGTGGCGTGAAAGGCAAAGCGGAAAATGCGTGGTATGTAGTGGAAAAAGATCTTACTAACAATGTGTTAGTGGTTGCTCAGGGCTTGGATAATTCCGCCTTGCTCTCCAGCGGATTAATCGCACAACAGCTGCACTGGGTAGATCGCCAACCCATTCGCGAACCGCTTCGTTGTACGGTGAAAACCCGTTATCGTCAAATAGATATTCCTTGCCAAATCATTCCTCTTAATGATGACAGCATTGAAGTGCGTTTTGATGAACCGCAAATCGCAGTAACCCCAGGGCAATCTGCCGTGTTCTACCAAGGGGAAATTTGCCTTGGCGGCGGCATTATTGAACAATCAATAAAATAAAAACTTCGCGAAATTCCACCGCACTTTATCTTGCCAAGTTGTATGAATAAAGTGCGGGGCAAATTTCTCAATTTTTTCGGCTTAATGAAGAAACGGCTATGTGGCACAGAATTTACACTTGCATAATGTATCTCGTTCAACCGCTGATTTGGCTATTTATTTTGTTGCGTAGCCTAAAAGCGCCAGCTTATCGTCAGCGGATTTTGGAGCGTTATGGCATTTATCGCGCTACACAAACTCCGCCAAAACCGAATGGCGTGTTAATCCACGCGGCGTCCGTTGGGGAAGTGATTGCAGCTACCCCTTTGGTGAAAGCGATTCAACGCCGTTACCCTGAATTATCTATCACACTTACCACCGTTACGCCAACAGGTTCTGAGCGCGTCAAAGCTGCTTTCGGTGATCAAGTCAGCCATTTTTATTTGCCTTACGACTTACCTGGGGCGATTAAACGCTTTGTTCGTTTCATTCAACCGAAAGTCTGTATTGTGATCGAAACCGAGATTTGGCCAAATTTAATTTATCAGCTACACAAACAGCACATTCCGTTTATTATCGCTAACGCCCGTTTATCTGCCCGATCAGCAAAACGTTATGGCTGGTTGGAAAGTTATATCCAAGCCATTTTAAGCAAAATCAGCCTGATTGCGCCGCAGGATAACATCAGTGGACAGCGTTATCTCAAACTGGGTTACGATCCAGAAAAGCTCAAACTCACAGGCAATATTAAATATGATTTAGTGCTAAGTGAGAGCTTACTCACTGAAGCCGAAAAGCTAAAAGCCCAATGGAAACAACAACGCCCAGTGTGGGTCGCCGCCAGCACCCACGAAGGTGAAGAAAGCCTGATTTTAGAAAGCCACCGCTTATTATTACAAGCCTTTCCCGATTTATTGCTGATTCTCGTGCCACGCCACCCAGAACGTTTTAACGAAGTGGCGGAGCAAATTGAAAAACAGCATTTCACCTTTGTGCGCCGCAGTGAAAATCGTGCGCCACAAGCCGATACTCAAGTGGTGCTAGGTGATACAATGGGCGAGCTAATGTTAATGTACGCTTTGGCCGATGTCGCCTTTGTCGGGGGTAGTTTAGTGAAACGAGGCGGACATAATCCCCTTGAACCGATCGCTTTTCAAATTCCTGTGGTGAGTGGTAAATATACCTTCAATTTCCCCGAAGTTTACCGCAATTTAATGGAAGTTCAGGGCTTTGTTGAAGTGAACAATAATGCCGTCGCCATCGCAAGAGTGGTGGAAATTTTGCTAAATTCATCAGCCTTGCGTGAACGCACAGGGAAAGCGGGCTACGGCGTATTATTAGAAAATCGCGGTGCTTTACAACGCTTGCTCGATTTACTTCAACCTTATTTGGACGCCCCGTAAACACAGAATTTTGCCTGAACGCCATAGCAGAATTTAAAGGAGAAAGAATGACAACCGTAATTTACCCCGGCACCTTTGATCCCATCACCAACGGGCATTTAGATATTATCGAACGAAGTGCGGTGCTTTTTTCCAAAGTTTTTGTTGCCATTGCTGCCAGCCCAAGTAAAAAGCCCTTGTTCGATTTAGACACCAGAGTAAAAATTGCACAGCAAGCGGTCGCTCACTTACCCAATGTGGAAGTGTTTGGCTTTGCTGATTTGCTGGCTAAGGTGGTGCAAGAAAAACACATTCACGCGATTATCCGCGGCGTGCGAACCACCACCGATTTTGAATACGAACTGCAACTTGCCAGCCTAAACCGCTTATTAACCAAAAATGAAAATGGGCAAGGCGTGGAAAGTTTATTTTTCCCACCTAGCGAAAAATGGGCCTTTGTTTCTTCCACCATCGTGCGAGAAATTCATCTACACGGCGGTGATGTGAGTGAACTTGTGCCGCAATCCGTGTTGCAAGCAATGAAAGCTCCTATTGAGAAATAACAGGATATAAAAATGGGGCGAACTTTCGCCCCAAGTTTTATCTATGCCTTATTTACCCATACACCTTACAGCAAACTCACCTTAAAGGTGCAATTCCATTGGGTTTCGTTTAAACGATAAGCCTCTTTGAGTGCTGGTCCACAAGAGTTTGAACCAATACCACTCATTTTATAATCCACACACAGCACGCAGTAAGGACTTTCCTGCAAATCATAATGATGTTTTTTGCTTGCCAATTCTTCTTGGCTGTAAGGGGAAAGGTTAAAGCTGAACGGGTGTTGAGCGGTGATATACAAACCACCTTCCGCACCGGTTAATTTAATAAAAGAACAATGATAATGGCTGCCATTTTCCTGCGGTTTTAAATAATCAACGTGATTTTGCTGTGGGGTTGTTTGATAAATCCCAAGCTGAGTGGCGTGGTGTTTATCAATATAGCTTTCGCCCTTGCCATAGGCAAAATAACGGGCTTGCCATTGTTGTTTGGTTAAGTAGAAACGTAGCCCAAAGCGTGGCAAAAAAGGCAAGTGCGGTGCTTTTTTTGCGTGAATTTTGATCTCAAAATAGGCGTGATCAAACAAATGATATTCCACATTAAGATCTAGAATTTTGCTTTGCGAAACCGCTAGCAAAGCGCAGTGAGCTTGTACGACAACACGATCTTTCTGTTGTTCCACTTGCATTGTGTAGGCTCGGCTATAAGCCTGATGATAGCCTGCTGCAAACCAATGTGCTTTGATTAAGCTATCGTTATCCAATGGTGCACGCCAAATATTAAAATCCAGCGGACGCTGAATAATCGGACGTTGTGCAGAAAGTAGTTGTGAGAGAATGCCTTTTTGTTTATCGAAAACGTATTTTGTGTTGCCAAAGGTAATGTGGATTTCTTGTGAGCTGTGCTGGATATGGGCTTGCTCTGGCAGGCGTGGGGGGTAAAAACTAGGCAGCCGTTTGTCGCCAAATAAACAAAGCTGATCCACGCCGAGTAAATGATTTTTTTCCACTAAAGGTGTGGCGTGTTTTGCGCGATATTCTAAATTCAACAGCAATAAACTGCCATTATTTGGTGGCAAGGTGAAAGGTAAAAGTGCGGTGTGTTTTGGCGGAATTTTTGGCGTGGCAATTTGTCCTTGTTGCACGAGAACCGTATTTTCTAATAGTTGATAGTGAATGCTCACGGCATCTTCTGCGTGAGTAAAATCAAGATAATTGGTTAGTTCAATCTGCCCATTGTGGTATTTAGCGCGTAATGGTCGTTGCACATTTTTGAGTTCAAGCAAATTGCTTTGAATACGGCGATCCGCTCGCACTAAACCGTCAGCACAGAAATTGTTATCGTTAGGGAAATCGCCAAAATCGCCGCCGTAGCCCATTTTTTTAGATTGTGGCAAATAAGGGCTGTGATCGCACCATTCCCATACAAAACCACCGCAAGCACCTGCGTGCTGTTCCATCGCTTGGAAATAATCTTCCGCATCACCGCAAGAGTTGCCCATCGCGTGCAGATACTCGCAGAGTAAATAAGGTTTCGTGTTATGTTCAGTGGCGAAATAGGCTTCTATATCTTCTGTGCTGCGATACATTTCGCTGTGTAAATCTAAGTGCGTGGTATCATTTTGGTGATCGGAATGTTGGAAAATCGCATTTTCATAATGCACTAAACGAGTGGGATCAAAAGCCTTTACCCAGCGAGCGGCAAGCTCGAAATTTTCACCGTAGCCACTTTCATTGCCGAGCGACCAAATCAGCACACTAGGGCGATTTTTATCTCGCTGCACATTGGCTTGTACACGATCTAAAATCGCTTGTGTGAAATCTGGGCTACGCGCCATATAACAATAATTATCAATAACTTGCTGGCGAATGGCTGCCTGATCAGACACCGTTTCTACGCCAAGTAAAATGCTTTTTTCGGGGCTTGGCACATAGACGGCATTGGTGCCGTGGCTTTCAATATCTGCCTCGGCGATCAAATAAAAACCGTAGCGATCGCACAATTCAGCAAACCACGGTGCGTTAGGATAATGAGCGGTGCGAATGGCGTTGAAATTGTGTTGCTTCATTAGGCGTAAATCTGCCATTGCCTGCTTTTTACTAATTGTGTAGCCGTTTTGTGGATCGCTGTCGTGGCGGTTTACCCCTTTAAATTTTATGGGCTGTTGGTTGAGCAATAAAACGCCATTTTTTACGTCAATCTGGCGAAAGCCAATTTTTTGGCAAATCACTTCTTCGCCATAGCAAATCAATAAATCGTAACACTGCGGTGTTTCTGCATTCCATAATTGAATGTTTTCTACGCAGAATTGGTGCTGTTCGGTATGGAAAAGTTTTTTTCCTTGTGGATCAAAAAGATGGTAGGTGATTGTTGGGGCATTTTCAGGCTGGCGGAAAAAAATATCCAAATTTACCACCGCACTTTTTAAATCCGCAGAAAAGGTGGTTTTGATGAAAAAATCTTGTAGATAATTTTGCTCACGTTCCAATATATACACATCTCGGAAAATGCCAGACATTCGGAACTTATCTTGATCTTCCAAATAACTGCCATCACACCACTTTAACACTAAGGCGGTAAGGTGATTTTCCCCTTGCTGTAAATAATCGGTGAGATCAAATTCTGCGGTGCAGTGGCTGACTTGGCTATAGCCTATAAACTGTTGATTCACATAAAGAAAAAGGCAGCTGTCCACCCCTTCAAAATTAATCAAGTAGCGTTTGTTGGCGTTGGGTTGAAAATTGAAAGTGCGGTGATAAAGTCCGCAAGGATTTTCCTGTGGAACATAAGGCGGATCAAAAGGAAAAGGATAATTGACATTGGTGTATTGATGTTGATCATAGCCTTGAGTTTGCCAAGTGGAGGGCACGGGAATGTGCTGTTGAAAGTTGAAATGGAGGAAGTTTTCCGGCAAATCCCAATAACTCTTAAAATAATGAAAATCCCAATTTCCATTGAGATCAGTGAAATAGGGAGAAAATTCTCGCGAATTTTGCACCGCACTTTGCATATTAGGGTGTGGAATAAAATAAGCGTGATGAGGCGTGGTGTTTAGGTGTAGCACCTTTGGATCTTGAAAGTAATTAGGTAAAAACATAAGGCAGCCTAAATAAGTTGTGATGCAAAAAATATACGCCAATTCTTAGCGAAAGTGTGGACGAAAGAGAAAATTTGTGAGAACGATCACGGAATGAAATTAATGCTTTAAAATCAAGCCATTACAAGTGGATAAAATCAGAAAAGCAGGGAAAGATCGGCGTAAGTCTACAATAAAAAGGGTTTTTTTGCTATATTAAACCACTTTGATTTTCCATATCGTATTCGTTTACTCCTAAAGGAGTAGGATACAAAAGAAATAAAAAGAGGAGTATATGGTTTTTGATACTTATGAAACATTGGCGTTAGCCTGTTTAGTTTTATTATTGGGGTATTTTTTAGTAAAGCGCGTTCGTTTATTAAATCACTATAATATTCCTGAGCCTGTGGTGGGCGGTTTTGTTGTCGCAATCATTTTGACGGTGGTTCATCAGTTTTGGGGATTAAGTTTCAGCTTTGATACGGATTTACAGCGTACAATGATGCTGACATTCTTTACCTCTATCGGCTTGAGTGCGAATTTTTCTCGTTTAATTAAAGGCGGAATGCCATTGGTGATTTTCCTTTTTGTTGCAGCTGGATTGATTGCGTTACAAAACACCGTGGGCATTTTCAGTGCCATGGCATTAGGGCTAGATCCCGCTTATGGATTGTTGGCAAGTTCCGTTACCCTAACAGGGGGGCACGGCACAGGCGCGGCTTGGGCTGATGCGCTGGCGGCACGTTTTGGTATTCAAAGTGCTACAGAATTAGCGATGGCTTGCGCCACCTTTGGCTTGATTTTTGGTGGTGTTATCGGTGGGCCGGTGGCGAGCTTTTTACTTAAACGCTTACATCGTAAAGAAATTCCAGAAGATGAAAATTTAGATGATGTGGAAGAGGCTTTTGAAAAACCGGTGTATCGCCGTAAAGTAAATACTCGCTCAATTATTGAAACAATCACAATGTTGTCTATTTGTTTATTCATTGGGCAGCAATTAGATTTATTAGCGAAAGGCACGGCATTCCAGCTCCCAACTTTCGTGTGGTGCTTGTTTACTGGGGTGATTGTACGCAACTCTCTATCCCATATCTTTAAATTTAAAGTAGCGGAAGAAGCCATTGATATTTTGGGTAGTGTCGGACTTTCTATTTTCTTGGCGATCGCCTTGATGTCGCTAAAATTGTGGGAATTAGTCGGCTTAGCCTTGCCAATTTTGGTGATTTTGCTCATTCAAGTGGCAGTAATGGCGTTATATGCAATTTTTGTTACTTTCCGTGTGATGGGGAAAGACTATGATGCCGTGGTGTTAAGTGCGGGTCATTGCGGCTTTGGTTTAGGGGCAACGCCAACAGCTGTTGCGAATATGCAAGCCGTAACTTCCCACTATGGGCCTTCCCATAAAGCTTTCTTGATTGTGCCAATGGTTGGTGCATTCTTCATTGATATTCTTAATGCGAGTTTGTTGAAACTCTTCGTGGAAGTAGTGGCGATATTCCATTAAGAAAGGAAAATTAGGTATAAATAAAAAATCGTTGTTGATGAAACTTAACAACGATTTTTTTATCACTATCTTTTCAATTTAACCTTTTCCACCGCGTGATTTGCGCCCTTGGTTAAAATTAAATTGGCGCGCTCACGGGTCGGTAGAATATTTTCTCTCAGGTTTTTGCCATTGATGTCTTCCCAAATTTTGCTCGCTGTGGCAACGGCCTCTTGCTCAGAAAGGCTGGCATAGTGCTTAAAGTAAGAATCAGGATTATTAAAAGCACTTTGGCGAAATTTAAGGAAACGGCGAATGTACCATTCTTTTAATAGACTTTCTTCCGCATCAACATAAATAGAAAAATCGACAAAATCAGAAACAACGACTTGATTTGTATTGCTATTTCCGCGTTGTAGCACATTCAATCCTTCTAAAATAAGAATGTCGGGCTGATCAACATAATCAAACTGATCAGGCACAATATCGTAAGTTAAATGAGAATAAATTGGCGCGCGTACATTGCGTTTGCCTGATTTTATATCAGCCAAAAAATGGATCAGGCGTTGGGTATCATAAGAAACAGGAAAACCTTTCTTTTGCAACAGGTTATCTTTTTTGAGTTTTTCTAAAGGATATAAAAAGCCATCGGTGGTGATGAGATCCACTTTACGCACTTGTGGCCAGTTAGATAAGAGTGATTGCAAAATCCGCGCGGAAGTGCTTTTCCCTACCGCAACACTGCCTGCAATGCTGATAATATAAGGAGTTTTTTGCTTATCCCCACCAAGAAAACGGGTTAAAACGGTCTGACGGCGCAGATTTTCCTCAATATAGTAGTTAATTAAACGCGCCAACGGCAGATAAATGGTACTAACTTCATCTAATGACAGATCTTCGTTAATCCCTAGCAAAGGCTTGAGATCTTGCTCGGTGAGTTTTAATGGAACGGATTTGCGTAATTCTGCCCATTGTTGGCGATCAAAAGAAAGAAAGGGCGTTAATTGCTCATTTAATAAAGTTGAATCAGAAAATGCCACAATGTTGTCTTCATATTTATAGAATGTTGAATAGAAATATACCCTATAAATTTGCTTATGATTAGCGAAATTTAGAATAAATTGGCACTTTTTTTATAAAATTTGTGCGTTTTGAGTGAGAAATAGCCGAACAATAAAAAAAATCTATTTTTTTTCAAAAAAACGCTTGTCAGTGATAAAAATTTCCCTATAATACGCCTCACTTGCTTACGACGCCGACTTAGCTCAGTAGGTAGAGCAACTGACTTGTAATCAGTAGGTCACCAGTTCGATTCCGGTAGTCGGCACCATAACCAATCGTAGTCAAGTTCATTCATTTAGTGCGGAGGGATTCCCGAGCGGCCAAAGGGAGCAGACTGTAAATCTGCCGGCTCAGCCTTCGAAGGTTCGAATCCTTCTCCCTCCACCATTTTTTAGATGAATTCTGATGGGACAGATGAATTTAGGACTGCGGGCATCGTATAATGGCTATTACCTCAGCCTTCCAAGCTGATGATGCGGGTTCGATTCCCGCTGCCCGCTCCAAAGCGCTGATATAGCTCAGTTGGTAGAGCGCACCCTTGGTAAGGGTGAGGTCGGCGGTTCAAATCCGCCTATCAGCACCAGCCTTAACTTCACCTTTCTCTTATTAATAGTTTAAACTTAATTCAATTGGTTAATGTGGTATTTTGAACCATCGATAACCGTGTTTATCTAGAGGGACTCTTAATGTCTAAAGAAAAATTTGAACGTACAAAACCGCACGTAAACGTGGGTACAATCGGCCACGTTGACCATGGTAAAACAACTTTAACAGCAGCAATCACCACAGTATTAGCAAAACACT
>NZ_CBCSDH010000025.1:0-25595 GCF_965138825.1 Avibacterium endocarditidis
TTTTCTGTATAGATTTCTTTAATTTACAATGTGTTATCTTCATTTTTGTAGTATAGCATTGTTGCTAATCTACTACAGCCCCTAAAATATTTCTAGGATTATTTTTTGAAGCAGGATCTTTTAAAGAAAACGCATCTATATCATCTAATATCTCATCTATCAGTAAACTATTCCTTACATGTGGTAAAATTAATTTATAAGGAGAGCTACCACAGACTACCAAAATACTCTTAGCTACTATTCTTTCTATTTCATTTCTCAGCATATTTACCTACCCCTCATAGTTTTTCCATATAACTTCTTCCACTATCTGGAGCCACTGTAACTATATTAATAGAATTATCAAATTTAGTAGATAATTTCAGAGCAGCTAAGATGTTTGCCCCAGAAGAAAGCCCTACAAAACCCCCTTCTGTTTTTGCTAATAATTTTATTAATTCTCTTACATCTTCAAATTTCACACTTATCATTCCCGATAAAAAAGCTTTATCAAAGAATGTAGATTCAACCCCAACACTAATTGCCTCTATTTTATGTGGATAAGTAAGATTACTAAAATAATCACACCCTTCTGGCTGAACCTCATATATCTTAATATTAGAGTTATACTCCTTTAACCTCTTACCAACTCCTCCTATTCTCCCTCCACTCCCAATTCCAGCAACAAAGATATGTGGATTATTTAAGCTATTTATGATTTCTAGTCCAGTACCTAAATAATGAGCTTTAGGATTTGATAAATTATTAAATTGATCTAAATGATAAAAGCCTCTATCATTTTCTAAAATTTCTTTTGCTAATTTTATATGTGAACCCACTCCCGATTTATGATCAGATAAAATAATATTAGCTCCAAAATACCTAAGAGTATTAATCTTTTCTTTACTAAAATTATCTGGAATTACCAACGTTAAGTTATATCCTTTAATTGCAGAAATAAATGCTAATCCCATACTGGTATTTCCGCCTGTAGCCTCTAAAAGACGAGTACCTTTCTTTATCAAACCTTTTTCCTCAGCGTCAACTATCATCTGATTAGCAACCCTAGATTTTATACTTCCTGCCGGATTAAATTCTTCTAGTTTTACATATACATTTGCATAGTTCTCACCGAAGATATTCTTTATTTTAATTAAGGGAGTATCTCCCATATAACAATTTAGTTTATGCATGGTTTATGCCTCTTGATAAAATGTGTGTTTACTATGTATTTACTATAAAAGATAAAACACATAGAATACCTATACAGTTTAGCGAATTATTCAATAACTGTTATGCCAGCACACCAATACAGTTTGGGGTTAATAATGAAAGAAAATACCAAAGTGCAACAAGTTTATGATTGGATTGTGGATAAAATCGAACGGAAGATTTATTTGCCTAATTATAAAGTACCATCAATACGTAGTTTAGCGAGTAAACTTAGCTGTTCGACTTTTACGATTTCACAAGCCTACGATCGTCTTGTTTCAATGGGATATTTAAACGCGTCATCAGGATCGGGCTATTTTGTTTGTGAAAGAGAAAATCACAATGAAAATATTGATATTTCTTCTGCATTAATTAAGAATGTATTAGATACAGGCTGGCTGATGAGCCATTTATTTGATGAACTCCCCGACGATAAAACGTCAGGAAGTGGATTATTACCGAATGATTGGTTAATAGATGAAGATACAATCAGAAATGCGATTAGAAAAGCAACAAAATCCGCTAACGAATTTATTTATTCTTACGGGCATATACAGGGTTATCCTTTATTAAGAGAATTATTTATTAAAAAACTTGATGATATAGGCATAAAAACCACAAAAGATTTCGTCATTACAATGCCAGGCGTTTCTTCTGCTATTCAGACCGTGCTGAAATGTATTACAAATGAAGGTGATTATGTTGTCGTTGATGATCCCAGTTGGTTCTGGTTGTTAGGTTGCCTACATCAATTGGGTTTAAAGGTTCTCAGCATACCAAGAAATAAAGACGGAGCTGATTTGATAAAATTAGAAGAAATATTAGCACAATACCGCCCCAAAATTTATATCACAAATAGCGTCTTAAATAATCCTACCTCTTTTAATGTCTCCCCCTCAATGATTTACAAAACATTAAATCTGTTAAACTCTTATGATTGTTATTTATTAGAAGATGATGTCTATGGCGAATTAGCAAATAATCAACGCATATTAAGGTATGCAACGCTTGATGGATTAGATCGTGTTTTTTATATTACGGGCGTATCAAAAGTTTTAGGTGCAAATTGGCGAGTTGGCTTTTTATGTCCTCCCAAACAATTTCTTGAACCAATACTTAGACAAAAAATGCTTTCTAATATGACGAGTACAGAATTAACCGAACGTAGTGTGTATCATATTTGGCTTCATTCGGAATATCATAAACATATTGAAAAGATGAAGCTCAAACTGATAAGAAAAAGAGAAATGATCATCTCACTTCTTCAAAAACTCGGTTTTGATTACTCAGAAGAAAATGCCTGTGGTATTTTTATTTGGCTTGATACAAAATGTGATACACAAAAGATGGCGACTGAAGCGAGAAAAGAAGGTTATTTACTTGCCCCTGGCTATTTATTTTCCGCTAATTTGCATTTTTCGACCTATCTTCGTTTGAATATTACAAGAACAACGGAAGAATTTATTTATTGGTTATACCAATATAGATTAAAACAAAAAAGTTAAAATACTTTGATCTTTTCCATAAAAAAACCGCACTTTAAATAAGTGCGGTCTATTTTTAAGTTAAATTTCAATTCAAATTACGCTTGACCTTTAACCGCTTTTAATCCTAAGAATGGCGCTTTGTCGCCTAACGCTTCTTCGATACGGATTAATTGGTTGTATTTCGCGATACGGTCAGAACGGCTCATTGAACCAGTTTTGATTTGACCTGCTGCTGTACCCACCGCTAAATCTGCGATAGTTGCATCTTCAGTTTCACCAGAACGGTGAGAGATTACTGCAGTATAACCTGCATCTTTCGCCATTTTGATTGCCGCTAAAGTTTCAGTTAATGAACCGATTTGATTGAATTTGATTAAGATTGAGTTTGCGATACCGCGTTCAATCCCTTCTTTTAAGATTTTGGTGTTAGTTACGAATAAATCATCACCCACTAATTGAACTTTGTCGCCTAACACTTTAGTTTGGTAAGCGAAACCTTCCCAGTCTGATTCATCTTGACCATCTTCGATAGAAACGATTGGGTATTCTTTGCAAAGCTCTTCAAGGTAGTGTGTGAATTCTTGAGAAGTGAATGATTTACCTTCACCTTTCATTTCGTACATACCATTTTCTTTGTTGTAGAACTCAGATGATGCACAGTCCATTGCAAGGGTAACATCTTTACCTAATACATAGCCTGCTTTTTCTACCGCTTCTTTGATACAAGCAAGGGCTGCTGCATTTGATTCTAAGTTTGGTGCAAAACCACCTTCATCGCCTACTGCTGTGCTTAAACCTTTAGATTTTAATACTTTAGCAAGGTTGTGGAACACTTCAGCACCAATGCGTAGTGCTTCTTTTAAGGTTTTCGCACCCACTGGTTGGATCATAAATTCTTGGATATCCACGTTGTTATCTGCGTGTTCACCACCGTTGATGATGTTCATCATTGGCAATGGCATTGAGTAAACGCCTGGAGTACCGTTAAGTTCTGCGATCCACGCGTAAAGTGGCAAACCTTTAGATGCTGCCGCTGCTTTGGCGTTAGCAAGAGAAACCGCTAAAATTGCGTTCGCACCGAATTTAGATTTGTTTTCAGTGCCGTCTAAGTCGATCATAATTTGGTCGATTTCAGCTTGATTAGTGGCATCTTTACCCACTAAAGCTTGTGCGATTGGGCCATTTACCGCATCAACCGCTTTTAATACACCTTTACCTAAGAAACGAGATTTATCGCCATCGCGTAATTCTAACGCTTCGCGAGAACCTGTTGATGCACCAGATGGCGCAGCTGCAAGACCTACGAAACCACCTTCAAGGTGAACTTCTGCTTCCACAGTTGGGTTACCGCGAGAGTCGATGATTTCACGACCAATAATTTTAACGATTTTCGCCATTTTATTTTCCTCTTTTAAGTTCAAAATGAATTCTTGAAAAATCGGGCTTATAGTAAAGCGTTTTTCCGAATTTGTCTTGTTAAAAATAATGCTTATTTGATCCAAACACTACTTTTTAACTATTTTTCTGATGTTCTCTTGCCGCCTTCACAAAACCTTCAAACAATGGGTGTCCATCGCGTGGGGTTGACGTAAACTCAGGGTGGAATTGACAAGCCACAAACCAAGGGTGCTCAGGCACTTCAATAATTTCCACCAGTTTTTTATCCGCCGATAATCCGGTGACTTTTAAACCCGCTTTTTCAATTTGTGGCAGTAGAGTATTGTTTACTTCGTAACGATGACGATGACGCTCTTCAATGGTTTCTGCGCCATAGAGTTCACGCGCACGGCTACCTTCTGCGAGATGACATTGTTGCGCGCCTAAACGCATTGTGCCACCAAGATCAGATTGATCGTTACGGGTTTCAATATTGCCTTCCGCATCTTGCCATTCGGTAATCAAACCAACCACAGGCTGTTTGCAGTCTTTATCAAACTCTGTGGAATTGGCTTCTGTTAATCCCGCTTTATGGCGTGCGTATTCAATTAACGCCACTTGCATTCCTAAACAAATACCTAAGTAAGGAATGTTATTTTCACGCGCATATTGCGCGGTGCGAATTTTGCCTTCCACGCCACGATAGCCAAAGCCACCCGGTACTAAAATACCGTCTAAGCCTTTTAGCACATCGGTACCTTTGCTTTCAACATCTTCGGAATCTATGTATTTGATATTCACGTTTAAACGGTTTTTCAAGCCGCCGTGTTTGAGCGCTTCGTTAACTGATTTATAGGCATCAGGTAATTCCGTATATTTGCCTACCATACCAATGGTGACT
The DNA here is from genome assembly GCF_965138825.1 of Avibacterium endocarditidis. Taxonomy (NCBI): domain Bacteria; kingdom Pseudomonadati; phylum Pseudomonadota; class Gammaproteobacteria; order Pasteurellales; family Pasteurellaceae; genus Avibacterium; species Avibacterium endocarditidis. The sequence continues at coordinate 4,957 of NZ_CBCSDH010000025.1, forward strand.
TCGCCTGTTGGGTTAGCTTGCTGATAAAGCACTTGCTCCCATTCGCTTAAATCTGCCTCAGGGCAATCTAAATGGAAACGCTGACAAATAAACTCATCTAAGCCTTGCGATTTCAATAAGGCTGGAATTTGATAAATGGAATTCACGTCTTTTAACGAAATCACCGCACGTTCTGGCACATTACAGAACAAGGCGATTTTGGCGCGTTCATTCGGTGGAACCATACGATCAGAACGGCAAATTAACACATCTGGCTGAATACCAATAGATAGCAATTCTTTCACCGAGTGTTGCGTTGGTTTGGTTTTTACTTCCCCTGCGGTTGGAATATAAGGCACAAGGGTTAAGTGCATAAAAATCGTGCGCTCACGTCCCACTTGCACCGCAAGCTGACGCAAGGCTTCTAAGAAAGGCAAGGATTCAATATCCCCCACTGTGCCGCCCACTTCGACAATCGCGACATCGTGGCCAGCAGCACCGTCAATCACACGGGCTTTAATTTCGTTGGTAATATGTGGGATCACTTGAATGGTCGCACCAAGATAATCACCACGGCGTTCTTTGCGTAGCACTTCAGAATAAATTTTACCGGTGGTGAAATTGTTGCGTTTGGTCATTTTGGTGCGAATAAAACGCTCATAATGTCCTAAATCGAGATCGGTTTCTGCACCGTCTTGGGTTACAAACACTTCGCCGTGTTGGGTTGGACTCATTGTGCCGGGATCCACATTAATATAAGGATCCAGCTTCATAATGGTTACATTCAAACCACGGGCTTCTAAAATTGCCGCAAGAGATGCCGCAGCAATACCTTTACCTAGGGAAGAAACAACACCGCCCGTTACAAAAATATAATTGGTAGCCATAATTGAACCTAATTTGTTTGAGATGAAAGTTGATAATCATTGTAATAAGACGGGACGTTAGTTTACAGCAAAGGGCAATTTAACTCAATCATTGAGGCAGATTTTTTATTTTTAAAGTGCGGTGGTTTTTTCTCAGATTTTTATAAATCTTTCATAAAATCTCACCGCACTTGCACTTGTGTTCTGTCAATAAAAAAGCTACCCGAAGGTAGCTTTTGATTTTTAATGCTTAATTAATGCTGTGCATTATTTTCTAATGCGGGCTGATTTTCATCAAACTCTGGCAATGGTTTGTGTTCGCTTGCGATGTAAGTATAAATAACTGGCAAGATGAACAAGGTAAATAGCGTACCGATTGCTAGCCCTGCTACGATCACAATCCCGATACTAAAGCGAGAAACCGCACCTGCGCCTGTGGCGTAGAGCAATGGGATTAAACCTGCGATCATTGCTGCGGTGGTCATCAAAATTGGACGTAAACGCACTGTTGCGGCGGCCATAATCGCTTCACGGCGGTTTTTGTGGTGATAAAGCTGCTCTTCTTTTGCTACTTCACACATTAAGATACCGTGCTTGGTGATTAGGCCCACAAGGGTAATTAATCCCACTTGCGAATAAATGTTCAAGGTTGCCCCTGCCACGCCAAGCAAGCTGAATAAATTCAAGGCAAATAATGCCCCACTCACCGCAAGCGGTACGGAAATCATAATCACTAATGGATCGCGGATAGATTCAAATTGAATCGCTAACACTAAGAAAATGATAATCACCGCAAGGGCAAAGGTTACCGCTAAAGCATTTCCTTCTTGTACTAACTGACGGGCTTCGCCTTTGAAGTCGTAGTTATAGCCTTGTGGTAAATCCTGATTTGCGGTGTCTTGTAACCATTTCACCACATCACCAATACTGGTGGTTGGTGACGGCACAGCGCCGATAATCGCCGAATTTAACTGGCTAAAGCGCGGTAATGAACTTGGTTGTGATTCAAGGGTTACGGTTAAGAAACTGCTTAACGGCACAGATTCACCATTGCTTGCTTTCACGAAGTAGTTATCCATACTTTCTGGTGCAAGGCGATCTTTGCGTTTTACTTGTGAGATCACTTTATACGCACGGCCATCAATGTCCACACGAGTGATGGTGGCTGCAGAAAGATAGCTGCCTAAAGTCTGGCTAATTTGTTGCATTGATATGCCGTAAGTTCCCGCTTTCTCTTTATCAATGGTGATTTTCATTTGCGCAGTATCAAACTTCAACGCTAAAGTCGTGTACACAAACTGTCCAGAGTTTTTCATTTTATCAAGGAAAGCGCCTGCCACTTCAGCCAACTCTTTGTAATCTTTCGCAGTGCTAATCACAAAACTTACTGGCGGGCCTTGTTCCCCTGTTTCAATTTCAGGGAAGGCGAAACCACTGACCGAAATTTCTGGAATCGCTTGTGCTTTTTTGTTTAGCTCTGCTAACACTTCGCTTTGTTTTCGGCTACGCTCTTTCCAATCTTTCAAGGTAACTACGTTAAGTGATTGGTTAGAGGCTGGCGCGCCCGAAATAACCATAGAAAAGGCAACTTCATCAGTATTTTTTAAGATCTCTTCATAGCCTTTCATTGCCCCTTGTACATAATCCACATTGACATTTGCCGGCGCTGTACCCAAGGCAAGGAATGCACCTTTATCTTCCGCAGGGGTTAATTCACTAGAAAGAGAATTAAACAACATTGGCAAGGTGGCAAAAATCACTACGGCAAAGGCTAGCACGAATTTACGGCTATTCATCACGATACCAAGCACATATTCATAAGTGCGGGTCAATTTTCCTAAGGTATTTTCAATACGTTGCTCAAGTTTTGATGGCTCGGTATGCGGTTTGAGTAATTTACTACTCATCATTGGCGAAAGGGTTAATGCCACAATCCCTGAAATAAATACCGCACCTGCAAGAGTGAGGGCGAATTCTTTAAACAATGAACCGGTAATCCCACTCATTAATGCCATTGGGGAATATACTGCAATCAAGGCAATAGTCATTGAAATAACTGGCGTTGCAATTTCTCTTGTACCGATGATTGCTGCGCGGAATGGGGTTTCACCCAGTTTGATATGGCGATCCACATTTTCTAGCACCACAATGGCATCGTCCACCACCAAGCCGATAGCCAGAATTAAAGCCAGCAAGGTCATCAAGTTGATGGAGAAATCAAAGGCTTGTAACATCATTATTACCCCGATCAAGGAAATCGGAATAGTAATAACTGGGATCAAAATCGCACGGAATGAACCGATAAATAACGTGATCACAACCAATACGATAATGGTTGCTTCTAAAATGGTTTTTACCACTTCATCAATGGAGCTGTTAATCGCAATCGTGCGGTCATAAAGAATGTCCGTTTCAATGCTATCTGGCAAATTGCGTTTAATGCTTTCGTATAACGGACGAATATTTTCTGCCACCGTTAATGGGTTTGCCGTTGAGGCAGGATCAATGGCTAACACCACAGAATCTGAACCATTTGCCACGGCACGGCTGTCATCGCTTTCTTTGTTTAATTCCACATCGGCAATATCACGCAAACGCACGAGATTATCACCTTTTGAATACACGATCAGATTTTGTAACTGCTCTACGGTTTTGGTGGTAGTTTCCACTTTGTTTTTATACACCGTGAAATAACCGTTATCATTCCCCGCGGCGGTTTGCACGTTATTTGCTGATAACGCCGCCATAACTTCTGGCGCTGAAAGATTTTGTGATGCCATTTTTTGTGGATCTAACCAAATGCGCATTGCATATTGTGATGCCCCGAAAATTGACACTTTTGCCACCCCTTCTACGGTAAAGAACTGCGGTTTCACCACACGTTCAATATAGTCGGTAACTTGGCTTGCATCTAATTTGTTAGAACGGAAACTGATGTACATAATCCCCGATCCCCCAGTGGAAGACGTAATCGCAGGATCATCAATACCACTTGGTAAAGCAGAACGTACCGAGTTCACCTTCGCTAATACATCAGCTAGTGCGGCGTTTGGATCGGTATTCAGTTTCATTTTTACCGTAATAGAAGATACATTTGGACGGCTTTCAGAGGACATATAATCAATATTATCCGCCTGCGCCACTGCTTCTTCTAATTTTGACGTAATAAACGCTTGGATCAGATTGGCATCTGCCCCGGGGTAAGTGGTGGTAACATTAATTACCGTGGTGGTCATTTTAGGATATTCACGCACCGTCAATTTCGAAATGGCTTGCAGACCTAAAATCACAATCAGCAAGCTAATCGAAACCGCTAAAATGGGGCGACGAATAAATATATCTGTAAATTTCATTCGCTATTTCCTAATTAAAGATTGGTTTTCTTCACAGGTTCGCTTGTTCCCACGCCTGCTTTATCAGTAACAAACACTAAGCTGCCGTTACCGATGCGTTGCTGACCGCCTGTGATGATTAAATCACCCACTTTCACATCATCGCCTTTTAATTGGGCATAAATACCTTGGCGATCTTTGGTGAATACAGTGATTTGTTTGGCTCGATAGACTTTATCAATATCATCTTTGTGCGGGAATTTATCGTTATCTAATAGCTTCTGTTTATCTTCATCAGAAAGTGCGGTTAAAACGTAGGCGATTTCTCCATACATATTGTAGCTCACCGCCACTTGTGGCACGACAACTTGGTTGCGCTCTGTTGGCAAAGCAATGCGTAAACGGGTGAACATTCCTGATAATAATTTTTCGCCCTCAGGCTGATCAAAGGTCGCTTGCACATCAATTAAGCCTGTTGAACCATTAATTGCTGGCTCAATTGCGGTGATTTTTGCCCCAAAGGTTTCCCCTAACAAGGCGTCCGCCGTTGCAGTAACTTTTTGATCTAAGTGTAATTGCTCTAAGGAATTTTGTGCTACGGAGAAATCCACTTTCATTTGACTACGATCTTCCACGCGGACAATTGGGCTGCCTAAAGTAACGTATTGTCCTACGTTGACTTTCACAATCCCCGCTACGCCATCAAAAGGCGCAACAATTTGGCGGCGTTCAATGGTGGCTTTTAACGCATCAATATTCGCAACTAAGGCATCGTAACTGGCTTTGGCATTATCCAATTCCTGTTGCGACACACTTTTGGTTTTATAAAGATTGAGATAGCGTTGATAGGTTTGTTTCACCGAAGAAAGCTGCGCTTGCGAAGCCGATAAATTTGCCTGTTCCACTGAGCTGTCTAACTGCACTAACACATCGCCTTTTTTCACAGTTTGGCCTGATTGCACCAATACTTTAGATACCATACCTGCGGTTTGTGCGCTTAGCATTGCCCCTTGATTTGGACGAACCAAACCTGTGGTTTCAATCACTGGCGTCCATTCTCTCGCTTCTACTTTCATTGCCGTAACTGGGTTGGCAGTTTCTGGCATACTTGCCAAATATTGACCAATCATTTTTCCTTTAAAGATATTTGCCGCAATCATTGCAATAAAAATTAATGCCGCCACGATGAGGATCAACTTCACCCAAAAAACGTGCGAACGCTTTTGTGTTTTAGGCTGAACGGGTTGAGTATTAAGACTCATAAAAAAACTCCATAATAACTATAACTAAACTATTTTTGCATTGATCGCCAAGTTCTTATAATAACTTCCTCTAAAATATCATTTTCAACTTCAGTTTTTATAAAAGCATGATCGTATGCTAAGTTAATCGCACTTTCTAAACCTAATGAAAATAATATTTTCGGCGGTAAATCACATAATACTCCGGCTTGATTTGCTTTTTGGCAAAACGCATACCATAGGGTTTGTTTTTCCTGTTCCATACAAATTTGATAGAAATCAGGTAAGGATAGATATTGGCTCATATTCACCACAATCATTGGATTGTTTTGTAAATAATGCCAAATGTTCCACCACATTTGACGATATTGTTCAAAGTGCGGTTGGTTTTCATCGTAATTTTTTTCTAATTCCTTAGAAAAAAGGGTGAACACCCTGCGAGCAAATTCCTTTAGCAATTCTTCTTTACTTTTGAAGTAAATATAAATTGTTCCCGCAGAAATATTGGCTTCTTTGGCAATTTTGTGCATCGACAAATTGTGCAATCCACCTGCTGCCATCAGCCGTTCTGTGGCCAAAAAGATTTGCTCGGTCATCTCATTTTCAGATTGACGCATTGAAATAACCTTAAAAAAATTGAAAAAAAGAAGTACAAACAGTAAAAAGAATGGACTGAATGAACGTTCGTTCATTTTAATGATTTTTTATTTTAACGCAATAAATAAATCAAAAAATAAGCGAAAAAAAGCCACCTTTTGAAAGGTGGCTGATGAGATTTAGTATTTCAAATTTTACATTCCAATCAACACACAAGTGGTGATTGACTTCGCCTTTTCAAGCGTCTTTTGCGTTGTTGTGCGATCCCCCACTGGACCAATTACCACACGATTCCAATCTGCGCTGCTATTTACACGCGCATTAAACCCAGCTAACACAAGTTTGGCTTGAATATTTTCTGCTTGTTGACGATTTTTAAATGCGCCACATTGCAAGCCATATTTTTTCTCTCCGTTGGTATTTTTTGCGACTGCAGTTTCCACTTTCTTCGGCGCTTCTTCTTTTTTCACCGTTTCCGCTTTTTTGCTTTCTTCTTTTACTTTCACGACAGGTTTTGTTTCTACCACCATAGGCTTGCTTTCCATCACGCTGGCTTTGGCTGGCTCTGGTTTTTTCGCCGCTTCTCTGGCGGCCTGTTCTTCAGCTTTCTTGCGTTCTTCCGCTTGCTTTAAGCGCGCGGCTTCAGCGGCCTTTTGCTCTTTTTCCATTTCGATTAGCACTTTTTTCTGCTCTTCTGTTAAACGCATATTTTTTTCCAACGATTTTGGATTATCGTCCACAGGCACAGTACGCGTTTCCAAGGCTTTAATGTAGCTCCACACTTCTTCAGGTGGCGTTGGCAAGACACTTTTTGGGGCTTTTTTCTCTGGTGTTACTAACACGGGGGCGATTTCATTAGATTTTTCTTTTAATAAGAATAATCCCGCCACGAAAATACCGATCACTAATGCTGCAATGCCTAAAATCAGCGATTTATTTACTTTTTTTGCTTTTTTCTTTGGTTTGCCTGTACGGCGAGCATAATCACGTTGAGCCACAATAAAACCTTATATTTAAAAGTGCGGTGGAAATTTACGCTAAATTTGCTTTCGGAAATAGCTTAATTATTAGCTATGGAAGATTGCGATTAAATTGAATGATGAATAAAAAATCAAGATCATTATTCAATAAAACGGATTAGAAAATAAATTTCCCCTAATTTCGTCCGATAAAAATTATCCCAATTCTACTGAAAAATAAGGGGAATGGCTAGCGCTAACTTAGATCTAAAGGGTCGATGTCTAAAATCCACCGCACTTGGTGAGCCTTTTGCGGAATATGCGCTTTAAACTGGCTTAACACTTGTTGTAATTTGGCTTTGGAAGTATGTTGTAACAATAATTGCCAGCGGTAAAAACCTGCTTTTTTACTAAAGGGCGCGGGCAATGGGCCGTAAATTTGCAAGCCTGCCACATTTTGTTGTTGTAGCTGTTCGGCAATGTGTTGTAAAAACTGCTCCGCTTCTTCGCTATGTCGGCTCTGCGCGCGAAATAAGGCTTGTGCGCTATAAGGAGGCAGCCCCATTTGTTGGCGTAACTGCAAGGCTTGCTGAGCAAATTCGCCATAGCCCTCTTTTAACAAGGTGCGTAATAAGGGATGATCGGGATAGTGCGTTTGCAGCACCACTTGCCCGTGTTTTTCACCGCGCCCCGCACGCCCTGACACTTGCACATAAAGCTGGGCAAGCCGTTCTTCTGCACGAAAATCCAAAGAAAACAAGGCGTTATCCACATTCATTAAGCCCACTAAGGTAACATTAGGAAAATGATGGCCTTTTGCGAGCATTTGCGTGCCAATTAAAATCTGGCTTTTGCCTTGCTGAATATCTTGCAAATGCTGTTCTAGCTTGCCTTTGCGCGCGGTGCTATCGCGATCAATGCGGGTTACCACATAATCAGGAAAGCGTTGTTTTAGGGTTTCTTCCAGCTGTTCTGTGCCAAGCCCTGTGGTCATCAAATGGGTTGAACCACAATGCCCACATTGCATTGGAATGGGCTTTTGTGAGTTACAATGATGGCAGCGCAACACACGTTGATGTTGATGATAAGTGTAAGGTTTTTCGCAATGCTGACATTCGGCAATCCAACCGCATTCGTGGCAAAACAACACGGGCGCAAAACCACGGCGGTTTAAAAATAACAACACTTGATTGCCTTGCTGTAAATGTTCCTGCATTTTGTTGGCAAGGGCATCTGACAAGCCATTTTGCATACGCTGATGTTTCAGATCGATAACAAATTGCTGAAGTGCGGTGCTATTTCCTGCCCTTTTTTGCAAAATAATGTGCTGGTATTTACCTAATTTCACGTTATTTAAGCTCTCAAGGCTTGGCGTTGCCGATCCTAATAAAATGGGAATATCCAGCTGTTTGGCATACACCACGGCGAGATCCCGCGCGTGATAACGCCAGCCCTCTTGCTGCTTGAAAGAACTGTCGTGTTCTTCATCAATCACGATCAAACCAAGATCGGCAAATTGGGTAAACAGTGCCGATCTCGTGCCAATAACCACCGCACTTTGTCCCGATTTTGCTCGTTGCCAAGCCTGCAAGCGTTGCGTATCGTTCAAATTAGAATGTAGCACATCAATTTCCACATTAAAACGTGCTTTAAAGCGTTGCACGGTTTGCGGGGTTAAGCCAATTTCAGGCACAAGCACCAGCACTTGTCGCCCTTTTTTCAAGGTTTCTTCAATGCTTTGTAAATAGATTTCCGTTTTGCCCGAACCCGTTACGCCATCAATCAGCCACGCCGCAAAGCCTTGATGAAATAAAATTTGCCCTAGCGCCAACGCCTGTTCTTTATTTAAGCGATGTTTATTTTGCTCATTCACAATCGGCTGTTCAATATCTTGCCAAGGGCGAATTTCCGCCAGCTGTTCTTTTTCTACCACATAGCCTTTTTCTTTCAGGCTCTGCCAAATGCTCGCAGAAAAGGGATTCTGCCCTTTTTCCATAGGTTGCGTGGCCAATAATTGCAAGGCTTCTTGCTGTTTCTTAGCGCGTTTCAGCAAATTCTCACGCAAGGCTTGCTCGCCTAATTCTGTAATATGGAAAAAAACTTGCGAATTTTGCACCGCACTTTCACCCTGCCGCAATTTCACTGGCAAGGCTTGGAATAAGGCTTCCCCCAAGGGCGCTTGATAATAATTCGCTGCCCAGTGAATGAGCTGCCACACAGGTTCGTTAAATAAATTTTGTTCATCTAGCACGCTCAAGATCCCTTTGAGCTGTTTTGGTTCGATCTCACTTTCAGTGGGAAAATCCACCACGATCCCCACTCGTTTTTGCGTTCCAAATGGCACAACCACGCGCCCACCCACCACAGGGCTTAAACCTTCGGGCAGAAGATAATCAAAAAATTGGAACAACGGCACAGCCAGCGCCACACGAACAAGTTTCATTATGCGAGCCTTAACAAACAAAAATTGCCCTTATTATAGCGGAATAATCTAGCCCCTTGAATATTCCTTTTTTTTCGGTATAATTCGCGGTTTGAATAAACGATCCTGTTTATGGTGATTCACTATAAACGTAATATTAACCACACTCGGTGCTAAATTCAGTTTTAGAGAGCGGAGTGGCTTCAAATTGAGGTTTTTCTATTATGCAACAAGCTATTCATCCAGAATACAAAGAAATTACGGCAACTTGTTCTTGCGGTAACGTAATCAAAACTCGTTCAACTTTAGGTAAAGATTTGAACTTGGATGTGTGCAGCAACTGCCACCCATTCTACACTGGTAAACAACGTGTTGTTGATACTGGTGGTCGTGTTGAACGCTTCAACAAACGCTTCAGCATTCCAAGCACAAAATAAGATTGTTGATGATAAAAAACCCTACAAAAGTAGGGTTTTTTGTTGAGTAAAAATATAGATTGAGCAAACACTGGCAGCTTACCGCTCACGTTCTTTTCAGCTCACTGCCTTATCTCACCTTAATCCTATATATCCTTTCTTAAAGACACCATCAGCTGATCAATTTTAAAATTCTCGGTATCAATAATTTCAAATTTATATTTGTCGTATAGCACAAAATCCGTTTTCTTTGGAATTTTGCGTAGCATATACATCATAAATCCGCCGATAGTTTCGTAGTTTTCCGCATCAGGAAAGGCTTCAATGTCTAAGGCTCGCATTACATCTTCCAAAGGGGTTGCGCCGTCAATCAGCCACGAACTTTCGTCACGGCGGACGATTTGCTCTTCTTCACTCGACACCAATTCGCCCATTACGATGCTCATCACGTCATTTAAAGTAACAATGCCCACTACTAAGGCATATTCATTGACGATCACAGCAAAATCTTCACCCGCAGATTTAAACAATTCCAACACTTCAAATAAGGATAAGGTGTCAGGAATAAATAATGCTTTGCGCAAAATCCGTTGGTCTGTGAGAGAAACCTGCTGTTCTTGCAAATACAAGGTGAGCAAGCTGTGCGATTCAATATAGCCTAAAATTTTATCTAGCCCATTATCACAAATCAGCAATTTAGAATGAGGGTTAGATTTAATGGTTGCTATCACTTTTTCGCGATCAAAAGTGCGGTCTAAAAAAACGATATTTTCGCGCGTGGTCATTGTGGAAGTCACCGTGCGTTCTTGCATATCAAAAATATTTTCGATCAAATAATGTTCTTGAGCTTTTAGCACGCCTGCCTCTGCCCCTGCGTCCATCAGTGCCACAATATCTTCAGGGGTCAGGTTATCTTCTCGCACGGTAGAAATACGCAATAAGCGAAATACGCCGTTGGCAATAGCGTCAAACAGCCACACGATAGGCTTAAATAAGAAAATGCAGAATAGCATAATGCGTACGGTGCGCAACGCGACAGCTTCAGGATTGGTCATTGCAAGGCGTTTAGGAATCAGATCCGCCAGCAAAATAAACGCAATGGTTACAATGGCAAAAGACAACCAAGAGGCGGCACTTTGCAACCATTCTGCGTGACTATATTGGGCAAGTAATTTTTCCAGTACAGGACTAATGGCACTTTCGCCAATTACCCCGCCCAAAATTGCCACCATATTCAAGCCAATTTGCACCACGGTGATAAATCGCCCCGGTTGTGCTTGCAGTTGTAGCACTAATCTTGCACGGTCATCACCTTCATTTTCAAGGCTTTGTAGCTTTAACTTTCTTGCCCCTGCGAGGGAAATTTCTGCGGAAGAAATCACCGCACTTATGCCAATTAAGGCAGCCAAACTTAATATTGCTTCAAATAATCCCATTTTTATTATCCTTAGACAAAAAATGGTGCATCACAAGATACACCACTTTCGCCTTACTTTTGATGCTTATCGTTCGCTATCAAACCAACCACGCACGAATTGGATTGAGAAAAACAGCGTAATCAACAAGAAGAAGTAAAACACATAAGATAAAATCGGGTAAGATGCGCCCTCATCTAACGTTACTTCTTTGATTGATGTAGCATTACGGAATTCATCAAATAACACTAAACGCCAGCCATAATATTTCACTTGCACCAATTTATGTTCCACCGCAAAACTTTGCGCTTTGGCTTGTAAATCTGCCGAACCAAATTTGAAATAGAACGGAAAGCCCCAACGTGTATCTTCATTGCGGTACACCATTACCTTATCTTCATTCGGTTTTTGTGTATAAATATAATACACATCACGAGTTGGGCCGTCTGCTGGATTGGATTTCGTGATTGGGCCATCTTTGTCCACACGTTTTACTTCCACCCCAGTAACGCGGGTTACGTCATAATGTGGGGTAACGTAGTTCACAAGGGCGAACAAAAAACCGTGGAATAAAAAGATGATCAAAATGAAAAAATATTTAAAAAAGCGGCGCATTGTTTCTTCCTCCTGCTAAAGTAATTCTTTAGTGATGCTTTATTGTACCTGAATTTTGAACAAACGCTCAAAATTTTGTGTGGTAATTTGGGCGAATTCCTCGCTAGAAAGCCCTTTTAAGGTCGCCACATAATCGCACACTTCTCGGGTATAAGCTGGTTGATTTTGTTTACCACGATAAGGTACGGGCGCAAGATAAGGGCTGTCGGTTTCCACCAGCAGGCGATCTAACGGCACTTGACGCACCACTTCACGCAGTTCTTCCGCATTTCTAAAGGTAATAATACCTGAAATGGAAATGTAAAAACCCAGATCAAGGGCTTGTTTTGCCATTTCCCAATTTTCCGTAAAACAATGCAAAACACCACCGCACTTTTGTGCATTGTTTTCTTTCAACAGTGCAATGGTATCTTCTCTTGCTGCGCGCGTATGCACAATAATCGGCTTGTTCAACGCATTCGCCACGCCAATTTGGGCGGCAAACACCGATTGCTGTTGAGCTTTATTTTCCACACTGTAATAATAATCCAAGCCCATTTCCCCAATGGCGATAACTTTATCGTCTTGCGCCAATTTTAATAGGCGATCAGCGTCAAAGGGTTCATCATCTAAATCTAACGGGTGAACACCGCAAGCCAGTGAAATTTCCGAAAAGGGTTTTAAGGTATCGTACATTTGCTCAAAACGTTTTAAGGTTACCCCCACCGCAAGCAAATGCTGCACGCCACGTTGCTTGGCTTTTTGCACCACATCGGCAACATTTTGGTGTAAGTTTTCATAATCTAATGCGTCTAAATGACAATGACTATCTACAATAAACATTTTACTTTCCTAATAATTTTGTTCAGGTTCAAAAACCTCTGTAATCAGGCGTGTTAAACCATCAAGCAAGATAATTTCTTGATTCACACCATTAATTTGTAATAAATCCGACCGCACTTGCTGCATAATTTGGCTGGCTTTTAGCAACCCTTGCGCGCTCTGCCTTTGATTAAAACGAGCAATAGCTTGCAAAAAATCCGCCTGCACCCACTGTTCAGGCACATTCAGCTTCATTTTCAATGCATCACGCAAAAAGGCACTGAGCCAATCTAACTGCTGAAATAAGATCTCTTTTTCAAAGTGCGGTAATAATTCCAGCGGTGAACGGCGCATATAAAACTGCCAAAATTGGCGTAACAACTGCTTGCGTTTTTCCAATAATCCTTGCTGTAACATATCCAAAGCAGAAAGGGGGCGACCGTGCGAAACCTCAAGTGCGGTGCGAATTTCTTCGATTTTTCCTGCATTCTGTGTTTCTAGCCAAGCCAAAGCTTCCGCTTCAGGCGGATTTGGGATAAGCCAAGGTTGGCTACGGCTATAAATTGTCGCCAACAAACTGGCAGAAAGATCCGCTTGAAGCAGGAAATAAGTTTGCTCAGTGGGTTCTTCCAAGGTTTTCAGCAACGCATTCGCCGCAGATTCCGTCAGGCGATCCACCTGTTTAATCATAACAACTTTATTGCCACCCTGCTGTGAACGCTGCGCGACTTTTTCATTCACTTCACGCACTTGGTCAATGCCAATATCCTTATTTTCAATGGGTTCAAGCAGATAAAAATCAGGGTGATTGCCTGCATTAAACAGCTGACAGCTATGGCACGCACCACAAGGTTGGTTGCCCTTTGGCGATTGGCACATTAACCATTCCGCCACGCCACGCACCAGCTCATCGTCGCCAATGCCCTGCTCTGTTTTAAACAGCAAGGCGTGATGACCATAGCCCTGTTCAAAGGCGTTGATGATTTTGTCGTAATAAGGTTGCAACCAAGGATAACGTAACATAAGTTTTATTGATGATTTTTAACGAAATTTTGCACCGCACTTTGAATATCGGCACGCACTTTTTCAATGGGCTGTTCCGCATTGATGATAACTGCTTTCGGATCGTCTTTCACCAATGCCAAATAACGCGCTCGCGTACGTTGGAAAAAGGCGATTTCCTGCTGCTCAATACGATCCAACTCACCACGCCCTCTAGCTCGCGCCAAGCCGATTTCAGGATCGAGATCTAAATATAACGTGAGATCAGGCGAAAAATCCCCTAACACCGTTTGCTTTAAGGATTGCAATAGTTGTGCATCAATTTGTCGCCCTCCTCCTTGATAGGCTTGGGAAGATAAATCGTGGCGATCGGCCACCACCCATTTGCCTGATGCAAGGGCAGGTTTAATCACATTTTCCACCAGCTGAATACGTGCGGCATAAAGCATTAACAGTTCCGCCTTATCGGTTACCGGTTCTTCCGTTTCATATTTGATCAAATGGCGTAATTTCTCCGCCAACGGCGTGCCACCGGGTTCACGAGTAAACACCACATCGTCAATGCCTTCGCAAGCTAGCACTTCCACAATGGCATCACGCGCGGTGGTTTTGCCTGCCCCTTCTAGCCCTTCGATCACAATAAATTTGCCAGTCATATTATTTCCCACTTTTTTGTTGGCGATACCAACGCAGATATTCTTGCACAGCTTGATTGTGCTGCTGTAAATTTTTGCTGAATTTATGTCCGCCCGTGCCATCGGCCACGAAATATAAAAATTCCGTTTTCTCAGGGTGTGCCACGGCCTGCAAGGCACTTTCTGTTGGCATTGCAATTGGCGTAGGCGGCAAGCCGTCAATCACATAGGTGTTGTATGGCGTGGCTTCTTCCAAATCCTTACGGCGAATATTGCCATTATAACGCTCACCCATTCCGTAAATCACGGTTGGGTCGGTTTGCAATTTCATCTTTTTATTCAAGCGGTTAATGAACACAGAAGCCACTTTGCCACGCTCATCATTCAACGCGGTTTCACGCTCAACAATAGAAGCCAAAATCAGCATTTCATAGGCATTTTTTAGCGGTAAATCAGCCTCTCGCTCAGCCCACGTTTTTTCTAGTAAGGCTTTCATACGATCTGCCGCCCGTTTCAATAAGGCTAAATCGCTCGACTTCGGCGTATAGCTGTATGTATCAGGATACAACCAGCCCTCAATTTTATGCGGTAAATCCGCCGGCAAATCCAATAATTGATAAATTTCTTCTTCCGTTTTATCTGCTAAAGTTTGTTGCAAATAAGGGGCTTTCGCCAACGTTTTACGCCAGGTTTTGAAGGTATCCCCTTCTAAAAAACGCACATTCAGTTGCACTTCTTTACCGCTATTTAAACGTTGCAACAAATCCGCCACCGTCTTCACCCCCTCAAGGGAATAGGTCCCCGCCTTGATTTTGTTTAACTCGGGCTTAAGCTTTAACAACCACGGCAAATAGGTGGCATCATCAACCAGCTTTTCTTGCTCCAACAACTTCGCTAATTTCGCCCCCGTCGTGCCACGCTCCACCGTTAATAACTGATCCGCCTGCACATTCACAGGGTGCTGCACCCATTGCGTTAAGTGCTGATAACCCCAAAACGCAGCCCCACCAATCAAGAGCAACAAAAACAAAAGAAAAAGGAAAAATTTTTTCATCATCAATCCATCAATCAAAAAATTGAGGGCAAGTGTATCACAGACGGGCAGATTTTCAGAATGTTATGAAAAAACAAGAATAGGGTAAAAACAAAGTGCGGTGAAAAAATTCATAAAATTTCCACCGCACTTTTCTTTTTTCGTTAAGCTTAAAATCCAAACCCTAACAAACGATTAATACAACACCCTCGCACGAATTGTGCCGTCAATTTCGCGCAGTTGTTGTAAGAGTTGTGAGCAGTCATCAGTTTCCACATCAATAACCACATAACCAATTTTCGGATCGGTTTGTAGGTATTGGGCGGCGATGTTGATATTTGCACCGACAAAAATTTGGTTGATTTGGTTTAATACACCTGGGCGGTTTTCGTGAATGTGCAACAAGCGTTTTGTTCCGCTATGCTCAGGCAAGGACACTTCAGGGAAATTCACCGCAGAAAGTGTTGAACCGTTGTCGGAATATTTCACGAATTTACTCGCCACTTCCGTACCGATATTTTCTTGAGCTTCCGCCGTTGAGCCACCAATATGTGGGGTGAGAATTACGTTATCTAAACCGCGTAACGGTGATACAAATTCTTCATTGATAGAAGCGGGTTCAACAGGGAACACATCTAACGCTGCCCCTCGCAACTTGCCCGCTTTTAGGGCTTGTGCTAGAGCATCAATGTCCACCACCGTACCACGAGCGGCGTTAATTAAAATGCTCCCTTCTTTAAGCTGGGCGATACGCTCGGCATTCATTAAATTTTTCGTAGAAGCATTTTCAGGCACGTGCAAAGAAATCACATCGCAGCTGGCAAGTAATTCTTTTAATGAGCCTACCTGCTGCGCGTTACCCAATGGCAATTTGGTTTCAACATCATAAAAATAGACATTCATACCTAGCGATTCCGCAATGATACTGAGCTGTGAGCCAATATGTCCATAGCCAACAATCCCTAATTTTTTACCCCGCACTTCGTTAGAACCTGATGCAGATTTGTTCCATAAACCACGATGCACTTCCGCATTAGCTTGCGGTACATTACGCATTAAGAGCAAAATTTCGCCTAGCACCAATTCTGCCACCGAACGAGTATTAGAAAATGGGGCATTAAACACGGGGATACCACGCATTTTCGCCGCTTCAAGATCCACTTGGTTGGTGCCGATACAAAAACAGCCCACGGCGATGAGTTTGTTGGCACATTCCAATACATCAGCGGTTAAATGCGTGCGTGAACGAATGCCTAAGAAGTGAGCATCTTTGATCACTTCTTTTAATTCTTCTGGCTCAAGGGCTTTTTTGTGATACTCAATATTAGTGTAGCCTGCGGCATTTAGCACATCAACGGCATTTTTATGTACGCCCTCGAGCAGTACAAATTTAATTTTAGATTTATCCAGTGAAACTTTGGTTGTCATTTTGCTCTCCATAATCAAAAATTATTCAATAATTTCTGTACCTTGTGGTGTGCCGACAATCACAATATCCGCACCACGCAAGGCAAAAATTCCGTTGGTAACCACACCTGCCACGTTATTTAAGGTTTTTTCCATTTCGATTGGATTTAAAATTGGGAAATTATACACATCTAAAATCACGTTCCCGTTATCCGTTACCACCCCTTCGCGATATTCTGGCGAACCGCCTAAACTCACTAATTTACGCCCCACTTGTGAACGTGCCATTGGGATCACTTCCACTGGCAAGGCAAAGGTTGAGCCTAGCACGTCCACTTGTTTGCTTTGATCCACAATGCAGATAAATTTTTTCGCCAGTGCGGCAACAATTTTTTCTCGCGTTAATGCTGCGCCGCCCCCTTTGATCATCATTTTTTGTGGGTTGATTTCATCAGCGCCATCAACATAAATATCCAAACTTGACACTTCATTGGCGCTAAATACTTCAATGCCTTGTTTTCTCAATAATTCTTCTGATGCTTTAGAGGCCGCTACCGCCCCTTTAATTTCATCTTTCATTGCACCAAGAGCTTCAATAAAACAATTTACCGTTGAGCCACTGCCCACGCCCACAATCGTATCCGGTTTAACATATTGCAATGCCGCTTGTGCTGCTTGCTTTTTCATTGCGAGTTGATCCATATTCTTTCCCTTTATTGATAAAATCTGTGTTCAAATTTGCTCTAAGTAAACGTTTGCGAACAAGGCATCTACTTTAATCCCATTCACGGGCAGATACAAGCCCTATTCAGGTAAAAACTCTGTTAACAATTCGTTTAAAAACAGCTTACCCTGCTCGGTTATTTGCCAAGTGCGGTGGTTTTCTTGAATATATTTTTGTGATTTAGCCCAATCAATTTGTTCCGCGATCACATCACAGGATAATCCCGTCAAATTCTCAAACTCAATTTTGGGCACAGTCTCAAGCAAGCGAAAACGGTTCATAAAGAATTCAAAAGGACGCTCATTAAGGGGGATTGGCTTTTCTTCATATAAATATTCCCCACGCATATAGCCTTTCGGGTGCTTAGTTTTAGAAAAACGCAAAATATCGCCATTCGGGAAAGTCAATTTTCCGTGCGCACCACAACCTATCGCCAAATAATCGCCAAAGCGCCAATAATTCAGGTTATGACGACACTGATCACCGGCTTGGGCATAGGCAGAGGTTTCATATTGCCCATAGCCTGCTTGGCTTAAAAGCTGATGACCTTGCTCGAAAATATCCCATAGCGCGTCATCATCAGGCAATGTAGGCGGACGATAGGCGAACATTGTATTTGGTTCAATGGTGAGCTGATACCAAGAAAGGTGGCTCGGCTCAAGAGCGATAGCTTGGCGTAAATCATCTAGCGCTTGCGTAAGAGTCTGATTTGGTAAGCCGTGCATTAAATCTAAATTAATGCGTTTAAAGCCCGCATCTTTTGCCATTTGCACCGCGCTTTTTGCTTCCTCAGAATTATGAATGCGCCCTAAGCGTTGCAATTTTTCATCATCAAAACTTTGTATGCCTAAAGAAAGGCGATTCACCCCTGCTTCCACATAGCCTGCAAAACGACTCGCTTCTGCCGTGCCAGGGTTGGCTTCTAAGGTGATTTCAATATTTGGCGCAAAGGGAATTTGCTGTTCAATGCCTTGCAATAATTGCGCGATGCCTTGTGCTGAAAATAAACTTGGCGTGCCACCACCAATAAAAATGGAATGTAGCGTTCGCCCACCAATGCTTGCTTGGTAGCGCGCCAGATCTTGGCGTAAATCAACCAACAAATGCGCGATATATTCCTGTTCGGGAATGCCGCCTTTTTTCGCGTGGGAATTGAAATCACAATAAGGACATTTTTGCACGCACCAAGGGATATGCACATAAAGACTTAATGGGGGAAAAAGCGGCGGAAAAACTTGCATTATTTTGACCGCTCTTTGGCTTGTAAGCGTGCTTTTAACACGCCTAATGCGCGTGCGCGATGTGAGATTTGTTTCTTCTCTGGCATATCAAGCTCGGCAAAAGTGCGGTCTTTTTCAGGATAGAAAAACAGGCTGTCATAGCCAAAGCCATTCTCACCTTTTTCTTCAAAAGTGATTTCGCCAGAACATTCCCCCTCCGCAATAATTGGTGAAGGATCGGTTTCGTGTTGCAATAAGACAATACAGCTCACAAACTTCGCTTGGCGTTCGCTGGCTGGCACATTAGCTAATTTTTGTAATAATTTTTTACGATTTTCAGCATCCGCTTGCTTTCCATCCACACCAGCATAACGTGCAGAATATAACCCCGGTTCACCATTGAGAGCATTCACCACTAATCCGCTATCATCAGCAATGGCGGGCAAACCTGACATTTTGGCTGCATAACGCGCTTTCAATAAGGCATTTTCCACAAAAGTTAAGCCTGTTTCTTCGGGGCTTTCAATGCCTAAATCCGTTTGTGCGATCACTTCAAAGCCAAAATCTGCTAGCACATCGGCCATTTCCCGCACTTTGCCTTGATTACCCGTAGCAAGCACAATTTTTTGTTTCATTGTTGATCCTTATAAAATAAAAAAGGGCGACCACTAAGTCGCCCTTGTAACACTCATTGAGAGGAAACCAGATAATGATCTCCATTCAGCTATAATATGTTTATGCATATACTTAGTGTGATTAGTATAGTGCATTTTAATTATGATCTCTATTTGCCATCTTCACTAAATGATAAAGGATCGATACGTTCTCTGTTTTTTTCTAATGTTGCTTTCCCAATGCCTTGAACCTCTAACAGCTGTTCTATCGCGGTAAATTTGCCGTGTTTCTCTCGATATTCAATAATCGCTTCAGCTTTTTTCGCACCAATACCAACCAACGAACGTTGAATATCACTCGCTGTAGCGGTATTGATATTCAATTTTTCGCCAATGAAAGATTTCTCTTTGATTGTATCCGTCAAAACTTGAGCGGTACTAGAACTGACTTTTTCATTTGGTTGAGACTGAGCCACAACAGAAAAGCTACTTAACAAGCCTATTGATAACAACAAAGAAGATAGAACTGTCTTAATTTTCATTACGGTTTTCCTTATTCATAGAAACAAAAAGTATAAATACTGAATAAATCAGTAGTGATACTTTGCATCTCAATACAAAAACTCGCAAGAAAAGCACCGCTCTTTTGCGATCACGATCGTAAAAATAAACGGAATAAATAAGGCAATTTGATATAAGAAGGTACAAAAATAAACACGTTCGGCTTAGATTGTAATCGCCTTAATTCATACTAAACATTAACAATGTGCAAAATACTGCCCTTTAATAGGTTTAGCCAAAAAATATGGAAGTATAGAAATACAAAAACTCTGATAACCATCATTCTTTTCAAATTATGATAATTTCAGAAAAGCAAAAGAAAACTAAACTTAAAATATAATGAAAAAATTGGACTAATAAGGAAATTTTATATCTGATGGCAGGGGCGGAGAGGCTCGAACTCCCAACACCCGGTTTTGGAGACCGGTGCTCTACCAATTGAACTACGCCCCTAAATGAAGTGGCGGAACGGACGGGACTCGAACCCGCGACCCCCTGCGTGACAGGCAGGTATTCTAACCAGCTGAACTACCGCTCCGCAAAATTGATAATTGGCAGTGACCTACTCTCACATGGGGATACCCCACACTACCATCGGCGTTACAGCGTTTCACTTCTAAGTTCGGCATGGAATTAGGTGGGTCCGCTACACTATAGCTGCCAAAAAATTTTATTTTGTTAATTTACTTAAATGAAAATAAATTAACAAAATAATACCTGGCGGTGTCCTACTCTCACATGGGGATTCCCCACACTACCATCGGCGTTACAGCGTTTCACTTCTAAGTTCGGCATGGAAT
>NZ_CBCSDH010000026.1:0-21853 GCF_965138825.1 Avibacterium endocarditidis
GGCGATGGAAAGTCTATCTTGCCAGCTGATATGTTTAGGTAAGGCTTTTTCATAAATGCCTAATTTGTGTTTTCTCATTTTGTTTTCCTAATAAAATTAGTGAAATTTTGACCGCACTTTTATTTATAACAAAGATTGTAATGCGGAAACAAACTTCTGATAACGCTGATATTTTTTCTGATAAATAGCAAAGTTTTGCGTATTTGGCGTAAAACATTGTTGTTTCGCGGTGAATGGCATTGCACGCCCTTGAGTCCCCTCCATTGCCATCATTGCGGCACCAAGGCACCCTGTTTCTTCAATTGCTGGAACTTCAATTTTCATTCCCGTGAGATCAGCAAGCATTTGCATCCATACTCGCGATTTGGCTGGCCCACCGGTAATGCGTAGCACTTGCGTATTTGGAAAACGTTGCAACATTCGATCAAGGTGGTACTTCATACTGAATAGCACCCCTTCATAGATGGCTTGAAACAGGTGCATTTTGTTATGATGAGATTGGATCCCATAGAATCCAGATTTCATTCCTAGCCCTGCATTTGAGCCATATAAAAATGGCACAAAAAGCACCGCACTTTCGGTTATAGGTAATTCATCAATACCATCATTGATCGCCTGATAGCTGAGATTTCCCCATTCTTTCACAAACCATTCAAGATTACCCGCCGATGTTGGGCTAGCTTCGTGGATAATAAATTTTCCTTCTTGCGCATAACGTCCATAGACAAATGAAAGGCTTTGGCTATCATCAATATGATCCGTTACCCCACTCACTACAGACCAAGTTCCGAGCACCACATTTAATTTCGTTTCATCATCTAAACCCGCACAAAGTGCCGTAGAAACCACATCAAACAGCCCGCCCACTACGGGGGTGCCTTGTGCTAATCCGGTTAGTTGTGCAGCTTGTTCATTGACATAACCAGCAATTTGATTTGCTTTGACGATCGGCGGAAATTTTTCCGTCATCCCCGGCAAACCAAGTAATTCGGCCAATTCAGGATCGTATTGCTGGGTGTTGATATTGTATAAATTGGATTCTGAAATATTGGTTTCTTCGCAAAATAGCTCCCCAGTTAGACAGAAACGCAAATAGTCGTGTGACATCAACACAGCACCGATATTGGCATAACGTTCAGGCTCATTTTCCTTAAGCCAACGTAAAATCGAAACGGGGTGTCCAGTCCATAAAGTTTGGCGTGTTATTGGATAAAGCTGTTCTGGGATACCTGCTTGTTGCCATTGTTTGACGATGTCTAGTGAACGTTGATCTGAGGAAAGGATTCCACGCCCAAGAGGTTGATTTTGCTGATCTAACAAAAATGCCCCTTTCCCTTGTGCTGAAATTCCTACACCTTTGATTTCTGTGGCAGATACTCCACTTTGTTCAATGGTTTTCTTGATTACCTTGGCACAAATTTGCCATAACTGCGGCATATCACGCTCAGCATACCCTGCTTGTTCACTGATGAGTGGCACGTTTTCTCGCACACAAGCCGACATCGTGCCGAATTCATCAAATAATGCGGCTTTAATAAAAGTGCCACCACAATCGATGCCTAAATAGTAAGTCATTTATGCTCTCCCAAAAATAAAAAGCGGTCGAAAAATCTTGAAAATTTCGACCGCACTTTGATTATTGTGCTAACGCATCAATTTCTTTCACGAGTTGATCACCGTGTTTGTCGATAAATGATTTACGCACATCCGCTTCAATAACGGCTTTGAACGGTGCGGTATCGACCTTTTCAATCACTTCAACACCAGCTTTCCGTAAATTAGCTACGATTTCTTGCTCATTTTTGACATTAAGATCGCGTTGATATTGCCCTGCTTCTTTTGCGGCATCTAAGATGGCTTGTTGCAACTCAGCGCTAAGTCCATCAAATTTTGCTTTATTCATTACAACGATTAATGGGGTGTAGCCGTGATTGGTTTGGCTCAAATATTTTTGCACTTCATAAAGTTTAGCAGACCAGAAAATGCCAATTGGGTGTTCTTGCGCATCTACCGCGCGAGTTTCAAGAGCGGTATAAAGCTCTGAAAGCGGCATTGGTACTGGGTTTGCCCCTAGCAGTGTAAAGGCTTGAATATACATTGGATTTTGGTTAGTACGCACTTTTAGCCCTTTAATATCTTCAGGTTTCGTGACAGGATGTTTTGAGTTTGAGAAAGCACGGAAACCCACGTCCCAGAACGCTAAACCTTTTAGCCCCTGAGCTTCAAGGTCTTTTAATAAACCCTGTCCAATTTCACCATCAAGCACTTTATAAACGTGTTCGCGATCTTTAAAGATGAATGGAATATCAATCACGTTTAATTTTGGCTCTAGCCCAGTAAAGTTTGGTGAACCAGACATTTCAATATCAATGGTACCGCCACGCACTGCGCTAATCATTGTTTGCGCATTACCTAAGGTGCTGTCAGGAAATAGGCTTAATTTCAATTCACCTTTTGTTTTCTCTTTTAATAGCTCATTAAATTTTTTCGCAGCAATATGTTGAGTATCACTACGCGGTGCTTCATAACCAAAACGTAATGTGGTTGCAGCATTAACTGCAGTTGAAGTCAACATCACTGCGCTAGTCACTAATGTGGCTAAGGTTTTTAAATTAAATAGTTTCATAATAATCTCCTTGGATTTTGATTAAGGTTGCATCCACGAAAGTGGTGTCAAAATAAGTGATGGAACAAAAATAAAGGCAAATAATAAGACAATCATCATGAGCATATAAGGCAAGATACCTTTGGCCGCCTCGTCAAAAGGAAGTTTTGACACGCCAGTAATTACATTCAATACATTGCCCACAGGTGGTGTAATTAAACCAATAGAGGTATTTAAGATAAACAATACGCCAAAATACACAGGATCAATGCCTGCTTCTTCAACGAGAGGCATTAGCACAGGGGTTAAGATAAGGACGGTTGGCGTAAGATCCATTACCATTCCGACAACAAAAACTACAAGCATAATGACAATAAGTAGTAACGTTGGGGATTCAATTAACGGCTCTAGTAATTCCGTAATAATTTGTGGTAATTCTGCGATGGTGATTAGCCAACCTGTAACATTTGCCGCTGCAACTAACAGCATTACTACTGCTGTGGTTTTACCTGCTGAAAGTAGCACTTTGTACAATGCACTAATTTTCAGTTCTCGATAAATAAAGATTGCCACAAATAAAGCATAAAATGTCGCAACAGCTCCCGCTTCCGTTGGGGTAAAAATACCGAGACGGAAACCACCAATGATAATAACGGGTAATAGCAACGCCCATATACTATTTTTAAAGGAAATACAGAGTTCTTGTTTGGTTGCTTTAGAGAATGTCATCAGGTTTAAGCGTTTAGCCTGCCACCACCAAAGTGCCGCTAAACAACTCCCCATTAACACTCCAGGGAAAATACCTGCTAAAAAGAGCTTGGTGATGGAAACACCGCTCGCTACACCAAACACAATGAACGGAATTGATGGCGGGATAATTGGCGCAATGATACCAGCGGTACCAATTAAACCAGCTGAACGCCCTAAGGGATAACCGGTTGTCTTCATCATTGGCAAGAGCATTGCAGCAACGGCTGCGGTATCAGCCACGGCAGAACCTGATAAGCTCGCCATAATCATCGCCGCTAAAATCGCTACAAAACCTAGACCACCGCGTTTATGCCCAACCAATTTCATTGGCAAATCAATAATTCGTTTTGATAATCCCCCTTCATTCATAATTTCACCGGCAAGAATAAAGAATGGGATCGCCATTAATGAAAAGCTATCTGCACCACTCACAATTTGTTGTGCCAAGATTTGTGCATCAAATAAATCTAAATGAATCATCAAGGCAATGCCACAAATTAATAAGGAGAAGGCAACGGGAATGCCTAAAATGATGGCACCAAGTAACACAGAAAGGAAGATAATAACGGTCATTGAATTTCTCCTTTCACTAACAAACTCGCATTCGCACAAATACGCGTGATGAGTAACACACCAATAAACACTCCCGCTACAACGCTGGCGAGATAGGTGATCCCTTGTGGCAATCCTGAAATTGGTGCGAAATTACTTAGATTAAGCTGAAATTGTGTCCAGCCACCGACAACTATCAAATAGCAACAGAACAACATCGTACCGTCAGTAACTAGACTTAAACAGTAGCGTTTATATGCTGAAAGTTTGCTGGTTAGAATAGTCACGCTGACATGCTGATTGTCATTAAACGCAAGAATTGCACCTAGAAATGTGAGCCACACGAATAAATAACGAGAAACTTCTTCTGTAATATTAATGCTACTGTTGAAACCATAGCGTAATACTACATTGAGAAAAACCAAGCACGACATAGTAGCAAGGATAGCCACAACAGTAATGCTGAGTATTTTAGCTATAACATTAACGAGAGATTTCATTTTTCACCTCAAATCTCGCTCAACGCGATTTTCACAACTACTTTACGAATATGACACGATTGTTCATCAATACAAGCAGGACGGTGAACATCCTCAGGGAAGAAAATCGCAAAATTGCCTTTTCTCATCATCAATTCACTCTCATTTTCTGCTGATTGATAAAAAAGAATATCGCGTTCCGGATTATATTCCTGAGCAATAGGATTGCTGCCAGCTCTGGAGCCACACCAATCCGCTCTTGTCCGCAGTGTAAATATTGCACATCAAGATCATGGCGATGTACTTCGGGCAAGATTTCTGCTTTGGGTTTAGTTTCCAAATCCAAAACCTGTGCAAAAATCAACCGCTCTTTAATTGGATATTGCCCTGCTGGCAGTTGATCAAAATCAGTATTTTTCAAATACGCCAATGCAATCTGAATGGCCTCTGGAAAAGCCTTGGCATTGAAATGATTAATATGCCCAAAGTACATGCTCACTCCTTTTATTCACTCATCACACTATAATGCTTTCAACTTCGCCCATACGGTATCATCAACAGGAATACCCTTTGCTTTATTTTCCGCTAAAATCGTTGTGAATTCGTGTCCGGGTAGGCGAACTGCAACATCAGTATCAGCACGTTCCGCAGTTCTCACATATTCCATAATGCGGTTAAGTTTTTCATCCTTCGTTTTCCCATCAATTAAGCGATCAACCTCAATGGCAATAAAGACTTGAGAGACGCAATATTCGTCATCTTTATCTTCTGTAACAGCAGCGGTGGATAAGCCATTAGAAAGTAAAGTGGCAATCATATCTAACACGATTGAAAGCCCAGATCCTTTCCAAAAGCCCATTGGCAATAAACGACGATTTTTCTCAACCGTAGCAGGATCACGGGTCAAATTGCCATTATCATCAAATCCTGCATCAACAAAGGTTTGGCGACCAGATAGACGATGAACTTCTAACATTCCATAGGAATACATAGAACAAGACATATCGACCATCGTAATTGGGTTCGTTGGAACGGCAATAATCAGTGGGTTTGTACCAATACGGCATTCTTTTGCTCCCCAAGGTGGCATAACCGCTAACGCATTTGTCCAACAAATACCGATATAGCCTTTCTCTGCGGCTTGCCAGCCATAACTTCCACCACGCATCCAGTGGTTTGCATTACGCAATGCAACGACCCCAATGCCATATTGATCAGCAATTTCCATTGCACGATCCATCATTTTTTTCGCCGTTAAATTACCGATGGCTTGATGAGCGTCCCATTGCTCAATCGCACCTAACGACAACACTTTTGTTGGCACAGCTTCTGGCACAATATCACCATTTTCTAATTGTTGGATAAAACGTGGGAAGCGGTTCACACCGTGGGAATAAGCACCGGCCTGTGTGGTATCAGCAAACACTGTGGCACATTCTTCTGCAATTTCTTCACGCACATTGCGTGCAAGTAAAACGCGTTTAAATTCGGCTTTTAAATCTTCATAGGAAACTAACATAACGACCTCTTATTTCATATTGTGAAATTATGTTCCATAAATTACATTATTAAGCAAAATAAAGTCAATCTTCCACTAAAAATAAAAAACTATTAAAATCAATTAGTTAAAATATTTTTTCTCAATTTGTGATCAATCTCTCATTTATTTGAAATTTTATTCCACAATATGAAATAGAGAGCGTATAGTAAGTTTGTTAGACTAAATGCTTAAAAATAGCTTGGAGAATCACTATGTCTGAAGATAAAGTTGGTGGCAATCAAAGCCTCATTCGAGGGCTTCGCTTAATTGATATTTTGAGCGACTTTCCAAATGGATGCCCACTTGCAAAATTAGCTGAAATTTCACAGTTAAATAAAAGTACCGTACATCGTTTATTACAAGGATTGCAAAGCGAAGGCTATGTACAACCATCAGGAATTGCAGGAAATTATCGTTTAACAACAAAATGCTTAGGAATAGGGCAAAAAATGCTTGCTTCGTTAAACATTATTAATGTTGCGGCACCTTATTTAGAAGAGCTTAATCTTAGCCTTGGCGAAACCGTTAATTTCTCTAAAAGAGAAGATGATCACGCCATTATGATCTATAAACTTGAGCCCACCACAGGTATGCTACGAACCCAAGCCTATATCGGACAACGATTGCAGCTTTACTGTTCAGCAATGGGCAAACTTTACCTTGCTTACGAAAAGAATGAAGATTATCTCGCCCATTATTGGCAACAACAAAAACATAATATCAAGCAGCTTACTAGCAACACCGTCACAGATATTCATTTAATGGAAAAAGAGCTAAATGATATTCGACAAGAACAATTCGCAATGGATAGAGAAGAGAATGAAATCGGTGTGGTTTGCGTGGCTTGCCCAGTTTTTAATTACCACGGAATTGTAGATTACGCAGTTTCAGTATCACTTTCATCTTATAAACTGCGTCAGATTGGTATTCCTTATCTGCTAAATAAAATTCAAAACGTAGCAAGGGCAATTTCAAAAGAATTAGGGTATGAAAATATCGCAGAATAAATTCTCCCAACGAAAAACAGGCTGGTTTCCCAGCCTTTTTATTGATATAAAAAACTCGCGAATTTTACACCGCACTTTGCTTTTTTGGCATTTGCCCTTTTGCTTAATGTAAGTTTTGCAAGGCGTAAACCTTGTAATCATCTAAATTCTTCACGCTTTCCACTAAGGCTTCGGCGGCGGCGAGGGTGGTTTGGATAAACACTTTTTGTTGTAATGCGCTGCGGCGAATGGAGTGGCTGTCTTCCACGCTTTCAGGCAGGCTGCCTACGGTGTTTATCACCATAGCGATTTCGCCGTTTTTGATGGCGTCCACAATATGTGGGCGGCCTTCACGCACTTTATTGACGATTTGCGCGAAGATGCCGTTTTCGCGTAAGAATTTTGCTGTGCCGATGGTGGCACATAAGCCGTAGCCTTGTTCTTGCAAGCGTTGAGCGATAGGCAGCAAGCGGGCTTTGTCTTTGTCATCAACGGAAAGGAACACTTTGCCCGTTTTGGCAATGCGTTCGCCCGCCCCGAGTTGGGCTTTGATAAAGGCTTCAGCAAAGGTTTGCCCCACGCCCATCACTTCCCCAGTGGAACGCATTTCAGGCCCTAAAATGGTGTCCACGCCTGGGAATTTGATGAATGGGAAAACCGCTTCTTTCACCGCATAAAAGTGCGGTTGAATTTCACCTTGAATTTGTTGTTCGCTGAGGCTCATTCCTGCCATTACACGCGCGGCGATTTTGGCAAGTGGTCGCCCTGTGGCTTTGCTCACAAATGGCACGGTACGGCTGGCACGCGGGTTCACTTCTAACACATAAACCACGCCGTCTTGCACCGCAAATTGCACGTTCATTAAGCCCACCACGCTCAGGGCTTTCGCCATTGCCACTGTTTGACGGCGGATTTCATCTTGAATTTCATTGCTCAAAGAGTATGGTGGAAGTGAACAAGCACTATCGCCGCTGTGAATGCCCGCTTGTTCGATGTGTTGCATAATGCCACCGATCACCACTTGTTCGCCATCGCAAATGCAATCCACATCTACTTCAATGGCATTGTTTAGGAAATGGTCGAGCAAAATCGGGCTGTCGTCCGACACTTGCACCGCCTCACGCATATATTGATTGAGTTCGTCCACGTTATACACGATTTGCATTGCACGCCCGCCCAGCACATAAGAAGGACGCACCACCAGCGGATAGCCCACTTCTTCCGCCAATTTCACCGCATCAATGGCATTGCGTGCGATGCGGTTGTTTGGCTGTTTTAAGCCGAGCTGTTGTAAAATCTGTTGGAAACGCTCGCGATCTTCCGCCGCGTCAATGCTATCCGCCGATGTGCCGATAATCTTCACGCCATTTTCTGCCAAGGCATTTGCCAATTTCAGCGGGGTTTGACCGCCATAATGCACGATTACGCCATAAGGTTGTTCAACGTGAATAATTTCTAGCACATCTTCCAAGGTAAGTGGTTCAAAATATAAACGATCGGAAGTATCGAAATCGGTGGAAACCGTTTCTGGGTTGCAGTTTACCATAATGGTTTCAAAACCGCTTTCGCGAAGTGCAAGGGCGGCGTGTACACAGCAATAATCGAACTCGATCCCTTGCCCGATACGGTTAGGCCCACCGCCTAAAATCATAATTTTTTTCCGCTCCGAAGGCTTGGCTTCGCACTCTTCTTCGTAGGTAGAATAGAGATAGGCGGTGTCGGATTTAAATTCACCCGCACAGGTGTCCACCCGTTTATAGACAGGGTGAAGATGGAAAGATTTGCGTAAGTTTCGCACCGCACTTTCACTACTTTTCACTAGCTGAGCAATGCGTTTATCGGAGAAGCCTTTGCGTTTTAAACGGCGAAGCTCTGCATAATCGAGCTGATCTAGTGTTTTTTGCTCAAGCGCCAATTCTTCTTGCACCAAATCTTGAATTTGCACTAAGAACCACGGGTCGATTTTGGAATAATGATGCACTTCTTCCAAGCTAAAGCCTGCACCAAAGGCATCGGCAACGTAAAGAATGCGGTTCGGGCCGGGATTACCTAGCTCGGTGCGGATTTTCTCAGGGGCTTCAGACAGCAAATTGAAGCCACAAATGCCCGTTTCCAAACCACGCAAGGCTTTTTGCAAGCTTTCTTGGAAAGTGCGTCCCATTGCCATCACTTCGCCGACCGATTTCATTTGCGTAGTGAGGCGATCGTCCGCTTTCGGGAATTTTTCAAAGGCAAAACGAGGCACTTTGGTTACCACATAATCAATGGATGGCTCGAAAGACGCAGGAATTAGCCCGCCTGTGATGTCGTTCCGCAATTCGTTCAGCGTATAGCCCACCGCTAATTTCGCTGCCACTTTTGCGATTGGGAATCCTGTGGCTTTCGAGGCAAGGGCTGAAGAACGGCTCACACGCGGGTTCATTTCGATCACGATCATCTCGCCGTTAGCAGGATTAATGGCAAATTGTACGTTTGAACCGCCCGTATCCACGCCGATTTCACGCAGCACCGCAAGGCTGGCGTTACGCATAATTTGATATTCTTTATCGGTGAGGGTTTGTGCGGGGGCAACGGTAATGGAATCCCCCGTATGTACGCCCATTGGGTCGAAGTTTTCAATGGAGCAGACGATAATGCAGTTGTCCGCTTTATCCCGCACCACTTCCATTTCATATTCTTTCCAGCCTAACACCGATTGTTCGATAAGTAATTCGTGGGTTGGCGAGGCATCAAAACCGCGTTCGCAAATGGCGACAAATTCATCACGGTTATAGGCGATTCCACCGCCCGAACCGCCCATTGTGAAAGACGGACGAATTAAGGTTGGAAAGCCTACTTCTGTCTGTGCTGCCCAAGCTTCATCGAAAGTATGGCAAACAAAGGATTTTGGTGTATTTAAACCGATTTTCGCCATTGCTTCTTTAAAGCGTCCACGATCTTCTGCTTTATCAATGGCATCTTCGCTTGCCCCAATCAACTCCACGCCGTATTTTTTCAGCACGCCATTTTTGGAAAGATCTAAAGCACAGTTCAACGCAGTCTGCCCGCCCATTGTTGGCAAAATAGCATCAGGACGTTCTTTCTCAATGATTTTTTCCACCGTTTGCCAAGTGATTGGCTCGATGTAGGTAACGTCCGCCATATCGGGGTCGGTCATAATGGTGGCTGGGTTGGAATTTACCAGCACCACTTTATATCCCTCTTCACGCAACGCCTTACAGGCCTGTGCGCCTGAGTAGTCAAATTCACAAGCCTGCCCAATCACAATCGGGCCAGCACCGATAATTAATATTGTCTTTATGTCTGTACGTTTTGGCATCTTAGTTTCTCTTATAATATTTTTAACGTTGTGTATGGATTGTTAATCCAGCTTTGTGGCTCATCATTGGTTTTATTTTTGTTTAGCTTGTTCTAACGCCGCCACAAACTTATCAAACAAATAGGCAACATCATTTGGGCCGGGGCTAGCTTCAGGGTGGCCTTGGAAAGAGAATGCCACTTGATCGGTCAACTCAATGCCTTGCACGGAATGATCAAATAAAGAGCGGTGGGTTATTTTCACGTTTTTTGGTAGGCTGTGTTCGTCCACTTCAAAACCGTGGTTTTGGCTAGTGATGAACACTTTTTGCGTATCCAAATCTTGCACGGGGTGGTTTGCACCGTGATGCCCGAATGGCATTTTTTTCGTTTTACCACCTACAGCAAGCCCGAGTAATTGATGCCCTAAACAAATGCCGAAAATCGGTTTTTTCGTTTTGAGCAAGGTTTGAATATTGCTGATGGCATAATCGCAAGGCTCAGGATCGCCGGGGCCATTGGATAAGAAAATGCCGTCAGGTTGATAGGCTAGCACTTCTTCTGCTGAGGTTTTAGCTGGCACAACGGTGATTTTACAGCCTCTTTC
This sequence comes from Avibacterium endocarditidis, assembly GCF_965138825.1. Classification (NCBI taxonomy): domain Bacteria; kingdom Pseudomonadati; phylum Pseudomonadota; class Gammaproteobacteria; order Pasteurellales; family Pasteurellaceae; genus Avibacterium; species Avibacterium endocarditidis. The sequence continues at coordinate 10,817 of NZ_CBCSDH010000026.1, forward strand.
GGCGAGCATTCGTAGAATATTATGCTTTACACCAAAATCATAAGCGACAATGTGATATTGTTGCTCTGGCTGCGGGTTGTAGCCTTTACCCAGTTGCCATTCTCCTTGTGTCCATTCATAAGGGGTTTGGCAGGTAACTTCTTGAGCTAAATCTTTGCCCGCCATTGAGCCAAAACCTTGTGCAAGCTCAAGGTTTTTTTTCTCATCAATATCGCCTGCCATAATGCAGCCTGCCATTGCACCTTTATCACGCAATAAACGGGTGAGGCGACGAGTATCAATATCCGCAATTGCGACGACATTATTGGCTTTTAGGTAATCAGCAAGGCTTTGATTGGCACGGAAGTTGCTGTGTAATAACGGTAAATCACGAATGATTAATCCGCTGGCATACACGGCATGGCTTTCTTGATCTTCTGTGTTTGTGCCAGTATTACCAATATGGGGATAGGTAAGGGTAACGATTTGTTGAAAATAAGAGGGATCAGTGAGAATTTCTTGATAGCCAGTCATTGAGGTATTAAACACCACTTCGCCAATGGTATGCCCATTTACACCGATTGATGTACCGTGAAAAACACTGCCGTCAGCCAAGACTAAAATTGCTGGACTAGACATAAAAACTCCTTAATTGTAGGTGAACACTTACGAATGCTCGTTAACCGAAATTTAGTGAAAAAGCACCGCACTTTGGTTTGGCGTTTTACGCTAAATTGCATTGGTGGTTAGCTCACAGGCTAAACGGGCTAATTCTAAAAGACAATAGCCCAATATTCAAGCAAATTCGTAAGGAATGTGTAGTATATTTATTCATTAATTTTGCATAAATAATCAATATAATGCAAGCGATTTATTTTTCTCTGATTTATTTTGTAGATTTTCACCAAGTTGTTTACAATGTACCTTATTTTAAGTAACAAGGCTTATTTATGAAAAAATCCGTATTACTTGCCAGCCTGGTGCTGGGTTCTGCAATGCTTACAGGCTGTGCGACCATTGATCCGCAAACTGGTGAGCGCAAAGATCCTTTAGAGGGCTTTAACCGCGCAATGTTTGATTTTAACTATCATGTCGCTGATCCTTATCTTCTTAAACCTGTTGCAAAAGGCTGGAAAAACTATGTACCACAGCCAGTGAAAACAGGTATTATCAATGTGGCGAATAACCTTGATGAGCCAGCCAGTTTCGTCAATCGCCTATTGCAAGGTGAATTTAAAAAAGCAATGGTGCATTTCAATCGCTTCTGGATTAACAGTATTTTCGGCTTAGGTGGTTTAATTGACTGGGCAAGTGCAAGCCCGCCTTTGCGTGTTGAAGAAAAACGCCGCTTTGGTGATACATTAGGTGCTTATGGTGTCGAAACGGGTACTTATGTGATGTTACCAATGTATGGACCAGCAACGCCACGCCAAGATCTAGGCAATTTAGTCGATACTACCTACCCAATGCTATCTTTGCTTGGCCCTTGGGGATTATTCAAATGGGGTATTCAAGGCATTGATCGTCGTGCCAAACTGCTTGATAAAGACGCCCTTTTACAACAAGCACAAGATCCTTATGTCACCTTCCGTGAAGCCTATTTCCAAAATTTGGAATATCATGTTAAAGATGGCAATGTGAGCAGTGAAACGCCCGCATTATCGGCTGACGAACTAAAAGAAATTGACTAAAGACTAAAAATAAGAAGGAATGAAAAATGGAAATGACCTCAACACAGCGTTTGATCTTAGCCAACCAATACAAATTAATGGGCTTATTAGATCCCAATAATGCGGCAGCATATACCCGCTTAGAGACCATTGTAAAAGGCGGTTTTGGCTTAGAATTGAAAGAGTTAGATAAAGAATTTTCTAATCTTTCAGAACAAGAATGCCAAACTGTACGCGACACGCTGGAAATGTACCACGCCCTGCACGTTTCTTATAATAATCTCGGCGACAAATCTGCTGTTACGCCACACCGCTTACAATTTGCCGGTTATTGTGCGGTGCGTGAGAAAAAATACCTCAATTACTTACGTTTTATCACCACCACAGAAGGCAAATACGCAGAATTTATGCAATGCGAGCACGGTTGTGATTCACAAACGCCAATGTGGGATAAATACATCAAAATGCTCGAAGCGTGGCGCAGCTGCCCACATGAATATCATTTAAGTATGGCAGAAATTCAAAAAATCTTGAATGCTTAATGTGAAAACCACAGCATAGTGATCTGCTCCCTAAAAGTTGAATATGGTCAACCAATTAAGGAGCAGATTTTTTTATGAAAAAACATTATTCTTTAAGCCAAGAATGAGCAGGCATACATCAATCAGTGGAATATTACGCTCTCCAGCTACTCCCTAAATTATGTTTAGTATTATTAATGTTTCAAAAATATGATATTCATAGGCTCATTAATGACGCTATTTAACGAGAATAACTGTCAACCAGACGCAATATTCAAATGAAATTAAAAGGACTAAGCCCAGTGCAAGACAAGGCCTAGTCATTAAATTCATCTGAATTTTTGACAGCAAATCAAAAAGTTAGGCTTTTATGCTTTTAAGGAAATTAAAGAATGTTAGCAAACTCTTCCATTACAGATTTAGGCCATACGCTCGATTGCACTTCACCAATGTGTTTTTTGTGCAACAATAACATCGCTAAGCGAGATTGACCGATACCGCCGCCGATAGAAAGGGGTAAGCGACCGTTTACTAAATCTTGGTGCCAGTCAAATTGTAGGCGATCTTCATCACCTGTAATGGCAAGCTGTTTGCGTAAAGCGGTTTCATCTACACGGATACCCATTGAAGAAAGCTCAAAAGCACGCTCTAAGGTTGGGTTCCAAACTAAAATATCGCCGTTTAAGCCTTTGTATTCGCCCTCAGAAACGGTTGTCCAGTCATCATAGTCTGGCGCACGTTTGTCGTGTGGCTTACCGTCTGATAATTCACCACCGATACCAATTAAGAACACCGCACCGTATTCTTTACAAATCGCGTTTTCACGTTCTTTGTCGTTCATTCCTGGGTAGCGTTTCACTAAATCTTCACTGTGAATGAAAGTGATTTCCTGCGGTAAGAAACGTGTTAAACCGAATTTTTCACTTACTGCCGCTTCTGTTTCTAAGATTGCTTGATAAATTTCACGCACGGTTTCTTTTAAATAGTCTAGGTTACGGCGACCTGCAGGGATCACTTTTTCCCAATCCCATTGATCAACATACACAGAGTGTGTTTGGTCAAGGCTATCTTCATCTGGACGAAGTGCTTTCATATGTACAAATAAGCCTTCTCCCTCGGCAAAACCAAAACGAGCAAGGGTATGGCGTTTCCATTTGGCTAAAGAATGAACCACTTCAAAGGTGGCATCTGTGATCTGTTTCACATTTACTTGCACTGCCTTCTCTGTTCCTGAAAGATTATCTTGAATACCATTGCCTACTTGGCTTAGGATAGGGCCCTGAACTTCTACAAGACCTAAATGTTCCAAAAGTTTTTGGGTAAAGGTGTTTTTAGCAAAGCTAATTTCTTGTTGTTGTAAAATAAATGATTTTTCCATTGTATGAACCTTGTTTATTACTGGTTTTGATTTTCGTTGCATATTATTTAATGATATGAGAGCAAAATTCAACACCCACAAACAAAAATAAGATCGAAAATGGTTTTTCCATAAAAAAGTGGCTATAATTTTAAATCAAATTTAATTTTGGAAAGAGAAAATGCACAATATTGATAACTTAGATAAACAAATCCTGCGTGTGTTGATTAAAGATGCACGCACCCCTTACGCAGAAATGGCGAAAAATTTTGGCGTAAGCCCTGGGACAATTCACGTTCGTGTAGAAAAAATGCGTCAAGCGGGTATTATTCAAGGCACAAAGATCCGCATCGATCAGCGTAAACTAGGCTATGATGTCTGTTGTTTCATTGGCATTATTCTCAAAAGCGCGAAAGATTACGATAAGGTGATCGCGAAATTAGAAAAATTTGAAGAAGTGGTGGAAGCTTATTACACCACGGGGAATTATTCCATTTTTATTAAGGTGATGACCCACACCATTGCGGAGCTTCATTCCGTACTCGCAACCAAAATTCAGTTGATTGATGAAATTCAATCTACCGAAACCTTGATTTCAATGCAAAATCCAATTTTGCGTGATATTACTCCATAACTCATTCATTTATAACTAAAATAGGAGTCATTATGTCTGATGTATTTCACTTAGGCTTAACGAAAGCAATGTTAGATGGCGCGCAACTTGCCATTGTTCCCGGTGCGCCAGAACGTGTTGAACGTATTGCTCGTTTATTGGACAATCCAAAATTTTTAGCCGCGACCAGAGAATTTACTTCTTGGCTTGGCTATCTTAATGGCAAGGCCGTGGTGGTTTGTTCCACAGGGATTGGTGGGCCTTCGGTTTCTATTGCTGTGGAAGAATTGGCGCAATTAGGCGTGCGCACTTTCCTACGCATTGGCACAACAGGGGCAATTCAGCCGCATATTAATGTGGGTGATATTTTGATCACTACAGGTGCGGTGCGTTTAGATGGGGCAAGCCGTCATTTCGCGCCATTAGAATATCCAGCGGTAGCGGACTTTACTTGCACTTCAATGCTTCACAAAGCGGCATTAGAAAATGATAAAGCGAAAGTGCATATTGGTATCACCGCATCATCAGATACGTTCTACCCAGGGCAAGAGCGCTACGACACTTACACTGGCAAAATTTATCGCCACTATCAAGGTTCATTAAAACAATGGCAAGAGCTAAATGTAATGAACTACGAAATGGAAAGTGCCACCTTATTTACTATGTGTTCTGCTTTAGGCTTGCGTGCTGGTATGGTGGCTGGTGCGATTGTAAACCGCACACAACAAGAAATCCCAAATGAAGAAACCATTCATCAAACCGAGCAAAACGCCATTGATATTGTGGTGAAAGCGGCGGCATTATTGGTTTAATGTTAGAAAAAGAAAGTGCGGTGGAATTTTTACGAATTTTTTACCGCACTTTTTACTTAACGCTCTAAAATCAAGCATAACAATCATTATGGATTTTATGCCTTTTTATCCGATTATTTCACCCCGCCAATCAACAAAAGATTGCAATTTCACCCATAAATCGTAAAATCCCTTTGTTCGTTGAACAGCTATATCGCAAGTATTGTGTATAGGAAATGATCAAACTGTTTTCAATTCTGGTTTTCATCGTTATACCATTCTTGCCGTTTTCAATTTCTCTTAAGGATTTAAGGAAGGTTAGAAATTTGGCAATTATTTGACGCAACGCGTTTTCTCTCGCCTGATTCCTATAAGGTAGCCCATTTTTTACTGAATGGCGTAACCTTGCAATCCCTTTTGTAAACAGGAGTTTTCTATGAAAAAAACGATTTTTACCACCGCACTTTTTACCACCGCACTTTTTACCAGCTCACTTTTCGCAGCGGCAACGTTAGCCAATGCGCAAACGGTGGCAAATCCTAACACCACTACGCACACTTACGAATTTACGCAAACCTATGATTTACAAGTGCCAAAAGGCTCATCAGGAACAACAAATTTGTGGGTACCATTGCCTTTTAGTAACGACTATCAAACGGTGAAATCCATCACATTTGATGGCAATTATCAACAGGCTTACATCACAGAAAATAATCAATATAGTGCTAGTACATTATTTGCCACTTGGACACCAGAAGCACAAAAACGCAATTTAACCGTTACGCTGGTTGTGGAAACCCAAGATCGTGAACCGAAGAAACTGGGCTTATTGAAAGATTATCAAGCGCCAGAAAAAATAGAATATGGCGTTGATGTGCAACCTTATTTACAGCCAACAAAACATATTAAAATTGACGGGATCGTGAAAGAATATGCCGATAAAATTGTAGGAAATGAAACAAATCCGCTCAAAAAAGCAGAACGTATTCATCAATGGATTGTGGCAAATATGGAGCGTGATAATTCCGTATTAGGCTGTGGCGATGGTGATGTGGAAAAAATCCTAACAACAGGCGTGTTAAAAGGAAAATGCACGGATATTAATTCTGTATTTGTTGCTTTAGCGCGTGCTTCTGGTATTCCCGCTCGCGAAGTGTTCGGTATTCGTTTAGGAGAGGCGGTGAAAATGGGCAAATATTCTAAATCCGCGTTTGGTAGCGCCAAAAACAAAATTGCCAATGAAAATGGCGGACAACATTGTCGTGCGGAATTTTATCTAGCAGGTTTTGGCTGGGTTCCTGTAGATTCCGCGGACGTGGCAAAATATCGCCTAACAGAGAAAAAAGCAGTGGCAGATAGCGATACCCAAGCAGTTTCAGATTATTTATTCGGAAATTGGGAAGGCAACTGGATGGGCTTTAATCACGCACGCGATTTCACTCTTTACCCAACGCCTGAACTCGCGCCAATCAATAATTTTGGTTATCCTTATGCAGAAGTGGGCGGCGATCCATTAAATTCCTTTGATGCAAAAGAATTTGGTTATGAATTTATCTCGCAGCAACGCTAATCCGAAAGGCGGAAATGCCAAATTTTGGGCGATATGTACCACTGCAGTGAGTGCTGCGGTGGCATCGACACTCTGCTGTATTGCGCCATTGTTGTATCTGTTATTTGGAATTTCTAGCACTTGGCTAGTGAGCTTAAATCAGCTGGCATTTTTGCAAATTCCAATGCTCGTGATTTCTCTCATCGCATTTGGCTATGGCTTTTGGCTGCTGAATTTCTCAGGAAAAGTGATTTGTAGCCAATATCTCTCACGCCGTACATTGCAAATTTTATATTGGCTAATGGCGCTGATTATTCTCTTTTTCTTAACTTATCCCTATGTTTTACCTTATATTTTGGATTATTTAGAATGAAAAAAATTTTACTTTTTTTGACCGCACTTAGTTTTTCATTGCCAAGTCTTGCCGCAGAACGCAAGGTTACGTTGCATATTGAAGAAATGAATTGCCAGCTTTGCGTTTATTTAGTCAATAAAGAATTACGCAACATTGATGGCGTGCAATCGACCAAAGCGAATTTTAATTCACGTTTGGTGAATGTGGTGGCTGACGAGAAAGTGAGTGATGAAATGCTCATTCAAGCTATTGATAAGTTGCATTATCACGCAGTAGTACAAAAATAAATGTAACTCTCGCAATTCTCACAATATAGAAAAAAGGCTTAAAACCTTATCACGGGTTTTAAGCCTTTCACGATGTAAATTAAAATCTTATTTCTTCAACGCCCCTAAAATCCCGCGCATAATTTGCTTGGTGATTTGGTTGCGAATGTTGCGTCCGACCGATTTCGCCACGCTGCTCACCACTTGTTCGGTAACACTCAGTTGTTCGCCACGTTTTTTCTTGCCAAACAACATTCGGCTAAGGCTTCCCATAAAGCCGTTTTCTTCTTCCTCTTGGGCTTGTTCCGCTTGTTTTTGTGCGACAGCAGCCAGATCTGCCTGCTCTTGTAACATTTCAAAGGCGGAAACATTATCCACATAATTATTGTAATAAGGGTAAAGATCATCATCTTTCACCCATTGGTTGCGCTGTTCAGCAGAAATCGGTTTAAGCTGACTTTTTGGTGGATAAATATAAGCAATTTCCACTGGTGATGGCATTCCTTTTTCGTCAAGGAAAGACACCAAAGCCTGCCCCACGCCCAAGGTTGAAATGGTTTCCACCACATTCACTTTTGGATTGGTGCGGAACGTTTCAGCCGCCGATTTCACGGCTTTTTGATCGCGTGGCGTAAAAGCGCGCAAAGCGTGTTGCACACGGTTTCCTAGCTGCCCCAGCACCGTATCGGGCAAATCTAATGGATTTTGTGTAACGAAATAAATCCCAACGCCTTTCGAACGAATCAAGCGCACCACTTGCTCCACTTTATCCACCAACGCGGCTGGCGCGCCATCAAATAATAAGTGCGCTTCATCAAAGAACATCACAAATTTTGGTTTATCAGGATCGCCCACTTCAGGCAGTTGCTCGAATAACTCCGCCATTAACCAAAGCAAAAACGCACTATACATTTTTGGTGAATTAATTAATTTTTCTGAATTTAAGACGTTGATCACGCCACGTCCATCACGGGTTTGTAACCAATCATCAAGGTTTAAAGCAGGCTCGCCAAACAATTTACTTGCGCCCTCGTTTTCTAAGGCTAGTAAGGCACGCTGAATTGCCCCCACACTGGCGGCGGACACATTACCATATTCCAATTGGAAGTTTTTGGCATTTTCTGCCACATATTTCAGCATTGCACGCAGATCTTTCAGATCGATCAGCAACAAGCCTTTATCGTCCGCCACGCGAAATACCAAATTAAGCAACCCCTCTTGCGTGGCGTTGAGATTCAATAAACGAGAAAGCAACAATGGCCCCATTTCAGAAATGGTGGTACGCAATGGAATCCCGGTTTCGCCAAACACGTCCCAGAAAGAAACAGGATAACCTTGCAAATAGCTTTCGCCACCTAGGTGAAATTGTTCAATGCGCTCTGCCACTTTGCCTTGGAATTCCCCAGCTTTTACCAAGCCCGACAAATCCCCTTTCACGTCCACCAAAAACACTGGCACCCCATCATCGCTAAATGCCTCCGCCATTTTGCGTAAGGTAACGGTTTTCCCTGTCCCGGTTGCCCCGGCGATTAAACCGTGGCGGTTTGCCATTTTGGCGGTTAATCCTAAAACGTCGCCTTGTTCCGTTTGTGCTAATGAATATTGCATATAAGCCTCTGAAATCGATCAAAATGTGGGTGCATAATAAGAAAAAAATAAAATGCGGTCAAAAATTATCACAAATTCTGTACGCCCTATTTTCTTTTTGGCAAATGAAATCATCAACTTGATGTGATATGCTTAGGCTAATTTGCCAACTACTTGAAGGATCATTGTTGAAAAATGGACGAAAAAACCACCGCACTTTGTCCTTGCCAATCGGGTAACGCATATCAAGATTGTTGCCAGCCCTTACATCAAAAGCAAAAAATTGCCCAAAGCGCCGAACAATTAATGCGTTCGCGCTACGCGGCGTTTGTGTTGCAAGATATTGATTATATTGTGGAAACCACCGTACCAAGCCAACAAACATTGCTGGACTATGAAGCATTAAAACAATGGGCGGCGCAAACCCAGTGGCGGGGCTTAGAGGTGCTAAAACACGATCCTAAATTAGATAAAACCCATAGTGCGGTGGAGTTTAAGGCGAAATTTTTAAGCGCAGAGGGCGAGCAAATTCATCACGAAAAATCCTTATTTGTAAACGTGGGGGAACGCTGGTATTTTGCCGATCCCACTGTTACCCTGCCTGCAATGAAGCAGCCTTGTATTTGCGGTTCAGGGAAGAAATTTAAACATTGTTGTGGAGTAATGCTATGTCAGTTTTATGGCGAAAACTAAGCCTCTTTCTCAAGGTGTTTTGGTTGCGTTTCAATCAAAATAAACTCACCCAAGCGGCGGGCTATCTCACTTACAGCACAATGCTAGCACTTGTACCGCTGATTATGGTGGTATTTTCCATTTTCTCCGCCTTTCCTGTTTTCAATGAAGTAACGGGCGAGTTGAAACAATTCATCTTTGACAATTTTGCCCCAAACGCCAGCAATATGGTGGGAGAATATATTGATCAGTTTGTGAATAATTCTAAACAGATGAGTGCAGTTGGGATCATCAGTTTAATTGTGATTGCTTTAATGCTCATCAATACTATTGACCGCACCCTAAACAGCATTTGGCACGATGGCAGTGTCCGTCCAACGGTGTTTTCTTTCGCCATTTACTGGCTGATTTTAACCCTTGGGCCAATTATTATTGCCACCAGTATCGGAATTAGCACCTATGTAACCTCGTTAGCGAGAGATTTTCTGCAATCTGATTTGAGTTTGCCTTTTGGCTTAAAATTACTTCGCTTTATCCCTTTTATGCTCACTTGGTTTATTTTCACTTTAATTTATAAAATTGTGCCGAATAAATCTGTCAGCATTAAACATTCTGCTGCTGGAGCGTTGGTCGCTGCGGTGTTCTTCACCTTGGGCAAACAGGCCTTTGCCTGGTACATCGCCAATTTCCCTTCTTACCAACTGATTTATGGCGCAATGGCAACATTGCCAATTATGTTACTGTGGATTCAGCTCAGCTGGATTGCCATTTTGCTCGGCGCGCAACTGGCTGCGGTGCTAGGCGATATGCGTTTATTAAAAAATGGTGAGATTAAATTACAGCAAATTGAGGAACAATAATGATTGCATTAATTCAACGAGTTATCCAAGCTAAAGTAGAAGTCGATGGCAACATCACAGGACAAATTCAGCAAGGTTTGTTAGTGCTGCTTGGCGTGCAAAAAGAAGATGATGAAAGCAAAGCGGATCGTTTATTAGAGAAAGTGCTGAACTACCGCGTTTTTAGCGATGAACAAGGCAAAATGAATTTGAACGTCCAACAAATAAACGGCAAATTGCTGGTGGTTTCCCAATTCACTCTCGCCGCCGACACTCAAAAAGGCCTACGTCCTAGCTTTTCCAACGGCGCAGCACCACAAAAAGCCGAGCAGCTTTACGATTACTTCGTACAAAAAAGCCAACAACGCATTACCACTGCCACCGGCAAATTCGCCGCTGATATGCAAGTGAGTTTAACTAATGATGGACCGGTTACGTTTTGGTTGGAGGTGTAAGGATTACAAACAGAAAATAGATAAAACTAAAGTGCGGTGCTTTTTCGCTAAGTTTTTTATTATCTGTTTAATGTATTTTGTGTCTCTGCACCAATTCTCTTTATTGAAACACTAAACCAATAGAAGGTAATTCACTGTCAAATGAAAATAGATTTGACGTGAGAGAATAAAATATAGAAAAGAAAAAATCCCTAAAATTTATACCGCACTTTATTTATTCTTTTATAACAAAAGTGCGGTCATTTTTTCCAATTTTTTCATTCAAAAATCCAAGCAAAACAAAAGGGCATCTTTCGATGCCCTCTCTTAGCTTTTAGCTTTTCTAGTGTTACCTAGCAATCATCATTATTTGATGATTTTCGCTACAACACCCGCACCTACTG
>NZ_CBCSDH010000027.1:0-19599 GCF_965138825.1 Avibacterium endocarditidis
AGAGACTCAAGTTCTTATAATAAAAGTTCTTTTTCATCGGTTTTGACGGGGCGTTTGGGTAATCTCATCACATTCTTCTTTCGATTAGGCTGACGGATGAGCCCATTAATACCGTATTTCTTAACGCGTTGCAACCAAATCACAATTTGGCTATGATTGGAAAGAGCACAATATTCCGCTGCCTGACGTACGCTCATTCCCTACCCAGAGACTAACGATATCGCCCACAGTTTAAACTCTGTTGAATAATGTTTTCCCATAAAAAATCCGCTCCTTAATTTGTGGATGCTGTCCAACTTTTGGGGAGCAGATCAAAGTGCGGTGCTTTTTTCAAATTTTAATTAAAGCACTTTTACAATGCTTTCGCAGAGATAACGGATATTATCTTCGGTGATGCCGGCAACGTTGATGCGGCCTGAGCGAACGGCGTAAATGGCAAATTCTTCTTTTAAGCGATCTACTTGTTCTGGGGTTAAACCGCTGAAAGAGAACATCCCATTTTGTTGTTCAATAAAGCTGAAGTCTTGCTGTGCGCCGTATTCTCTTAATAATTCAACGAATTGATGACGCATTTCTTTTATGCGGTTGCGCATTTCGGCAAGTTCGCTTGTCCATTCTTCTCTTAATGTAGGATCGGCCAACACGATGGCTACGGTGGAAGCGCCGTGAGAAGCGGGGTTAGAGTAGAGTGTGCGAATAATGGATTTCACTTGGGTTAGTGCAGTAGCGGCGATTTCTGCGGTTTCTGCCACTAAAGTGAATGCGCCAACACGTTCGTTATATAAACCAAAGTTTTTAGAATAAGAACTTGCAATCAGTAACTCTTTGTGATTTGCCGCAAAGGTGCGTAAACCAAAGGCATCTTCTTCTAATCCGTTAGCCAGCCCTTGATAAGCGAAGTCGAATAGCGGTAACCAGCCATTTTTAGCAGACATTTCAGCCAGTTGTTGCCATTGTTCAGGGGCTGGGTCAATCCCAGTTGGGTTGTGGCAGCAGCCGTGTAATAACACCACATCGCCTTCGCCTGCGTTGCTTAAATCGGCAATTAGATTATCCCAGTCTAAGGCTTTGCGTTCTGCATCATAATAGCGATACTCACGAATGGTGATCCCTACCGCATTAAAAATCGCGTTGTGGTTTGGCCAAGTTGGTGTGCTGATCCACACATTTTGTGCTTTAGTTTGGCGTTTGATAAATTCTGCAGCTATGCGCAATGCACCTGTGCCACCAAGGCTTTGTACAGTTTTGGCACGCCCTTGTTTCACAATGTCAGAATGTTCACCGAACAACACGCCTTGTGTACGCGCATTGAAATCGGCAACGCCGTCAATAGAAAGATAATTTTTGGTAGTTTCTACATCAAACAAACGTTGTTCGGCAGCTTTCACCGCTTTCATAATGGGGGTGTTGCCTTTGGCATCTTTATATACACCAATCCCTAAGTTGATTTTGTTAGCTCGATCATCTGCTTTAAACGCTTCACCTAAACCTAAAATTGGATCGGCAGGAGCCGCATTAATATGTTCAAACATAGTCATTATCCTTCTAATGTTGTGTTTTGTTGTTAATAATGCGATTTCCTTTTTGTGAAGAAAATCCTGTGCCAAGTTATACTTGAGAATTAACCCTTTTCGCAAGTATTTATTGATACTAAATAGGCTTTTTCCTTAAGAAAGCCAATATTTATTCAAAAATTACAATAATTATTTAGATAATTTCAATTTTTCTTTCACCCAAGTTAAACCTGATTGATAATCTTGTGGCAGTTGTTGCGCAAATTGATCTAATAAACGCACTAATTCTTGGCGATCTGGGTGGGCTAGATTAATATGCCCCACCTTGCGTCCTTCGCGCACTTCTTTGCCATACCAATGCAGCTGGCTAAACGGCATATTGAGCCATTGGGGATTATGTGCCGTGCCAATTAAATTAATCATCACCGCAGGCATTGTGCTGACTAATTCTGGCGTAGGTAAATCCAGTAAGGCACGCAAATGCAATTCAAATTGGCTAATGGAACAGCCCAGTTGCGTCCAATGTCCGCTATTATGAACCCGTGGCGCAAGCTCGTTAATCAATAACTTATCGCCCACCACAAAACATTCCATTGCCATCACGCCAATATAATCCAACTTGTTCATTATTTTGGCTAACATTGCTTCCGCTTGCTGTTGTAGTAAGGCCTGTTGTGGCAGCGTGGTGTCCGCGACGCTATAACGTAAAATGCCGTTTTGTTGTAAATTGTGCGTAACAGGATAAAAACGGGTTGAGTCGTCCTTAAATCTTGCCCCCACGAGGGAAATTTCACCGTCAAAAGGAATAAATTTTTCCGCGATCACTTGCCCAAATAATTCATCGCCAATCAGATCTTGATTTTCTTGCGTGATGATCCACTGGCCACGTCCGTCATAGCCGCCAGTACGGCGTTTCACCACCACCTTCTCACCAATGTGTTGCCAAATATCTTGCCATTGAGAAGCAGAATGAATGAGTGTCCAAGGAGAAGTGGGAAGATTGAGTTCATCAAGGAGAGATTTTTGCGAAAGGCGATCGGCAAGCAAGCCAAAAACGGAACGATTAATAAACTGCGGATGATTGGCCAATTTCTCTGTCAGCGAGGTGCTTTCCCAACGCTCAATTTCTGCGGTAATCAGGCAGTTCTTTTGCAGCTCAAATAAAGGGGCATTGAAAGGCAAGGGCTCGACCTGAATATCTAAAGGCGCGCCAGCATAACGCAGCATTCGCCCAAGCTGCCCATTACCTAAGACATAAATGACGGGATATAAAGCACTTTTTTGCATTATAAAATTCCTAGATGTTGTGTTAAAAATAAAGTGCGGTGTATTTTGGCTTATTTTTCGGTTTTTTCTTCTTGTGTTTCCGCTTCCGCAAGTTCTTCCTCATTTTGTTTTAACAGACGGGAAATCGCACTTAAATAAGAAATTTCCAAGGTTTCACGGCTTGTTGCCATCACCCCTTGATCAATCAAATAGCCGTCATTCACATCATAAACCCAGCCGTGCAAAGACAATTTTTTGCCACGTTTCCAAGCCGCTTGTACGATAGAAGAACGCCCAAGATTATAAACCTGTTCTGCCACATTTAACTTGGTCAGCATATCGGCACGTTGTTCTGGCGGGAGTTTGCCAAGCAAATGACTGTGCTTAAACCAAATATCACGAATATGTAACAGCCAATTGTTAATCAAGCCTAAATCTTGTTCCGACATCGCGGCTTTGATCCCGCCACAATTGGTGTGTCCGCAAATAATAATATGTTCAATATCCAGCACGTCCACCGCATATTGCACCACAGAAAGACAATTAAGATCGGTATGAATAACCTGATTGCCTACGTTGCGATGCACGAAAAGTTCACCCGGCCCTAGGTTAGTGAGTTTTTCTGCCGGTACACGGCTATCAGAGCAGCCAATCCATAGGTAACTCGGTTTTTGATGATCCGCCAGTTCACGAAAGTAGTCAGAGTTTTCCTCTTTCATCCGTGTTGCCCAACTGTAATTATTGGCGAAAAGTTGCTCAATCTTTTTCATTGAAATACTCCAAAATTAACGAAAGCACAGTATAGCGAATAATAGGGAAGTGGTAAATTAATCTATGCGGGATAAATAACAGGTATGAGGTGGTGGGAAAAGGGGCTGTGAAAATTCACAAATTCAGGATATATAACTTTTTAGGTGTTTTCATTTAAGAGAAGCCTGCATTTGCAACGTCTCTCAAATTAAATTGGATGATTTCTGACATTTCTCATCATATTTGAACTCTTGGTATGTGTTTTTATTGGAGTTGATTATCTAGAGCCTTGTAGTTACTGGGAGAGTATAGGTTCATATAAATACCATTGTTGTATCGATAAATTCAGCGACTAATTATTTTGTCAGAATAGGGTTTATGTAAATTATGTTTAATCAAATGTTGATTTAGAACTATGTGAAAATACCAAGAAGAAAAACCTGCGCACACTGAGTACGCGAGGTTAATGCTTGGCTTATCCTTCTTCACTTGGAAACATAAACGGATTTAAACCACTGCGCGCAAGGCCTTTTTCTTCCATTTCAATATCAAGATAAATGCTTGCCAGATCATCGGCAATGGCTTCCACATAAGGATCTTTTTCTTGATACATCATTTTCAGATAACTATGGCAATCGCCGCAGCTTTCTGCTTTCACTGGCGCAGATTCACTGTCGATTGACCAATAATCCAATTTCCCTGTGTGATTGCAGTTGGTACATTTGCTACGCACCACATTCCATTCACTTTCGCAAAGAGAGCAATGCACATAACGCAAGCCTTGTTCTGAGCCAAAATGTACCACGCTCGCTGTCGGCGGCGCACTGCATACAGGGCAAAGATGAAGGTGTTCACCGCTTTCCATTTTACTATTTTGCGGTAATTGTTGAGCAAGCTGAATCCAATAAAGGGAAAGTGCTGCCCAAATAAATAAGGCTTTGTCGCTGCTGACTTCAGAAAATTGTTGCGCAAGTAATTTGTCGGCAAGTTGTTCAAGTTCGCTGTCAGAGGCTTTTTCTAAATTCTCAATAGTGGCTTGTACACTTTCATTGCCATTATTTTTCATTTTATTGAGTAAGGTGCGCAGCAAATCTCGCCATTGGGGATCGCGCTGCCATTTTGTGATGTCAAGGGGAACGCTGGTTTCCGTGCTAATTTCAATTTCTTGCGTAACCGGCTGTTCATTCAGTAGCGCGAGCTGGCAATCAACAATATTGGCAGCGAAATTAAGGTAATCCGCCATTGGGTGATTTTGCGCTAAAGAACGCAGGCGTTCGGCACGGCGTTGGTAAAGATTTTTCGGGTTGGAAAATAAAAGAATAGGGTGATGAAAAGAGCTGGCAGCTTGTACAATTTCATCTTTTGGTAGGATTTTTATACTCATAATTTTTCATTAACGTTCGTCAATAAAGAAAGTGCGGTGTAAATTTGCAAAATTTTGCAAAAAATCACCGCACTTTGCCATTGTTAATTATTTAGCGTGCTTTTCTTTCGCTTTTTCTGCGGCTTCTTTTTCAAGTTCAGGCAGAATGTCTTCACGGAACCAGCGTGGGTGATGTTTTTTCGCCCAGCGTACCGTTACCCAACCTTCAACCATTCCACGAATAGAACCTTTCACCCAGAATGCCATATACATATGTACCATAATACCAGTAAAGAGCATAAAGGCACTAGCTGAGTGCAGCAAAATGGCAATGCGGATAACAGGAATTGGGAAATTATGGGAGAAATATTGTCGCCACATAATAATTCCTGTTGTTAGTAGGGTAACCATTGCAAGGATTAAGGTCCAGAATAGCATTTTTTGCCCTAAATTATATTTTCCGTTGTCTGAAACGGCGTGTTCGTTGCCTTTTAAGACTTCTTTAATATTTTTTAGCCATACCCAGTCATTTTTTTCAGGAATGTTGTAAGGCCAGTAAATCAAGCAAAGATTGATAAAGGCAATAAACATTATTATCCCGGTGAATGGGTGGATAAAACGGGCAATTCTTGGGTTACCTAAGATTTCCGTTAGCCAAGCAAAATCAGGGAAGAAGAATGCAAGCCCTGATAAGCCTGTGGTGAAGAAACAGATTACCAGTAACCAGTGACTTAAACGCGCAGGCAATTTGTGGCGAACAACTCGTTGATCGTTGCTGATCTTAACTTTACTCATTTTCGCCTCCTTTATGTGCTTGTTCGTCTTCTGGCACGACTTCTTCGTGTTCTTCTAGATCTTCCGTATTTGGCCCAACTGCAAGATAGTGCGCAATTTCAGAAAGCACTAAGCCTCCCATTGCCACCGCTGCAACTGGTTTCAATACGTCTTTCCATAATTTCACGGTCACGTCAATTTGTGGATCTTTCGGTAAGCCTGAGTAAAGCTCTGGCTTGTCAGCGTGATGTAACACATACATAACGTGTGTGCCGCCCACGCCTTCTGGATCATAAAGCCCTGCATTTTCATAACCACGGGATTTGAGATCCGCAATGCGAGTTTCCGCATAGTGTTTCATTTCTTCTTTTGTACCGAAATGAATAGCACCTGTTGGACAGGTTTTCACACAAGCGGGTTCTTGACCCACGGTAACGCGATCAACACAAAGCGTACATTTGTACACACGGTTATCTTCAGGGTTCATTCTTGGAATATTGAATGGACAACCTGCGATACAGTAACCACAACCGATACATTTATCCGATTGGAAATCAACGATGCCGTTTGCATACTGAATAATCGCACCCGGTGATGGGCAAGATTTTAAACAGCCCGGTTCACTACAGTGCATACAGCCATCTTTACGGATCAGCCATTCTAGACGGTTATTTTCTTCAACTTCGTTGAATTTCATCACCGTCCAAGCTTTGGCATTGAGATCAATCGGGTTATCGTATGAGCCGATACATTTTTCCGGCTCGGCACGAAGATCATTCCATTCTGAACAAGCCACTTGGCAGGCTTTACAGCCGATACAAGTGGTAACGTCAATCAGTTTTGCCACTTCAAGCTGATGATCTCGAGCGTGAGGTGGTGGTGTTAATCCCGATGTTGCAGAGGCTTTAATAATATCTTGCGATTGAATAGTTCCCATATTATGCCCCCACTTTCTCAATATTTACCAACATACATTTTGATTCCGGTGTTTGTGTATTTGCATCACCTGCGCGAATGGTAAGGTTATTGGCAAAGAAACCTTGTTTACCAATACCGCCAAAGCCCCAGTGAATTGGGATACCTACGGTATGCACGGCTTTGCCATCGGCAGTGAGTGGGCGGATACGTTTGGTTACCACAGCTACGGCTTTAATATAACCACGTTTTGAGGTAACTTTGACATAATCACCATTATTGATGCCTTTCTCTTTTGCAAGTGCTTCGCCAATTTCAACAAATTGTTCTGGCTGGGCAATCACATTGAGTAACACATTTTTCGTCCAGAAGTGGAAATGTTCTGTTAGACGATAGGTTGTACCCACATAAGGGAATTCTTCCGAAGTACCAATGTCTGCTTTATCGCTTTCCAAAATACGCGCCACAGGGTTGGATACTACATTTGGGTGCAGTGGGTTTGTGCCAATTGGTGTTTCAATTGGTTCGTAATGTTCTGGGAACGGGCCGTCAGCCATACGTTCACGCACGAATAAACCACTTACCCCTTCAGGTTGCATAATAAATGGTAGGGTAGGACTATTTGGTGGCGCAGTACCGAAGTCTGCCACGTCCACATAGTTCCAGTTTTTGCCATTCCATTTAATTAACTGGCGTTTTGGATTCCAAGGTTTACCAGATAAATCCGCACTTGCACGGTTATAGATAATACGGCGGTTCATCGGCCACGCAAAGCCCCAACCTAGGGTGTTACCTAAGTTAGACGGATCAGCATTATCGCGATTCGCCATTTGGTTACCTTTTTGTGTCCATTGACCAGTATAAATCCAGCACGCACCTGAAGTGCTACCATCAGCACGCATTTGTGCGAAGCTTGAAAGTAGCTCGCCTTTTTTTAAGATCACATTGCCGTTGGCATCAAGGAGATCTTGTAAAGCATAGCCGTTCATTTCTTTCGCCACTTCTTCTGCTTTTGGCTCAAGTGGATTGTCATAGTTCCAGCTCATCGCTTCAAGGCTATCCAGTGATACGCCACCTTCTTTGTGATAAAGCTCGATTAATGCAGCTCTTAATTCAGAAAGAATTTCACCATCGCTTTTCGCTTCAAATGGGGCATCAACAGCTTTCCAGTGCCATTGTAACCAACGACCAGAGTTAGCGATTGAACCGTGTTCTTCCACGAAACAAGTGGTTGGTAAGCGGAATACTTCGGTTTGAATTTCTTCTGTTTTCACATCATTAAATTCACCGTAGTTTTTCCAGAATTCCGAGGTATCCGTAATTAACGGATCCATAATCACCAAGTATTTCAAATTACTTAAGGCTTTGATGATTTTGCCTGAATTTGGATAAGAGGCAACAGGGTTCATTCCTTGGCAGAAATAACCATTTACGCGACCTTGATACATTTCATCAATGTAGCGCATTTGATCCATACCGCCTTTCGGCAATTTCGGTAAATAATGGTAGCCGAATTCATTTTCAGCAGTGGCTTTTTCACCAAAGAAGGTTTTCAGCATACTTACCATAAATTTCGGCGTATTTTGCCAGTAGTTCACCTGATCTTTCATCATTGTTTTTGGCGTAATACGGTTTAGGAAGTTTTCTAAACTGGTATCCGCTTCGGTTGGCAATGGAATATAACCCGGCAACATATGTGGGAATAAACCTAAATCCGTAATCCCTTGTACATTTGAGTGTCCACGCAACGCATTTACACCACCGCCAGAAACCCCGATATTACCGAGTAATAGCTGGATCATCGCCATCGTACGAATATTTTGTGAACCCACAGTATGTTGAGTCCAACCTAATGCGTACATAAAGGTTGCCGCTTTATCAGGTGCAGAGGTTTTAGCAATTTCTTCACAGAATTGTAAGAAACTTTTTTGTGGTGTACCCGTGATACGTTCTACCATTTCAGGGGTATAACGAGAAACGTGATCTTTTAACAGATTAATCACGCAACGAGGGTGTTGTAAGGTTAGATCACGAATAGGCTGACCTTCCGCATCAAACTGATAACGCCAAGTTGAACGATCATATTTGCGTGTTTCAGGATCATAGCCTGAGAACAAGCCATCTTCAAACTTGAAGTTCTCATCAACGAGGAATGCCGCATTCGTATAATGTCTAACGTATTCGTGTTGGATTTGATCTTTTTCTAATAAATAACGAATAACGCCAGATAAAAAGGCAATATCTGTCCCAGAACGTAATGGCATATAAATATCTGCAACTGAAGCTGTACGGTTAAAGCGTGGATCAACCACCATTAACTTCGCACCATTTTGTTTTTTCGCCTCAATCGCCCAACGGAACCCAACAGGGTGAGCTTCCGCAGCGTTACCGCCCATTACGATTACTAAATCAGCATTTTTAATATCAACCCAGTGGTTGGTCATTGCACCGCGACCAAATGATGGAGCAAGACTTGCTACCGTTGGTCCGTGTCAGATACTCGCTTGGTTGTCGGTATAAATCATACCGAGTGAGCGCACAAATTTTTGCGTTAAGATACCCGTTTCATTACTACAAGCCGAGCCTGCTAAGAAACCTGATGTCATCCAACGATTAACAGGCGTGCCATTTTCATTGTTTAACACAAAGTTGGCATCGCGGTCTGCTTTCATATGTTTTGCGATACGCTCAATGGCTTCTTCCCAAGAAATGCGTTTCCACTCGCTTGAACCTGCTTCACGCACTTCAGGATATTTCACACGGCGTGGGCTATTTACATAATCCAATGCACCTGCCCCTTTCGGACAAAGCGCCCCACGGCTTACTGGATGATCGGGGTCCCCTTCAATGTGATAAAGTTTACCCACGCTATTTTTTGCGCCATCACCTAAGCTGTATAACAACATACCACAGCCTACGGCACAATAGGTGCAGGTATTACGGGTTTCTTTACCGCGTAATAACTTGTATTCGCGAGGAGCTGCTAAAGCTGTTGCTGGAGCAAAGCCCAACATCGCCGCAGACGTCCCTGCCATACCACCTGCACAGATCTTAAAGAATTTTCTTCTTGTGACCTGCATAGAGATACTCCTTAACCAACAAAATTGTTGCGTTATTGTGTAGTAGTAGATTTGTTTTTTTATATAGATATTCGTTCAGGTTAGCTGAATATTTCAAATTTTTATTTAGCAAAATACAACGGCAAATAGCACATTTTCACAAATGAAATAATTCAGTTACAGTATAGTTTGTTGTTAAATTGTATTACAATTAACACAACGTAATACTGTGGCTAGGATACGCCTTTTCACGCCTAAAATCTATAAGTAATCTTGATTAGAAAGGAAAAATTCTTGAGTTGGATCACAAAATCAACAGTTAATTTTTTCAAAAAATTAACAAATAATAAACATTCTCAATACACATCACTTTGGCAAGAAAAAGAAGAAACCTTAGCGGTAGAAACCCCCGTTGCCTTAGTGTATAACGGCATTAGCCACACCGTAATGATGTGTTCCCCACAAGACTTGGAAGATTTTGCCCTTGGCTTTTCTTTAACCGAAGGTATTATCGAAAAGCCCGCAGATATTTATGGTATTGATGTAGAAGAAACCTGTAATGGCATTGAAGTACAAATAGAAATTGCCACACGCTGTTTTGTCGCGCTCAAAGAACGCCGCCGAACTCTAGCAGGAAGAACGGGCTGCGGCATTTGCGGCACAGAACAGCTTGATCAAATCCACAAAAACTTGCCTATTTTGCACCGCACTTATGTTTTGGATATTTCTCTGCTTGACGATTGCCTGAAAAAATTACATTCAGCCCAACAGCTTGGACAACAAACCGGTTCAACCCACGCCGCCGCCTTTTTTGATTTGCAAGGAAACCTGCTTGCCATTCGAGAAGATGTCGGTCGCCACGTTGCTCTGGATAAACTCTTAGGCTGGCACGCCAAACAACCGAAACAACAAGGTTTTGTGCTAATTTCTAGCCGAGCGAGCTATGAAATGGTACAGAAAGTCGTAAGTGCGGGTATTGAATGCTTAGCCGCCATCTCCGCTGCTACTGCTCTTGCCGTGCAACAAGCCAAACAAAGCCAACTTACCTTAATTGGCTTCGCCAGAGAGGGCAGAGCAACAATTTACACGGGGAAAGAGCGGTTGGATTTTGTGGAGAATTTATCTCATCGCTAAATGCTTGACCCTAACCCTATGTTAAGGTTTATGCTATGCAAAATTTTTACTAGAAGGAGAAAAAGATGAAAACTACTGTGTTAGCGTTAAGCGATTTATCTTGCCAACATTGCGTAAAATCCGTACAGAAAACCTTAGATGGCATTTCTGGCGTGCAAAGTGCCGAAGTGAGTTTAGATAAAGCCGTTGTAGTGGGCGATGTTGATCCGCAAGTGTTGATTAATGCTATTGTTGAAGCGGGTTATCAAGCACGCCTTGCGGATAACTCGGCAAAGTAAGTTCACTACCCGAATCTTCCACAGAAACCTTAAAACCTGATCCTGTGGTAGTTGGACAACATCAGGATCAGGTTACCCTTTTACTTGATGGCTTAAGCTGTGCTGCTTGCGTAATGAAAGTGCAAAAAGCCTTGCAAGCCGTGCCACAAGTCGCCCAAGTGCAAGTAAATTTAGCGGAACAAACTGCTTTAGTGAGTGGTAATGCCACTCCGCAATCTCTTGTTGCCGCCGTGCAGCAAGCAGGCTATGGTGCGGAAGTGGTGAATGATGACGCGCTACGAGCAGAAAAACAGCAAAGCAAAAGCGCGCACGAAGTGAAACAGCGCAAATGGCAAGGCATTGTTGCTCTTGGCTTAGGGGCTGTATTAATGCTTTGGGGATTACTTAGTGGTTCAATGCGTGTAGATCCAAATAATCGTGCCTATTGGTTTGCGGTTGGTGTGCTGACTTTGTTGGTGATGATTGTTACAGGCAAACATTTTTATCAAAAGGCGTGGCAGAATTTGCTCAATCGCACAGCCACAATGGATACCCTTGTTGCGCTAGGCACTGGCACAGCTTGGCTTTATTCAATGTTTGTTTGCATTAATCCTGAGTTTTTCCCTGAAAATGCCCGTCATTTATATTTTGAAGCGGCGGCGATGATCATTGGTTTCATCAATTTAGGCAAAATGCTTGAAGCTAAGGCGAAACAACATTCTTCACAGGCCTTGGCGCGCTTGCTCGATCTTACCCCGAAAACCGTACATCTCGTTACGCCACAAGGCACGCAAGATATTCCCCTTGCGAAAGTGCAAGCAGGAATGCAGTTTCGCTTGCAAACAGGCGAACGAGTGGCGGTGGACGGCACAATTACAGAAGGGCAAGGTTGGTTTGATGAAAGTATGCTAACAGGCGAGCCTGTTCCCGTGCAAAAACAGGCAGGGGATAAAATCAGCGCTGGAACGCTTATTTCAGATGGAACGGTGATTTACCGCGCAGAACAAATTGGTGAGCAAACCACCTTGGCCAATATCATCAAATTAGTGCGTCAAGCGCAGAGTAGCAAGCCAAAAATGGGGCAATTGGCAGACAAAATTGCAGGAGTTTTTGTCCCTGTGGTAATTACCATTGCTTTAGTCGCCGCTTTGGTTTGGTATATTCTGGGGCCAGCACCACAATTTTCTTATAGTCTGGTGATTTTTACTACCGTCCTCATTATTGCCTGCCCTTGTGCCTTAGGGTTAGCGACACCAATGTCGATCATTTCAGGCATTGGGCGTGCCGCAGAATTAGGCATTTTAGTGCGCGATGCCGATGCTTTACAAAAAGCCGCTAGTGCTGATACTATTGTTTTTGACAAAACAGGCACGCTGACAAAAGGTTCACCAAAAATCACCGCACTTTATTGTTTTAATGATTATTCAGAAACCCAAGTTAGCCAGCTTGCAGCAAGCCTAGAACAGGGTTCAAACCACCCATTAGCCAAAGGCATTGTGCAGTTTAATCAAGAAAAGCAAGGCGAGCTCAAACCGCTTCACGCCTTTGCGACTTTGCAAGGTTTAGGGGTGAGTGGGGAAGTGGAAGGGCTTGAATTATTGCTCGGTAACCAAACTTTAATGATACAGCAAGGCGTGGATATTCAGCCTGCAATGGCGATCTTTCAGCAACAAACAGAACGTGGCGCAACGGTGGTCTTTTTTGCGATCAATCGCCAATTAGCCGGGCTATTTGTGCTAAGCGATCCTTTGCGTGAAGATTCAGCGAATGCCTTACAACGCTTGCACGAACAGGGCTATCATTTAGTTATGCTCACAGGCGATCAAGAAAAAACGGCTCGCGCATTGGCGCAAGGCACCGCGATTGACAACGTCATCGCTGGCGTGTTGCCTGCTGAAAAAGCGAATATCATCAAGGCATTACAGCAAGAAGGCCGCAACGTCGTGATGGTGGGAGACGGCATTAATGATGCACCAGCCCTTGCTCAAGCAGACGTGAGTATCGCAATGGGTAACGGTTCAGATATTGCCATAGAAACCGCCGAATTAACCTTAATGCGCCACAATATTTCTGCCGTGGCTGATGCCCTTTGCCTTTCCAAAGGCATTTTACGCAATATGAAGCAAAATCTGTTCGGCGCATTTATTTACAACATTTTAGGCATACCTATTGCCGCTGGGTTGTTGTATCCCTTGTTTGGTATTTTGCTTAACCCAATGATTGGCGGACTGGCAATGGCGTTGTCTTCCATCACCGTGGTGAGCAATGCCAATCGCTTATTAAAATTTAAAGTGAAATAATTGATAAGGCTCATAACGAGCCTTATTTTTTATGAATTAGACAAATAAAAAGAGTATAATCCCAACATCTGACGCACGGTAAAAGTGCGGTGCTTTTTTTGAGAATTTTCGAGGCAATGATGTCATTACAATTTAACGCAATCGCCTTGCTACTGGTGATTTTAATTTTGCTTGGCGTGTTAGGTAACAACAGTTCAATCACCATTTCGGCGACGATTTTGCTATTAATGCAACAAACCTTTTTAGCTAAATATATTCCTTTTATGGAAAAATATGGTTTAAATATCGGCATTATTATTCTCACCATCGGCGTACTTAGCCCGATTATTTCTGGCAAAATTCCCTTGCCTGCTTTTACTGAGCTGTGGAACTGGAAAATGTTTTTAGCCATTGCCGTGGGCGTGCTGGTGGCGTGGTTTGGTGGACGAGGGGTAAACCTAATGGGCGCGCAGCCGACTTTACTCACAGGATTATTAGTTGGCACAATTTTAGGTGTCGCCTTTGTCGGAGGTATTCCTGTCGGGCCGTTGATTGCGGCGGGGATTTTGTCTTTGCTATTGGGTAAAACGGGGTAAATATTAATCTTTATAAAAAATTAGCCCCTGTGTTTACAAGGGCTAATTTAAAAATTCACTAATTTTCCACCGCACTTATTATTGAGGTGAAATTAATTTCTCATCGCATTTTTCATAATACGATCTTTGGCAACTTTCCATTCGCGATCTTTAATGTCATCACGTTTATCGTGTTGTTTTTTCCCTTTCGCGACACCAATTTTAATTTTTGCCCAAGGACCTTTCCAATAAAGAGAAAGGGCAATAATGGTAAAGCCATCACGGTTTGCTTTGCCGAAGAGTGAAGCTAATTCTCGTTGTTTTAACAATAACTTACGCGTACGTGTTGGATCGCACACAATATGCGTTGAAGCCACGCTCAACGGCTGAATGGTCGCACCAAATAAATAAGCTTCGCCATTTTTGAAAATAATATAACTGTCGCTAATATTGGCTTTGCCCGCGCGCATTGATTTTACTTCCCAGCCTTGCAAGGAAAGCCCCGCTTCAATTTCATCTTCAATAAAATATTCGTGTCTAGCGCGTTTATTTAAGGCAATGGTATTTGATGTTTGTTTTGGTTTTTTCTTTGTCATTTTAATTAATTTATTCTGCTAAAATTACCGCACATTCTACCCAATCTAGGGAAAAATCGCAAAAGCACTTGCGTTGCAAAGCGATCTTTATAACAATGAAGTATTAATTTTTGCATTGAGTAAGCATTGATGAAATATAAGAATTTACGCGATTTTTTGCAGCTGTTAGAAGAACAAGGCGAATTAAAACGCATTTCGCAAGAAATCGATCCTTATTTGGAAATGACTGAAATTTCCGACCGCACTTTGCGTGCTGGTGGGCCAGCGTTATTATTTGAAAATCCGAAAGGATTTGCGATGCCCGTGTTGTGCAATTTATTTGGCACGGCAAAGCGCGTGGCGCTTGGAATGGGGCAGAATGATGTATCCGCATTGCATGAAGTGGGGAAATTGCTCGCCTTTCTAAAAGAGCCAGAACCCCCAAAAGGGTTTAAGGATTTATGGTCAACCTTGCCACAATATAAACAAGTGCTAAATATGCCCGCGAAAGTGTTAAGCAAAGCACCTTGTCAGGATACTGTACTCTGTGGCGATGACGTGGATTTATACCGTTTGCCGATTATGCAATGTTGGAAAGATGATATTGCACCGCTTATTACTTGGGGGCTAACCATTACCAAAGGGCCGAACAAAAAACGACAAAATTTGGGGATTTACCGCCAACAATTGATCGGCAAAAATAAATTGATTATGCGTTGGCTCTCGCACCGTGGGGGTGCATTAGATTTTCAAGAATGGAAAGAGCAAAACCCTGATAAACCTTTTCCTGTTTCGGTGGCATTAGGCGCTGATCCCGCAACGATTTTGGCGGCCGTAACGCCTGTGCCTGATAGCCTTTCTGAATATGCTTTTGCAGGATTGCTGCGTGGCAATAAAACGGAAGTGGTGAAATCGGTGAGTAACGATCTTGATGTGCCAGCCAGTGCGGAGATCGTGTTGGAAGGCTATATTGATCCCAATGAAACAGCATTAGAAGGGCCTTATGGCGATCACACGGGCTATTACAATGAGCAAGAGTATTTCCCGGTGTTTACTGTTACCCACATTACAATGCGACAAAACCCGATTTATCATTCCACTTATACAGGGCGGCCACCTGATGAACCAGCGATTTTGGGCGAAGCGTTAAACGAAGTGTTTATCCCGATTTTGCAAAAGCAATTCCCTGAAATTGTGGATTTTTATTTACCACCTGAAGGTTGTTCTTACCGCCTTGCTGTGGTAACGATGAAAAAACAATATGCTGGCCACGCTAAGCGTGTAATGATGGGCGTTTGGTCTTTCTTACGCCAATTTATGTACACCAAGTTTGTCATCGTGTGTGATGATGATATTAACGCTAGAGATTGGAAAGATGTGATCTGGGCGATCACCACGCGTAGCGATCCTGCGCGCGATTGCACCATTGTGGAAAACACACCCATTGATTATTTGGATTTTGCCTCGCCGATTGCTGGGCTAGGTTCTAAAATGGGCATTGACGCCACCAATAAATGGCCGGGCGAAACTAACCGCGAGTGGGGCATTCCCATTAAAAAAGATCCTGAAGTAGTCAAACGCGTGGACGAAATTTGGGAAAGTCTAGGGATTTTCGATTAGTGCCTTATTGATATTCATAGCAAATTTTTAGCAAAACAAAAGTGCGGTGCTTTTTGCGAAAATTTTATCAAAAAGCACCGCACTTATTTTTTGCTTAGATTTTTAATTTACGCTCTGCTTCTTTGGCTTTCACCAAGAATTGTTTGCGTTCAGCGGTGGACATTTGGCTACTTGTACCCGGCAATTTCACCGTGAGCGGATTAACTGGGCGACCATTAATATGAAATTCATAATGTAAATGTGGGCCAGTTGAACGCCCGGTATTGCCAGAAAGGGCAATGCGTTCACCTCGTTTTACACGTTGCCCCGCTCGGACTAATGGACGGCTTAGGTGCATATAAACGGTTTGGTATTCACGACCGTGGCGGATCATAATATAGCGTCCTGCACCATTGGCTTGGTATGCCACTTTTTCGACAATACCATCAGCAGGGGCGATAACCGGTGTGCCGATTGCCATTGAGAAATCTACCCCTTTATGCGGACGAATTCGCCCTGTAACAGGGTGGCGTCTTGCTGGATTGAATGGCGAGGATACACGCGCTTGGCGTTGCATAGGATAGCGCGCAAAGCCTTTACCAAGGGTTTCCCCTTGACGGTTATAATAGCGCCCATTGCTAGATTGAATGGCATAGTAACTTTTTCCACCCGAGCTAATATGAATGGCTTCCACATTACCTTGCCCGGTGAGTTTGTTATCCAAATATTCACGGGAAACGAGTACGGCAAATTTATCACCTTGTTTGAGTTTTTTCATACTAATTTGCCATTGCAAAGCGCTGCCTAATTGGCTAATTTGTTTTGAATTTAGCCCTTGTGCTTTTAAGCTGCTAGAAAATGACCCTTTGATTTGTCCTTTTAGCACTTCTTTTTTCCATACGCTTTTTTTCTGTAAGATTTGGCGTTTAAATTTGCCTTCCGCAGTGCGTTCATAAATTCGTTCTTCTTTTTCAGAAACTAACCAGTTTAGGTATTCTAATTCGCCGTCTTTGTCTAAAATCCAATAGAATTGCTGCCCCGCTTTAAGATTTTTTAGCTCGGGATAAGCGGCAATAAGGGTTTTACTGGTTTCATCTTCTAGCCCAGATTGCTCTAGCACATCTTTCAGACTATCGCCTTTTACCACGGTATGGCTAAATTGATCTTTGATACGAATGGCTTGATCTGCTACATCAAGCAAGTCATTAACGGCGTTTTTGGCATCTTCAGGCAAATCGGCAAATTCATCTTCATCATCAAGATTAACTTGCTCAACTTCATCATCTTTACCTTGTAGATCATCGTCATAAGAGGTGGCATCATCAGAATTTGGTTTTTCTGTGCTTGCACTATCGTTTTGATTTTCTTGCGAATGTTCGGTGATATTTTCATTTGCTTGAATATCCTGAAATTCGCTATTGGTTTGTGTTTGAGGGGCTTCTTGGGTTTCATTGAGTGGCTTATACTGCACTTCGTCCGAAGATACCGCAAGCGGATCGGTTTTTGCATTGTCTTTTACGCTTAATACAATGCCAATGAAAATAGATAATATCGCCAAAAGGAAGACCGCCGCCTTAATTCGCGACTTTCTTTTTCGTCTATCCCTTGCTAGTTTAACGTGCTGCACTACCTATTTCCTTTTATATACTAATTAAAACTTGCATTCTATTAAGACCTGTGAAGTGCTAAAAAATTCATTCGCACTTGCTGAAAAGGATTTAACTGAATAAATTCTAAGCATTTCAATGAGAAACTTGTTAAATCCGACAAAATGGGCTATTTTAAGCCAATTTTTCGTAATGTATAGAGATAAAATGCAAATTCACGCCATTAAACAGCCATTAATTGAGTTAAAAAATATTAATGTGCAATTTGACCAACGAAATGTCTTACAAAACATTAACTTATCTCTTTATTCTGATTCCGTTCTCACCATCGTTGGCCCGAATGGTGGCGGCAAATCCACTTTGCTCAAAGTTTTGCTCAAATTGATTAAGCCAAGTTCGGGTGAAGTGATTTATCACAATAATGTGCGTATTGGCTATGTTCCACAGAAAATTCACCTTGATCATAGCTTACCTTTAACGGTAGAAAAATTTCTTGCTTTAAAAAAGGGTGTGAGCAAATCTGAGATTGAAGCGGCGTTAGATCTCCTTTCCATTTCCCATTTAAAGCAAAATGCAATGCAAAAGTTATCGGGTGGTGAAATGCAACGGGTGCTGCTAGCCAGAGCCATTTTGAATAAGCCGAATTTGCTCGTGTTAGATGAACCCACACAAGGGGTGGATATTACTGGGCAGGCAGAGCTTTATCAGCTCATTCATCAAACACGAAAACAGCTGAATTGTGCGATTTTGATGGTATCGCACGATCTGCATATTGTGATGGCGGACACCAATGAAGTGCTGTGTATTAATCAACATATTTGCTGTGCTGGCACGCCTGAAATTGTGTCGCACGATCCGACATTTATGCATTATTTTGGCAATCAGTTTTCGCAAAATATCGCCCTTTATACTCATCACCACAATCACAAACACAATATGCACGGTGATGTGTGCTGCGGCAAAAATTTTCAATCGCAACAATGCGAACATAAAAAGCATCATTAAGGAACAGAAATGTTTGAGATTTTACTTCCCGCTTGGCTTTCGGGTATTTTGCTCTCTTTTATCACCGCACCTCTAGGCGCATTTGTGGTGTGGCGAAGAATGGCGTATTTTGGCGATACACTTTCCCATTCCGCTTTGCTAGGGGTAGCAATCGGGATATTTTTACAAGTGGATCCTTACCTAACCATCTTAATTCTCACGCTCTTGCTCGCCTTAGGAATGGTCTGGCTAGAAAGCAACACGCAATTTTCCGTGGACACCTTGCTCGGCATTATTGCACACAGCTGCCTTTCTTTAGGTGTAGTCACCGTGGGGTTATTGCAAAATGTGCGGGTGGATTTAATGAATTATTTATTTGGCGACTTACTTGCGATTAGCTATGAGGATCTTTACCTTATCGCCATTGGTGTTCTCGTGGTGGTGGGCTGTTTATGGTATTACTGGAAACCGTTACTTTCCACCACGGTTAGCCCAGAGCTTTCGCAAGTGGAAGGCATTAACATTCGTAAAATGCGTTTTGTATTAATGATTTTAACCGCCTTAACCATTGCCTTAAGTATGAAGTTTGTCGGCGCGCTAATCATCACGTCCTTGCTGATTATCCCTGCCGCCACCGCACGGCGTTTTGCCCGCACTCCAGAAGCAATGGTGGCTATCGGCGTGCTTATTAGCATTCTCGCTGTTTCTTTCGGCTTAATGCTCTCCGCTTTCTACAACACCGCTGCAGGCCCTTCTGTGGTGATTAGTGCAACGTTCTTATTTCTGCTTTCTTTGTTTAAACGCGAAAGCGCCTAGCTTCGACAAAGCGAATAACAATCCGCACGTAAAACGTGCGGTTTTTAGGCTACCCTATAAGGGCCTAGGACTTCACATGCCCCTCAAGGGGCATGTGAAAAACTGACAACCGCACAATAACTCTATGGATTA
>NZ_CBCSDH010000028.1:0-17942 GCF_965138825.1 Avibacterium endocarditidis
ACTTTCCTTTATTCTTGAAGGAATGTGAATTTCGGTTTAACTTTGGGCCACCAAAAGAGCAGTTAAAAATATTGCGAAAATGGTGTGAAATTTAGGGCTAATCTACTACAGCCCCAAGATTTTTATCCAGGAAAAACGGGAGATGACAAAATGAAAAGAATTTCGTAATAACCCTAAACAGAAAATAACAAATAAAATTTTAGATAAAGAAAAAGCCCTCTTTATTAAAGAGGGCTTTCTCAATAATTTGATGGCGGAGGAAGTGAGATTCGAACTCACGGAGGGCGTAAACCCTCGCCGGTTTTCAAGACCGGTGCCTTCAACCACTCGACCATTCCTCCGTGATTTAAGCGAGGTGAATAATACGAATTTTGCTATACCAAGTCAAGCAAGAAAATAAAAAATTAATTTGATTGCTTTTTTTTACAGCAACTTGATTAGGGCTTAAACAAAAAACCGAGCATTAAGAATATTAATGCTCGGTTTTAATTCAATCAGGAAAGCGGTTATTCTTCGGCTACCGCTTTGGTTGGCTCGGAATAAACGTGGCTAATCGCACTATGATGACCAGCCGAACCACGCCCATAAAAATAATAGCGCGACTCTTTCCATTGCACGATTGGATAAGCCGTATTTTCACTTTCAATCGCTTTCGCCAAGGTCATTTGCGCTTTGGTATGCTCCACGGCGGATACCGTACCTAAACGCCCTGTAAATTCATAAGTGCGGTCGGTTTTTTCCTCAATTTTTGCTGGTTGAGAAAAATCTTCCACTGCATTAGCCGCAGGCTCTGCACTCACTGAATTTAAACGCTGTAAAGAAGCCTGAACTTTCTTCTCCACCGATTCATTCGCAGGCTGAGTAATAAATCCCGCTAATGGTTTAGGTTCATCAGCACTGTTTTGCACAATCAATTTCGTTGCCGGCGTTACCACTGCAGCTTCCGATTGATTATTTTGTTGCTCAAGCAATTCATCTACGGATAAAAACGCATTGCCTTTATTATTGGTAAATACATTGCTATCAATCCACACTTTACCACTGGCTAATTCTGGTGATGCTACGGCGGCAAATAATGGCATTGGTGATTTTTCTTCGCCTTGCGATTGACGGCGACGGCGAGGATTATTCACGCGTAAATGACGTGGTAAACGGCGACGATTATCGCGACGTTTTTCACCGCTCTCTGTATTTTCCTCAATTTCAAGCGCTGGCGTTACCACATTTTCTACTGCATTGACTTCAACAGCGTCTTTTTGAACAGGTAATGCTGCAACTTGGCGCGTTTCGACCACTTCTGCTGTTTCTGTTGTTGGTGCAACAGGTTCTTGCACTTCGGCAACACGCACCTTTTTGCGTAAATCACGGCGTTGGCGGCGTGGTTGCGCTTGCTCAACCACTTCTTCAATCACCTTAGTTTCAACAAGATGATTTTGCTGGTTTTCATCAGCTTGTGCTTTTTTTGCCTTACGGGACGAACGCGTTTCTTGTTCCACCACTTTCTCTTGACGCTTATCTTCCACATTACGCCCATTTTCATTACGATTACGGCGCGTGTTGCGGCGTTCTTGATTGCGACGGCGGTTATTTTTATTAGAGCGATTTGGCGTTTTCTTTGTTTCTTTTTCTTCCACAAAGAGCGATTTAATTTTCGCTAAAATACGCGAAATTAATGAAGGCTTATTGTCCTTCTTCGCCACAGGCATTGGCGCTGGCGTTTCAATCGCTAAAGATACCGCTGCATTTTCTAGCACGCTTTCGGTGGTGACTGCCGCAGTTTCAATATTGCGCGTAACCAAAGATTCTTCTGCAGCAAAATTATCATCTTGATCTTGATGTAATTTAGCTAAGTTATAACTTAACTCGTGAACGTCTTCACCCTCACGCACACGGAATACGCTGAAATGTGGTGTTTCCATTGCTTCATTTGGAGCAACCACAATATCTACGTTATGGCGTCTTTCAATGCTACTAATGGCTTTACGTTTTTCATTAAGCAGGTAAGAAGCAATTTGCACCGGCACAATGGTGTGAACTTGTTTGGTGTTTTCTTTGATCGCTTCTTCTTCCAATAAACGTAAGATGGACAGCGAGAGTGATTCGTTATCACGAATTTTCCCTGTACCTTGACAACGCGGACAAACGTGGTGGGAAGACTCCCCTAAAGACGGGCTTAAACGCTGGCGGCTCATTTCTAATAAGCCAAAACGAGAAATACGGCTAATTTGAATACGCGCTCGGTCTTGACGCACCGCATCACGCATACGATTTTCCACTTCTCGTTGATGACGAATTGGGGTCATATCAATGAAATCAATCACGATCAAACCGCCTAAATCGCGCAAACGTAATTGACGGGCAATTTCATCAGCCGCTTCAAGGTTGGTATTGAGCGCGGTTTCTTCAATGTCGCCGCCTCGAGTTGAGCGTGCCGAGTTAATATCAATGGCGGTGAGCGCTTCAGTCACATCAATCACAATCGAGCCGCCAGACGGTAAACGCACTTCACGTTGGAAGGCTGATTCAATTTGCGATTCAATTTGATAATGGCTGAATAGTGGCACTTCGCCTTGATAAAGTTTAACGCGGTTGATGAAATCAGGGCGCACTAATTTAATATGCGCTTTGGCTTTTTCATAAACCTTTTGATTATCAATCAAAATTTCGCCAATATCACGGCGTAAGTAATCACGAATCGCGCGGACAATGACATCACTTTCTTGATGAATCAAAAACGGCGCAGGACGGCTTTCAGAGGCTTGTTTAATGGCTTCCCAATGGTGTAATAGGACTTTTAAATCCCATTGTAATTCTTCTGGGGATTTGCCTACGCCAGCGGTACGTACGATTAACCCCACGCCTTCAGGCACATCAAGGGAACTCAGGGCTTCTTTTAACTCTAAGCGCTCCTCCCCTTCAATGCGACGTGAAATGCCACCCGCTCTCGGGTTATTTGGCATAATCACCAAATAGCTACCCGCTAAGGAAACGAAAGTAGTGAGGGCCGCTCCTTTGTTACCACGTTCTTCTTTGTTTACTTGAACGATAACTTCTTGCCCTTCGTGCAAAATATCACGAATATTTGGGCGACCTTGATACACATAATCCGCAGGGAAGTATTCACGAGCAATTTCTTTTAAAGGAAGGAAACCGTGGCGTTCCGCACCGTAATCAACAAATGCGGCTTCAAGGCTAGGTTCAACACGGGTGATGCGGCCTTTATAAATATTGGCCTTTTTTTGTTCGTGGCCTGGACTTTCAATGTCCAAGTCAAATAATCGTTGCCCATCAACGAGAGCAACCCGCAACTCCTCTTTTTGGGTTGCATTAATTAACATTCTTTTCATTCGATTTTCTCTTATATTTTTATCTTAAATTTGTCATAAAAAATCACCGCACTTTGGCTTCGCAATCGACCTCGTGTCTGTCGCAAAATGTCATTCTCTCGACTGTCAGTTGCTGGGTGCATTGATTGCGTTATCGAAGAACAATTTTCGATACAAACAAAATGACTGAAATAATTATTTTGCAAGCGTGGGTGATTTTTATCACACTTATTGTCCGTTTTTTATTCTGTTATCGCGGCAACAAAATTAATTTAGACAAAATTTATTTTATAAAACAACGTCTTATGCCGTTTGCGGCGTTGTCTTTGCGTTTATTTCATTTTTCCCAGTAAGCTGGCAAAAATTCGCTCTATTATCTAACGATAGGGATTTTTTAGCAAGGTAAATCCGTGCATTTGTGCTATAATCCGCCCAATTTTGCAAAGGATAAAATGAAACCAATGTCGAATAAAACTGATGAAAAAATTGTAAATCCTAGCGTAAAAATGTTGCAGATTAGCGAAGATGAAGCGGGGCAACGCATTGATAACTATTTGTTAAATAAGCTCAAAGGCGTGCCGAAAAGTTTAATCTATCGCATTTTGCGCAAGGGTGAAGTGCGGGTCAATAAAGGACGAATTAAGCCAGAATATAAACTACAAAGTGGTGATATTGTACGCGTGCCACCTGTGCGCGTGAGTGAAAAAACGCAAGCACCGGTATCAAAAAAGCTCAACAAAGTTGCGCAATTAGAACAGCAAATTATTTTTGAAGATGATGCGTTATTGGTACTCAATAAGCCTTCGGGTATTGCGGTACACGGCGGCAGTGGCTTGGATTTTGGTGTGATTGAAGCCTTAAGAGCATTGCGTCCTGAAGCGCGTTTTTTAGAATTGGTTCATCGTCTGGATCGTGATACTTCAGGTATTTTATTAGTGGCGAAAAAACGTTCGGCGTTGCGTCATTTACACGAGCAACTGCGTAATAAAACCGTACGCAAAGATTATCTCGCCTTAGTGCGTGGGCAATGGCAATCTCACTGTAAAGCGATTAAAGCCCCTTTGCTGAAAAATGAATTAGCTGGCGGAGAGCGGATTGTGCGCGTAAGCGAGCAAGGCAAACCGTCAGAAACCTTATTTAGCATTGAAGAACGCTATGACAATGCCACCTTGGTAAAAGCCTCCCCTGTTACTGGGCGAACTCACCAAATTCGCGTACATACACAATACGCAGGCCACCCTATCGCCTTAGACAGCAAATATGGCGATAAACAGTTTGATAGCCAAATGGCGGAATTAGGTTTAGATCGGTTGTTTTTGCACGCTTATGCTATTCGTCTTGAACACCCGAAAACGCAAGAAACCTTAACGCTTACTGCGCCACTTGAAAGTAAACTCAAAGAGATTTTAAAACGCTTACGCCAACAAAAATTTAGCTAAAAAAATAAGTGCGGTGGAAAAATTGAAAAATTTCCACCGCACTTTATTTTAGACCCGTTTAAACCTTTTGCCCTTAAGATTTGTAAATCATTTTCGGTGGTTCATTATCCACAACGGTATTTTCATCAATAATCACTTTTTCAAGATTTTCGATTGATGGTAAGTCATACATTGTGTCAAGCAACAATCCTTCTACGATAGAACGCAAGCCGCGTGCGCCAGTTTTACGCTCTAACGCTTTCTTCGCCATTGCCACTAAGGCTTCGCGAGTAAATTCAAGGGTTACATTTTCAAATCCAAACAGGGCTTGATATTGCTTGGTGAGAGCATTTTTCGGCTCGGTAAGAATTTGAATCAGGGCTTCTTCATCTAATTCTGCAAGCGGTGCAATCACTGGCAAACGTCCAATAAACTCTGGAATTAAACCAAATTTCATTAAATCGTCTGGCTCAACTTGAGTGAATAATTCGGTCAGCGTGGCTTTATCGTTCTGCCCTTTTACTTCCGCGCCAAAACCGATACCACTGCCAACGTGAACACGTTTTTCTACGATTTTTTCTAAGCCTGCAAACGCGCCACCACAAATAAACAAGATCTTAGACGTATCAAGGCGTAACATTTCTTGCTGTGGATGTTTGCGTCCGCCTTGTGGTGGAATGGAAGAAATTGTGCCTTCAATTAATTTCAGCAAGGCTTGTTGTACACCTTCCCCTGATACATCACGGGTGATTGAGGCGTTTTCAGATTTACGCGTGATTTTATCAATCTCATCAATGTAAATAATGCCTTTTTCTGCTTTTTCGATGTCATAATCACAATTTTGCAATAATTTTTGCAGCACGTTTTCCACATCTTCCCCCACATAACCTGCTTCAGTTAGTGTGGTGGCATCTGCCATTGCGAAAGGCACATTTAAGGTTCTGGCTAAGGTTTCCGCGAGCAAGGTTTTTCCGCTTCCTGTTGGGCCAATTAGCAAAATGTTACTTTTACCTAATTCCACGTCATCTGATTTATACCCTACTTTCTGGCGTTTGTAGTGGTTATATACCGCTACCGCTAGCACTTTTTTGGCATAATCTTGCCCGATAACATAATCATCTAAATGGGCGCGAATTTCGTGTGGGGTTGGTAATTCTGTAGTTTGATTTGCTTCCGCTTGCTCTTGCTTTTCGGCATCAACCAGCAAATTATGGCAAAGCTCAATACATTCGTTACAAATCGCGCCATATCCATCTTCGCGTTGAAGGAGCTTTTTCACTTCACTGCGTTCTTTTCCACAAATGGAGCAATGTGGTTGTTGTTCTGTTGTCATAACTTATTCCGTTTCTCTTTTCACTAATACTTCATCAATTAAACCGTATAATTTCGCTTCTTCTGCGGTCATAAAATTATCGCGGTCGGTGTCTTGTTCCACTTTTTCAAAAGGCTGTCCTGTGTGGAATGCTAATCTTTCATTTAAGGTGTGCTTAATTTTTAAGATTTCTTGTGCGTGGATTTGAATATCCGAAGCTTGTCCACGATAGCCACCTAACGGTTGGTGAATCATCACGCGTGCATTTGGCAATGCCGCACGTTTACCTGGTGCACCGCCCGCTAACAAAAATGCACCCATTGAGCAGGCTTGCCCAATACATAGGGTACGCACATCAGGTTTGATGAATTGCATTGTGTCATAAATTGCCATTCCTGCCGTTACCACACCGCCCGGTGAATTAATATAAAGGCTAATATCTTTATCTGGATTTTCTGATTCTAAAAACAGCAGTTGAGCCACGATTAAATTCGCCATATTGTCCTCAACTTGACCGCTTAGAAAAATAATACGCTCTTTTAATAAACGTGAATAAATATCGTAAGAACGTTCGCCACGCGCGGTTTGTTCAACCACCATAGGAATTAAAGCCATTGTATTCTCCATTGGTTTTCCTTTTCTATCAAGGGGTTATAAAAAGTTATAGTAAATTGAATTTAAACCATTGCTTTGCACTGAGTTAAGTTCAAGCCACTTGAAGGGTGAATTATATAACAAAAGTGCGGTCATTTTTGTGAAAAAAACGACCGCACTTTGAAATCAATGAGTTACAGCAAATTATGCTTGTGGATTCATTACTTCATCAAATGATGCTGGTTTTTCAGTTACCTGTGCTTTCGCTAACACGGCATCAATGGCTTGATCTTCTAAAACAACGTTACGAATATTGTTCATTAATTCTTTGTTGTTTTTGTAGTATTCCACCACTTCTGCTGGTTGTTCGTAAGCAGAAGCAATATCTTGAATCATTGCGTCAGCGCGTGCTTCGTCCGCTTTTAATTCATTTGATGCGATCACTTCAGAAAGCAATAAGCCAACTTGAACGCGGCGTTTTGCTTGCTCTTCAAATAATTCGCGTGGTAATTGTGCCGCTTGTTGTGCATTGCCACCAAAACGTTGTGCTGCTTGTTGGCGTAACACTTCAATTTCTTGTTCAACGGCTGCAGCTGGTACATCAATTGGGTTTTGTTCAATTAAACCTTCGATAACTTGATTTTTTACGCGTGCAGTTAAGGCATTTTTCAATTCACGTTGCATATTTTTCGCGATTTCTGCGCGTAAATCTGCCACAGTTTTGGTATTCGGGCCGAATTTTGCCACGAATTCATCTGTTAATTCAGGTAATACCATTACTTCTACTTTTTTCAAGGTAATCGCGAATTTCGCTGCTTTACCTTTTAAGTTTTCAGCGTGATATTCTTCTGGGAAGGTTACATCAATATCAAATTGATCACCAGCTTTGTGGCCAATGATACCTTCTTCAAAGCCTGGAATCATTCGGCCTTGTCCCATTGCTAATACGAAATCAGTGGCTTTGCCGCCTTCAAATTCTTCGCCATCAACGCTTCCAACGAAGTCAATAGTTACACGATCATCAGCTTTTGCTGGCTCTTGAGTTTCTTCCCAAGTTGCTTGTTGTTTGCGTAACACATCAACCATTTTGTCAATGTCTGCTTCGCTGATTTCAACAACTGGTTTTTCTACTTTAATTTGATCTAAACCTTTTAATTCTACTTCTGGATACACTTCAAAGGTTGCTGTGAAAACAAGATCTTTACCTGCTTCAAACTGTTCAACATTGAAACTTGGACGACCAGCAAGATTCACTTTGCTATCTACAAGCACATTGAAGAAGTGTTTTTGTAATAAATCACCTAACACATCTTGACGCACAGATGCACCAAAACGTTTTTCAATAATATGTGGTGGTACTTTACCTTTACGGAAACCATCTACGCGTGCATTTTTTGCGACACGTTTTAATTCTTCACGCACCGCTTGATCTACGGTTTCAGCTGGAACGGTGATAGTTACACTACGCTCAAGACCTTGAGTTGTTTCAATATTAAATGACATTATGTTACCTCAAAATGAATTTGCACTCGGCGAACACTAACACCGAACACGTTAGTAAAAAGTTAAAAAGACACCAAATTATAGCGATACAACGCTCGCCAGTCGAGATGTTGAGAAATAAAAAACCACAACTGGCTATTTTTTACACTAAAAAAGAAAAGCCTTACAGAATAAGGCTTTTGCTATATGGTTAATTAAAGTGATTTTGGTAAACGAATTTTCTGACCAGGGAAGATCTTATCCGCATCTTTGATCACTTCTTTATTGGCTTCAACGATAGCGGTGTATTTCGCCCCATTGCCATAGGTTTTTTCTGCGATTTTCCAAAGGGTATCGCCTTTTTGGATCACATAAAACTCTTCATCAGTTGCCAAACTTTCACCGTTCTCAATGGCTACGCCATCAACATTCACTGAATTAATGCCTACCACGTTGCCTGCCATTAAAATCGCTTTTTCTAAGGCTTCCGCAGAGGCGGCATTACCTTCAATTTTAGCCACGCCATCTTCCACTTTAACCGAAAGATTTTCCACCCCTGGATTATCTTCCGCAATGTGTTTTTCCACAGCTTCCGAGGCTTCTTCTTTTTTAGAGAAAAGTTTTCGACCAATATCGCCAACAAAATCAAATAAACCCATTTTTAGCTCCTTATTTATAAAACATTGAGTTAGGCTGCTAAGCCTACCCAATTCATCTTCATAAGTCTATATGCCTTTTGTAAATAATCTTGATCTTTACATTAATTGAAAATTCTTCGTAAAAAAGCACCGCACTTTTCTTTCTTTTATACTAAAATAGCCGCCAATTTTAGTAACTGAGGAAAAATTATGCGTTGGCAAGGTCGTAGAGAAAGTTCCAATGTGGAAGACAGAAGAAGTGCAAGAGGCGGTTTCGGCGGCGGTAAAAAAACGGGCGTGCTCGGCTTTATTATTTTATTGGTTGGTGCTTATTATGGCGTTGATTTATCAGGGCTTGTTGGCACACCTGATTTTGGCAGCCAAGCTAACCATACGGTAAGCAGCCAAGAAGAACAAGAGCTAAATAGTCTTTCTCGAGTGGTATTAGCGGATACAGAAACCGTGTGGGGAAACTATTTCGCGCAACAAAATCAGCGTTATGCCCCGCCTATTATGGTGCTATACAATGGCGCAACTTCCACCGCCTGTGGCACAGGACAATCTGCAATGGGGCCGTTCTACTGCCCGAACGATCATCGTGTTTATCTGGATCTGTCTTTTTATAGTGATATGAAACATCAACTCGGCGCTGAAGGGGAATCTGCTTTTGCCTATGTGATCGCGCACGAAGTAGGACACCATATCCAAAACTTGCTTGGTATTTTGCCTAAAGTCCATCGCGCGCAGCAAAGCCTTAGCCAAGCGCAAGCCAATCAGCTTTCGGTTAAATTAGAATTGCAGGCAGATTGTTTTGCCGGTGTGTGGGCTAATCAAGCAGCAAAAACAGGTTTATTTGAAACGGGCGATTTAGAAAAAGCCTTCCGCGCTGCTGAAGCGGTTGGGGACGATCGCTTACAAAAACGCTCGCAAGGCTATGCCGTGCCAGACAGCTTTACCCACGGCACGTCTGCACAGCGTTTAACGTGGTTTAAACGCGGTTTGCAAACTGGCGAGCCAAGCCAATGTAACACCTTTAACTAACGGTGAAAGATAAAGTGCGGTGAAAAACTCGGAAATTTTCCACCGCACTTCTGTTTTATAAAAAAATCGCTTACCCCGAAAGATAAGCGATTTTATGTTTTAAGCCCTTATTGTGGTAATTCCATTGGCACTTCCATTAACAGAATTTCTGTGTCGGAATCGGCCACCACATCGAAACTTTCGGTATCCCAAATACCTAAACCATCACGGCTTGATAGCGGTTTTCCTGCAATCGTCGCGTTGCCTTTTAATACGAAAGCATACACGCCGTTGCCTGCTTTATGAAGGTTATAAGTTTTGCTCGTACCTTGATCAAATTTCGCAAGAGAGAACCACGCATCTTGGTGAATCCACACGCCTTCATCATCGGCATTCGGTGAAAGAATTTGTTGGAAATCATTGCGTTTTTCCCCTTCAGCAATGCTAATTTGCTGATAACGTGGTGTCACATTACGTTGATTTGGAAGCACCCAAATTTGCAAAAACTGCACTGGTGTGTCCGCATTTGGGTTCATTTCGCTGTGTGTAATGCCTGTGCCGGCTGACATTACTTGAATATCACCTTGGCGAATCACACTGCCGTTGCCCATACTATCTTTGTGCGCTAAATCACCACTTAATGGAATAGAAATAATTTCCATATTGTCGTGTGGGTGTGTGCCAAAGCCCATTCCACCTTCCACATAATCATCATTGATCACACGCAATGCACCAAAATGGATACGCGCTGGATCATAATAATTGGCAAAGCTAAAGGTATGGCGACTTTTTAACCAACCGTGATTTGCATTGCCACGGCTATCTGCTGAATGAAATACTGTATTCATATTTACGCTCCTAATTCTGTTTAATTAATTTGTTTTACGAGGTGTATTTTACGCCGCAGAATTGGGAGATAAAGCCCTCTTTCGTGAATACATTTTTTCTTATTAGTAAACAATAAAGCAAAAAATCTTTGCTTTTATAAATAAAATGGCAAAAAAAGTGCGGTATTTTCCACCGCACTTTTCTGTTGAGGAAAGAAGCTATTTTTCTGCCATACTCGCCACAATATGGCAAATATCCCCTTTGATACCGTAATGACAAGGCATTAAATAGAAATCCTTACCGCCCTTTTCATAGCTTTTTCCTAAAATCAGGCTGTTGCAGTTCTTGGCTAGGATAAAATACTGCTCGGCACGATGTTGATTTGTTTTGTGGTGAGAAATTGCCATAGCATACAGATGTTGTAACGAGTGAAAAAACGACATAATAACAAGCTGACGATGAACAGCCCAGCAAGATAAATTAATAAACTATAAAGCGTGAACACTTTAATCAGCACAGTAATTTCTAAAAATAATGGGAAGCTTAAAATGAAGCAGGTTAGCAACGTGCGAACAAAGTTAAAAGGCGATGACGAGAGTTCGCTTTTAATAAAATCAATAGCTTAATTCCTAAAACATAAGCCAGCAGCATAAACGCAGATACACCGAGAACGTGGAATAAACTGCGTGCAATATCTGATCTTCCCACTTCAACAATATCCCAAGGATAGCCATAATACCAAGCCAATCCCCAGTTATAACAATAAGCCACCGACCAGCCAACTAGCACGAGAAAGCCGAGTAAAATAGAAGAATTGAGTAATTGAGCAAAAGAAATACGTTCGTTCATACTTAACCTCAACAAATAGGAATCATTATCAACTACATAGATTTTAAGCGATTTTTTTCACCTTTTAAATTAATTCCACTTTGCTTTGTTGATGGTTGGATCTCTTTAAAAAATAAGACAATTTTGCCATTTGTTAAAATGGAGTTAAATACTTGTAAAATAAGCGTATTTTTACCATTTGATCTAGATCACAGTTTACTCTTTTAATGCAAAATTGTTTACGCTCTTATCCCTCCAAGTAGGTATAATTTTTCGCAGAAAAAAATTATCAATTTAAAACTTTAGGAGAAATCATTATGAGTAACGTGGTTGAAAACACAATTAGCCCAGCTCAAGCAGAAGTGAACGCCTTGGTGGAAAAAGGCTTAGTTGCCTTAGAAGAATTCCGCCAGCTCAATCAAGAACAGGTTGATTATATCGTGGCGAAAGCCTCGGTGGCGGCGTTGGATCAGCACGGTGTGCTTGCGATGCACGCTTATGAAGAAACGGGGCGCGGTGTGTTTGAAGATAAAGCAACGAAAAATTTATTTGCCTGCGAATATGTGGTGAATAATATGCGAAATCTCAAAACCGTTGGGGTGATTAATGAAGATGATGTCACAGGCATTACCGAAATTGCCGACCCTGTTGGGGTGATTTGCGGTATCACGCCGACCACTAACCCAACTTCCACCACCATCTTCAAAGCCCTTATCGCCCTCAAAACTCGTAACCCAATTATTTTTGCTTTCCACCCTTCTGCACAACAATCTTCCGCTCATGCTGCGCGTATTGTTTATGATGCTGCGGTGGCAGCGGGTGCGCCAAAACATTGTATTCAATGGATTGAAACACCATCAATGGAAGGCACAGCAGCCTTAATGAAACACCCAGGTATCGCAACCATTTTAGCCACAGGCGGTAACGCAATGGTTGAGGCGGCTTATTCTTGCGGTAAACCTGCTTTAGGCGTAGGGGCAGGAAATGTGCCAGCTTATGTGGAAAAAAGCGCTGATCTTCAACAAGCGGTACACGATATTGTAATGTCCAAAGCCTTTGATAACGGAATGATCTGCGCATCTGAACAAGCGGCGATTGTTGATGCGGAAATCTATGACGATTTCATTAAAGAGATGAAATCTTACGGCGTTTACCTAGTCAATAAAAAAGAAAAAGCGATGTTGGAAGAATTTATGTTCGGCGCGAAAGCGAACAGCGCAAACTGTGCAGGGGCAAAATTAAACGCCAACGTAGTGGGTAAACCCGCCCATTGGATCGCGCAACAAGCAGGTTTTGAAGTGCCAGAAAAAACCAATATTCTTTTAGCTGAATGTAAAGAAGTTGGGCCAAAAGAACCGCTCACCCGTGAAAAACTTTCCCCAGTGCTAGCCTTGCTTAAATCCCATTCCCGTGAAGAAGGGGTGAAACTTGCCGAGCAAATGGTGGAATTTAACGGTTTAGGCCATTCTGCTGCCATTCACACCAAAGACGCAGCCCTTGCCAAAGAATTTGGTGAGCGTGTGAAAGCCATTCGTATGATTTGGAATTCACCGTCCACTTTCGGTGGTATCGGGGACGTTTATAACTCCTTCTTGCCATCTTTAACTCTCGGTTGTGGTTCTTACGGTAAAAACTCCGTAGGCAACAACGTAAGTGCGGTGAATTTATTAAATATTAAACGAGTGGGCAGACGGAGAAATAATATGCAATGGTTTAAAGTGCCTTCAAAAATCTATTTTGAACGGGATTCAATCCAATATTTACAATCAATGAAAGGAATGGAACGCGTGGTAATCATCACCGACCGCACAATGGTAGATTTAGGCTTTGTAGAAAAAATTGCGAAACAAATCACCGCACGCGGCAATCACGTTACCTATCAATTATTCGCCGATGTTGAGCCAGATCCAAGCATTGAAACCGTACGCCGTGGGGTTGAGCTAATCCGTAGCTACAAACCAGACACCATTATTGCCCTAGGCGGCGGCTCATCAATGGACGCGGCGAAAGTAATGTGGTTATTCTATGAACAACCTGAAGTGGATTTCCGCGATTTAGTGCAAAAATTTATGGACATTCGCAAACGGGCATTCAAATTCCCACAATTAGGACGCAAAGCACGCTTTATTGGTATTCCAACCACTTCAGGTACAGGTTCTGAAGTAACGCCATTTGCAGTAATCACCGAGGGGGATAAAAAATACCCAATCGCAGATTACTCACTCACCCCAACGGTTGCCATTGTTGATCCCGCATTAGTAATGACCGTGCCGGCTCACGTTGCCGCCGACACGGGCTTAGACGTACTCACCCACGCGACAGAGGCCTATGTTTCCGTGCTTGCCAACGACTTCACTGACGGCTTAGCCTTACAAGCCATCAAATTGGTCTTTGAAAACCTCGAGCGTTCAGTGAAAGAAAAAGATCCTCAAGCAAGAGAAAAAATGCACAACGCCTCCACAATGGCAGGAATGGCATTTGCCAATGCATTCTT
This sequence comes from Avibacterium endocarditidis, assembly GCF_965138825.1. Taxonomy (NCBI): domain Bacteria; kingdom Pseudomonadati; phylum Pseudomonadota; class Gammaproteobacteria; order Pasteurellales; family Pasteurellaceae; genus Avibacterium; species Avibacterium endocarditidis. The sequence goes on from NZ_CBCSDH010000028.1 coordinate 13,941, forward strand.
AGGAATGAACCACTCGCTCGCGCACAAAATTGGGGGACGCTTCCACACCCCACACGGACGTACCAATGCGATTTTAATGCCGCACGTTATTCGTTATAACGGCACACGTCCGCAAAAAGTGGCAACTTGGCCGAAATACAATCATTACAAAGCTGATGTGAAATACCAAGAAATCGCGCGTATGCTCAGTTTGCCTTGCTCAACCCCAGAAGAAGGCGTGAAATCTTTCGCCCAAGCTTGTTATGATTTAGCTGCTAGCGTAGGAATTCAAATGTCTTTCAAAGAACAAGGCATTGATGAACAAACTTGGCTTGACGCACGCCGTGATATTGCCTTGCTTGCCTTTGAAGACCAATGCTCACCAGCCAACCCACGCTTACCATTAGTGGAAGATATGGAAGTGATCTTAACCAATGCTTATTATGGTTATGATCCAAGCCAATATTAATTGGCTATAAGGCTGATTGACCCTAATCAGTAAAAAGAAATAAAAAAACCACCGCTCTTTAAAAGTGCGGTGGTTTTTTATTTGCTTTTTTACGAGAAAAATTAGCTGTTGCAGCTTTCACAAGCAGCAGTAAACATCCACACTAATTTTTCTTGCTCTTTGATGTAGTCGCTCATTTGTGAAGCGGTACCTTCATCATCTGCATCAGCGGCTAAGGCTAAGATTTCACGTTGTTGTTTTAACAAGGTTTTGAAACCGCTTAATGTGCCACTTAAACAGTCTTGCGCTGCACTCACGCCTGTGTGTTCTTTGATTAAAGATTTGGTTAAATATTCACTGAACGCATTGCTTGGGGTGTAGCCTAACGTTAAAATACGCTCTGCGATTTCGTCCACTTTCACCACTAAATCATCATAAATTTCTTCAAATTTTGCGTGTAATTCAAAGAAGTTTACCCCTTTAATGTTCCAGTGATAACCGCGCACGTTCATATAAAATACTTGATAAGTCGCAAGTAAGTTATTGAGTTCTTGTGCTAATTTTTCTGAAGTCGCTTTGTCTAAGCCGATATTTGTTGCCATAGTATGTTCTCCTCTGTTTTGTTGGAAATATAATAGGGATTAATCCCTTACAAATAAAATGGATATAAATGATAGATTTGATAGCTTAAAACTATACATCATTAACTCATTGATAGCTTTAAGTTTTCAGCCAGTTGGCAATTAATGCTTTGCCCTGCTCTGAAATATAGGATTCAGGGTGAAATTGTACGCCAAAAATCGGCAAATGACGATGCTGCATTGCCATAATTACATCGTCTTCGCAAGTGGCGGTAATCTCCAATTGGGGCGGAAAATGCTGCTGCGAGACCGCCCAAGAATGGTAAAGCCCAATTTGAAATTGCGTAGGCAAGCCGAAAAATAAGGCAGAATTTGACCGCACTTTGATTTGCTTTGCCTGCCCGTGTCGTACCTGCGGCAAATTATACAAGGTTGCGCCAAAAAACTGGCACAGGGTTTGATGCCCAAGGCAAACGCCCAAAATGGATTTGCTATGCTGATAGCGTTCCAACATCGCAAACAGTTGTGGATAAGCACTCGGCACATCAGGGCCGGGGGAAATCAAAATATGGCTGAAATTGTCCACTTCATCAAGGTTTAGCTGTTCCACATTCACCACAGAAAACGGCACGTCAAATTGACGAATTAAATCCACTAAATTATAGGTAAAAGAATCGTGATTATTGATAATTAATAAATTTGTGTTCATCTCAGGGATTCACTACAATGACCAAAATGTTTGTTATCTTACTTGATTCATCGCCCTTATGCCATTTAATCACTTTGTGCAGCAAGCCAACCATTTAGGTACGCAACGCACGCCCTTTTTCTTTTTGATTGATTTTGAACAGCAAAAACCCATCATTTGCCCTCTTACACAATGCGCAGAGCAAGGCATTTGGTTTGAATTTGCCAGCCAAAATAATCTTGCAACGGCACAAAAAGCAACCCCAAAACAGCCCTTTAAGCTAGAAAAATTTCCCATTGATTTCGCCACTTATCAGCAAGGTTTTGAGATTGTGCGACAGGCGCTACAGCAAGGCAATTCCTATTTGCTTAATCTGACTTACGCCACGCCGATTGCGATCAATTACGATCTCAATACGCTTTTTTCTGCTACGCAAGCGAAATATAAACTATTGTTTAAAAAAGAGTTTGTCTGCTTTTCCCCAGAGCCTTTCGTGAAAATCGCGCATAACCAAATTTTCACTTACCCAATGAAAGGCACGATTAACGCCAATTTACCTGATGCAGAAAATCAATTGCTCAATTGCGAAAAAGAGCAACGGGAACATTACACTATTGTGGATTTAATGCGTAATGATCTGGCTATCGTAGGGCAAAATGTGCAAGTAAAACGCTTTCGTTACTTAGAAAAGATTTTCACCGAACGTGGTGCGATCTGGCAGACAAGTTCAGAGATTTGTGCCGATCTTAAGGAAAACTGGCAAGCCAACATCGGCACAATGCTCAGCCAGCTTTTACCCGCTGGATCAATCAGCGGTGCACCAAAAGAAAAAACCGTCGCCACCATTCAACAAGCAGAATTGACACCAAGGGGCTATTACACTGGCGTGTTTGGTATTTTTAACGGCGAGAGCCTGGAAAGTGCGGTGGCAATTCGCTTTATTTCGCAACAAAATGGACGTTATTATTTCCACAGTGGCGGTGGCATTACTATTCAAAGCGATGCTAGACAAGAGTATCAAGAATTGTTAGAGAAAATTTATATCCCATTGAAATAGATAAAAAAATGAATTATCCACTCTTTGAAACTCTATGCATTGAAAAGGGACAAGTGCAAAATCTTGCCCTACACCAACAGCGTTATGAAAACAGCCTGCGTGAGTTTTATGCAGGGCAACCTTATAAAATTTTTTCTCTCGCAAAAATTCTGCAAAAAAACACCGCACTTTGGGCAAACCTTCAAAGCCAGATTATCCGCTGCCGAATTGACTACAACGCCACACAATATCACCTGCAATGTTTACCCTATCAACGCAAAACCTACCAACGCTTCCAGCCCGTGATTTGCGATGACATTGACTACCACCTGAAATATAGCAACCGCGCCATTTTCAACGAATTACTGAAACAAAAAGGCGATTGCGATGAGATTATGATTATTAAAAATGGCAAGGTAACGGATTGCTCCATTGGTAATCTGGTGTTACGCCAAGGATCACAATGGTTCACCCCCGACAGCCCATTGTTAATCGGCACCCAACGCACCGCATTGCTACAACAAAATAAAATCAAAGAGCGGTCAATTTTTTTCGCTGATTTAGCTGATTATGAGGAAATTAGACTGATTAATGCATTGAATCCGTTGTGAATTTTTCTACAAATATTTCCTCTTCCTTCCGTAGGACAGGTTTATGTACCTGATCAAATAGAGATTAAGGGGGATTTGTCACCAAACAATGTTTTTCAGACAACAAATGAAAAACTAAAACCGGCGGACTTATGCATCCGCCCGATTATCATTTCTAATAATGACTATAATGAAAGCCTTGCTTTATGGTAGCTTGATCTTGTAAAAGAATTCTTATACTATTGGTTGAATTTGGCTAAATAGTTTTATCAAGAGAAAAACTGCAGTTAGAGAAGTATAACTCTGTATAGTTCTGTTCGGTATTTTGCAACAATATTGCATCGTAGGTAAGTCCATTGTACTAATTTTCTTGTTGATACTTCGAATTCTATTTGGTGGTATCTATAATATGATATTTTATACTTAATATTGAGTATTATAAATTTTTTATAATTATAAATTGTTTTCCTGAAGAATTAACTATTTATGAGTATCCAAATGATTTATTGTTATAAAAAATTTAGGCAAAAATGAACGTAGGTTATAAAAACCATTTTTTTAGGGGCTGTAGTAGATTAGCCCTAAATTTCACACCATTTTCGCAATATTTTTAACTGCTCTTTTGGTGGCCCAAAGTTAAACCGAAATTCACATTCCTTCAAGAATAAAGGAAAGTTTTT
>NZ_CBCSDH010000029.1:0-16121 GCF_965138825.1 Avibacterium endocarditidis
TTAAGTCACCGCCTGCGTGCCCTTTACGCCCAGTTATTCCGATTAACGCTCGCACCCTCCGTATTACCGCGGCTGCTGGCACGGAGTTAGCCGGTGCTTCTTCTGTGGCTAACGTCAAATCAGTGTGCTATTAACACACCAACCTTCCTCACCACCGAAAGAACTTTACAACCCGAAGGCCTTCTTCATTCACGCGGCATGGCTGCGTCAGGGTTCCCCCCATTGCGCAATATTCCCCACTGCTGCCTCCCGTAGGAGTCTGGGCCGTGTCTCAGTCCCAGTGTGGCTGGCCATCCTCTCAGACCAGCTAGAGATCGCAGGCTTGGTAGGCCTTTACCCNACCAACTACCTAATCCCACTTGGGCTCATCTTATGGCAGGTGGCTAAANGTCCCACCCTTTAATCTTCCGATACTATGCGGTATTAGCCATCGTTTCCAATGGTTATCCCCCTCCATAAGCCAGATTCCCAAGCATTACTCACCCGTCCGCCACTCGTCAGCAAAGAAAGCAAGCTTTCTTCCCGTTACCGTTCGACTTGCATGTGTTAAGCCTGCCGCCAGCGTTCAATCTGAGCCATGATCAAACTCTTCAGTTTAATCTTTCTCAATTCGTACACTAACAAAGCTTCATTTTTTTATGAATTTCAGTTAAGCACTAATTGTTCTAAATCTTTTAAATTTCTTCCAGAATCAACAAGTGCCCACACAGATTGTCTGATTGATTGTCAAAGAGCAAAAGTGGTCGGCGAGATAGGATTTGAACCTACGACCCACTGGTCCCAAACCAGTTGCGCTACCAAGCTGCGCTACTCGCCGACAGAAATTGGGGTGGCTAATGGGACTTGAACCCACGACAACCGGAATCACAATCCGGGGCTCTACCAACTGAGCTATAGCCACCATTGTTGTATTGCATTGACTCTGGCGCGCTCGACAAGATTCGAACTTGCGACCTTTGGCTCCGGAGGCCAACGCTCTATCCAACTGAGCTACGAACGCGTTTTATATCTCACTGCGTCGTTGCGGGGCGTATATTAAGAGTTTCCAAATAGCTTGTCTAGTATTTTTTTTTATTTTTTTTATCGCAAGATAGTTTTTTGTTCAATTTGTTTATAAAACATAAAATACTTGTCTATCTTTTATAAAACTCTTAAAAATCCAACCGCTCTTCTATTCTTCCACGCTTTCTTTTTTAGTCTTTCTTGTAAATGTATTTGCTAGGAACATTCCAACAACTAACCCCAATCCTCCCGCACACAACACCCAATATAACACAGAACGTTCAGGGTTGAGTGGCTGGGTTGGGGATTTAAGGTAACGGTAAGCACTCAGATTATTATCAAGGGGATTAACTGATTTCATCATATTCAATTTTCCTTGCCAATCTTGTGTACCAAGTGCGTTACCCTGCAAGGTTGCCCCTAACTTTAATTGGGCAGCACTATTTACCTGATTAAATAAATTTTTCCACTGCCCTATCAATTCATTATAAATTACCTCTCTTGCAGCAAGATTGCTTTGTGCTATAAATGCATTGAGCATTTCCAAGGCTTGCTTAGGATTGTCTAACTGTATGGAAAGCGTTTCAGCCTGTCCTTTAAGTGCGGTGGAAAATTTTACTGTTTTTACTAACTGCTCAAGCAATGCCTCATCATTTTGTACATTCCCTGTTTCTCTTTGTTTATAGTAAGAGCTTTCTAGCCAAAATTGACGAATATTATCGTAAGCAGAAAGCTGACGTTTAAATTCATCATACACTTTATTCACTAACAATGTTTCAGGTTCGTTTTTGCCTTGGATAAATTGATACATTGACGCCAAGGCATAATAGTTGCCTAATTGATTTGTGGTTGGTTGATAGATCTTTGCTTCTGCTTTCCATTGCGGCTTTTGCAAGAAACTTGCACCATACCCAGCTAAAGCAAAAATGATCGTCACTAAAATAATAATAATAAAAGATTTCTTTGCTGCATTTTGTGATTGCATTCTTTTCTCCTATTGTTGTGCTAAACGGCGATGGCGGCGTTTTATTCTTCTTACCCAGCGGGTGATGCGCCACGCTCTAGCGATAGAAAAAACATAAATGAAAAATAACAGAATAAAGCCGACAAACATTATCCATTCATTGATGTAATAAACTTCGCCTAAAATACCAAAACCTGCGCATAGTGCGGCAATAAAGGTGATTAATAAAAAGGCTTGGCGTGAATTTAGCCCTGCGCGCACCATTAAATGGTGAATATGCAGCCTGTCTGGGCGGAATGGGCTTTTGCCTTTGCGTAAGCGGCGGTAAATAATGGCGATCATATCAATCACGGGAATGGCGATAATCCATAGTGCGGTGATTGGGTTCATTGGGTGACCTTTGCCTTGCGTGCTAAGTAGCAAAATCCAAATAATGGTAAAGCCGATCAGCGTGCTGCCTGCATCGCCCATAAACACTTTAAATCTTGTGCCAAAAGGAATACCAAGATTGAGCATTAAATAAGGCAAAATAGCGATGATTAAGGCGAAACTCCAATAGGCGAGATCCATTTGGTTATCCATTACTAGCAAGATGCCAATCGCACCAAAAGCCACGCTGGATAAGCCACCGAGTAAGCCGTCTATGCCATCTATCATATTGAACGCGTTGATCACAGCGATGGTGGCGAACACCGTGATCATCAAGCCGATTGAGCCGAGCGTTAATTGGAACGGGCCTAAAATTTGTCCAAGATGATCGAGATAAATATTACCCATATCGATCATTAAAATGGCGAGAAAAGCTTGGATTCCTGCGCGAATAAAGGGGCTGATGTCAAAGCGATCGTCTAAAATACCAATGGCTAACAGCACAAAAATGCTGAAAAGATAGAGTGCAGGCAGCCGCATTTGATCCCATTCTAAAAAATAGAACACGCAGTTACCGATAAATAGCGAAATGCCCCCAATCAGGGGGATTGCCCCTTTGTGGCGTTTGCGGTAATTTGGTTTATCCACTAAACCGATTTTTTGCGCAATCGGACGCATTGCAAATAAAGAGAGCAGTGCGCCGAGAAATGTGAGCAGAAAACTCAACAACATAATAAATAATTTCAGTAAAAAATAAGTGGCGAAAGCATACCATAAAGGCAAAAGCGTACATAAATATTTTTATAAATTTACTTAGTTTTACAGTACAATAACTCAATTTCTCTCTTAAACAAGATAAAGGACAAACGATGAACCATTCAGAAAATTTCTTTTCCCAAGCGCAGAAAGTGATCCCCGGTGGGGTGAATTCCCCTGTTCGCGCGTTTAATGGGGTTGGCGGCACGCCAGTATTTATTGATCGTGCTGAGGGCGCTTATATTTTTGATGCAGACGGCAAGCAGTACATTGATTATGTGGGATCTTGGGGGCCGATGATCTTAGGCCACAATCATCCAGCCATTTTAGGTGCGGTGTTAAAAACCGCAGAAAAAGGCTTGAGCTTTGGTGCGCCTACGCCGTTAGAAATTGACTTGGCAGAGTTGGTTTGCCAGCTTGTGCCTTCGATCGAAATGGTGCGAATGGTCAGTTCAGGCACAGAAGCCACAATGTCTGCCATTCGTTTGGCGCGTGGTTATACCAAACGAGATAAAATCATCAAGTTTGAAGGCTGCTATCACGGCCATTCTGATAGTTTACTGGTAAAAGCAGGATCTGGCGCGCTAACCCTTGGTCAACCAAGCTCCCCCGGTGTGCCAGCAGATTTTGCTAAACACACCTTAACTTGCGAATACAACAATATTGATTCTGTTAAGCAAGCCTTTGGGCAATATCCTGATGACATTGCTTGTGTGATCATTGAGCCAGTGGCAGGCAATATGAATTGTATTCCACCAAAAGCCGGCTTTTTACAACAACTGCGTGAACTTTGTGATCAATATGGCGCATTGTTAATTATTGACGAAGTGATGACAGGCTTTCGCGTGGCATTAGGCGGTGCGCAGCAATATTATGGCGTAACCCCTGATTTAACCACCCTTGGTAAAGTGATCGGTGGCGGAATGCCAGTGGGCGCATTTGGCGGTAAAAAAGAAATTATGCAATATATCGCGCCAACTGGCCCTGTTTATCAGGCAGGAACGCTTTCAGGCAATCCAATCGCAATGGCGGCAGGGCTGGCTTGTTTAACCGAGCTGAAAAAAGCTGGCAATGAACAGCGTCTGGCTGAGCAAACAGAAAAATTAGCCCTTGGCTTAAAAGCGCTTGCTGACAAACACGGCATTCCATTTGTGGTGAATTATGTGGGTGGAATGTTTGGTATTTTCTTCACCGATCAGCCTGAAGTCAGCACTTATCAGCAAGTGATGAAATGTGATGCGGAAAAATTCAAACAGTTTTTCCATAAAATGCTTGAACAAGGTGTGTATCTTGCGCCATCTGCTTATGAGGCGGGATTTATGTCTTTAGCGCATAGCGATGAAGATATTGAACGCACCTTACAAGCCGCCGATAAGGCTTTCGCTGAAATGAAAACGGCGTAACGAAAAATAGCAAGACGCATAAGGGGAAAAATGGAAAACGCAAACAAGCAATATCAGCTGGCTTTGCTCAAAGTGCATAGCACCGCGGTGTTATTTGGTTTAACTGGCGTGCTAGGTGTGCTTATTGAAAGCAGTGCAGGCGTGTTGGTACTAGGGCGCGTTTTTATCGCACTGGTAGCGCTTTCCCTGTTCTTCCTGTATAAGAAAACGCCCTTAACCAAACTTTCCACACAAGGCATTTTGTTACAATTTGTGTTGGGGAGTTTGCTTACCGCCCATTGGGTTACCTTTTATATTGCGGTGAAAGTAGGCGGTGTGGCAGTGGGAACGCTGGGCTTTGCCAGTTTCCCTGCCTTTGTGTGCTTGTTTGAAATGCTGATTTTCAAAGTGCGGTTGAAATTGCGCGAGTTTTTCTTATTACTCGCCATTACGCTCGGTTTAATCCTTGTTACGCCCGCTTTTGAATTTGGCAACCAATCCACACAAGGCCTGTTATGGGGCATTTTTTCCGGCGCCATTTACGGCTTGCTTGCGGTGCTAAATCGCAAAAATCGCGGCATACTTTCAGGCAGTCAAGCGAGCTGGTGGCAATATTTGGTGGGCGTTATCGTGCTTTTACCGTTCTATGCCAACGAATTACCGAGCGTATCATTGCAAGATTGGTTTTGGATCGCCTGCATTGGCTTGCTCTGTACCAGCCTTGCGTACACCCTGTTTGTTTCCAGCCTTGATGTACTCAGCGCTAGAACCGCCGCAATGATTATTTCCCTTGAACCCGTTTACGCCATTTTAATCGCTTGGCTGTGGCTCAATGAAGTCCCAACACTCACAATGCTACTCGGCGGCGCAATCATCATCACCGCCGTAGCTTTAGAAAATTTGCGTAAATAACAAGCGAAAAAATCAGCAAAAAAGCACCGCTCTTTCAAAAAGCGGTGTTTTATTATATAGATGCTAAAATCTGCTGTTCTAACACTTCCCTTTCTTGTTCCGACAGCGCCTTGCCTTCACGATTAGTTAAAATAAAGAAATCTTCCGCTTTTTCGCCAATGGTGGTGATTTTGGCATTTTGAATGTTAAGCTGAAGTGCGGTGAAAATTTGGCTGATTTCTGCCAAAAGCCCAGCTTTATCCAAGGCGAATAGCTCCATTTCTGTGTGCGTGGTTTTGGCCAAATGCAAGAATCGCACTTCGGTTTTTACCCGAAATGGCTTAAGTTGATGATTTTTCATCGTGCTGACTTTGGCGATTTTGTTTGTGCTCAAGGCTTTTTGCAGAGCGTGTTCTAGCTCACGGCGGCGATCAAATTTGGCAAGGGAGCCATCTAATTCGGTTACAATAAAACTATCGAACACCTTGCCGTCTTCCGCCGTGAGAATTTGCGCATCGTGAATGCTGAAACATTTCGCACCAATGGTACTCACCACTTTATGGAACAAGTTGGCTTGATCTTCACAATGAATAAACACTTCCGTGCCACCTGAGGAAAAACGATTACTAATTTTTACCACATTTTGCTCCGCACTTTGCTTGCGGCTTTCTGCGATTAGTCTAGTGTGCCAGCAAATTTGCTGTGGATTATTGCGTAAAAAACAATCTGGTGGGAAAGTCTGCCATAATTGTTCAATGGCGTCTTGCGCAAGATCGGGCTGGTTTTTTTGTAATAAAGCCAAAGCCTGATTTTTATGCTGTGCAATTTTATCTTGATTATCTAACAAGCTAGCCATTCCTAAATTAAATTGCGCCGTGGTGGATTGATAAAGCCTTGTTAATAAAGAGCGTTTCCAGCTATTCCAAAGGGTTTCGTTGGTGGCACAAATATCTGCCACGGTTAAACAAGTAAGCAAATCAAGGCGTTGTTGGGTTTTCACTTCTTCGGCAAAGGCAAGGACGATATTGGGATCGTCAATATCGCGCCGTTGTGCCGTAACGGACATCAATAAATGCTGCGCCACAAGCCATTGCATTAATTCACTCTCTTGGCTCGAAAAGCCGTGTAGCCGAGCAAAATCCGCCATATCTTGCGCGCCAAGTTCAGCGTGATCACCACCACGACCTTTGGCAATATCGTGGAATAATCCAGCGAGATAAAGCAAAGTGCGCTGTGATAATCGGGCAAAAATGGCATAACAAATCGGGTGCGCGGTTTGACTTTCTGGCTGAGTAAAACTTTCTAATTTTTGCATTACACGCAGGCTATGTTCATCAACAGTATAGCTATGGAATAAATCAAATTGCATCAGCCCCTCAATGTGCTGCCACTGCGGTAAATAGATGCGTAACACGCCGTATTGGTGCATTGGCAAAAAAGCCCGTTGTACGCAATGAGGCTGTTCAAATAAGCGTAAAAATTTTGCTCTACCTTGCACATTTTCGCTTAAATAGCCGTGAAATGTTTCGATCGTGCGAATTAATTGGCGTAACGTGCTGGAATGAATTTCCGCCGTTGGATATTGCGTAAGATAGAAAAACAAATCGAGCATACTGTCAGGCTGTTGCTGAAAACAGTCTTTCTGCGTTAAGCAAATAGCGTTATTGGCAAGGTAAAAATGGCGATCCAGCGGAAAACAAGTTTGCTGGCTTGGCTTATCGATAAAATGTTCACGATAATGCTTGGTTAAAATGTGAGTGAGCGTGGCAATGGTTTGTAAGGCTTGGAAAAAGGCTTTCATCATTTTTTCCACTGCTTGATTGCCCTCCCCTTGATAGCCGAGCAATTCGCTCACTTTCACTTGGCGATCAAAGAGTAATCGGTTGTCGTAACGCTTTAAAATTAAATGTAAAGCGAACCGCACTTTAAACAGAAATTGCTGTTTTTCTTGCAATAAATCATATTCCTCTGGGTAAATAAAGCCAGTTTGCAAAATATCTTGCAAATTTTTTGCCCCCGTGTGGCGCAAGGCAAGCCAATACAACAAATGCAGATCGCGCAAACCGCCGGGACTGTATTTTATGTCAGGTTCAAGGTTATAACTGGTATTGTGGTAGCGTTGATAGCGCGCATTTTTTTCGGCGATTTTGGCTTGATAAAAATCCGCCAAACGCCAAAAATCAGGTTGGATTAAAAGTGCGGTGAGTTTTTCAAATAATTTTTCATTACCGCATAAATAACGGCTTTCAAGCAAATTGGTGGCGATAGAGATCTCTTCTCGCCCAGCTTGTTCGCATTCTGCCAAGGTGCGAACGGAATGTCCCACTTCAAAACCACAATCCCATAAAAATTGCACAAACTCACGGATTTGTTGTTGAATGTCTTCGCTAGGCTGCGATTTCGTCAAAATCAAAAAATCCAAGTCAGACAAGGGAAACATTTCCCCACGCCCATAACCACCCACCGCAATCAGGCTAAGATCCTGCTGTTGATCCAGTTGAAAATGCGCCCAAAGGCGTCGCAATAAATCGTCATAAAATTTTGTACGATTTTCCAGTAATTGATAGACGGAAGATTGCTGGAACTCAGCAAGCTCGAGGTTTTTTAGCTGATCTTTTTGTTGTTTGACGGATTGAATACTGAGTGGGATTGTAGGCGAGTAGGTAAACATTTGGACTTGTTCCTTTGGGGCTATTCAGGTTTGTTATAGATAAAGTGCGGTGGAAAATTTGATAATTTTTTACCGCACTTTGAGTTATCTCCGCTCAGAAATTCCCCTCTTTGACAAAGAGGGGTTAGGGGAGATTTATCAGCGAACCTGTGTGTTCGCCCATTCTATTTTGTTGCTTGCTGTTCAGAACATTTTATTCGGACAGACACACAGGTCTGTCCCTACATTGCATTAATAATTCAATAACATTGTAGGGGAAATTACACATTCACCATAAAACGCTGAATGCGTCCAGCTTTTTCTTCTTCCTCGCGGATAGTCATGACTTCACAGCCATCGGCGGTAACCACAATTTGATGCTCAAATTGTGCGGAATGGCTGCGATCTTTGGTTTTTACCGTCCAACCATCGCCCATTAGGCGTACTTCACGTTTGCCCGCGTTGATCATCGGTTCAATGGTGAACACCATTCCTTCTTTCAGGATCACACCGCCGTCATCACCGTCATAATGTAGCACTTGTGGATCGTTGTGAAATTCTGTGCCGATGCCGTGTCCGCAATATTCACGCACCACGCTAAAACCTTGCGATTCTGCATATTTTTGGATTGCTTTGCCGATTTCTCTTAAGCGAATCCCCGGTTTGACCGTGCGTAAACCGATGTATAGGGCTTCTTGGGTGGCGTCCACTAATTTTTTGCTGCGAATACTTGGTTCGCCAACGATAAACATTTTGGAATTATCGCCGTAGTAGCCATCTTTGATCACGGTAACATCAATGTTCACAATATCACCGTTTTTTAGCTGTTTTCCTTCACTTGGAATGCCGTGGCACACCACTTCGTTAATGGAAATACAAGTGGCTTTTGGGAAGCCGTGATAGCCTAAGCAAGCGGGGATCACTTTTTGTTGTTCCACCATATACTCGTGGCAAATGCGATCTAATTCCCCTGTAGTAACGCCTGCTTTCACATAGGGTTCAATCATTACTAACACGTCTGAAGCCAATTTGCAGGCCTCCCGCAGTTTTTCGATTTCTTGTTCTGTTCTAATTGGAATTGCCATAACTTCTCCTTGACAAAAATTTTGTGCGATATTTTACCACCTTTACGTGGAAAAATCCTTGATAAATTCTTGAATGGTTTACTTGGTTATTAGATAATACCCAACTTACAATTTACAAGGATAGAAGCGAGATAAATGATGACAGATATGGCAATCCCTTTAACCTTTACCGATGCGGCTGCTAATAAAGTAAAAGCCTTGATCAGCGAAGAAGAAAATAGCGAGCTTAAATTACGCGTTTATATCACAGGTGGTGGTTGTAGCGGTTTCCAATATGGCTTTACCTTTGATGAAAAAGTAAACGATGGCGATCTCACCATTGAAAATTCCGGCGTGCAGTTAGTGATTGACCCAATGAGTTTGCAGTATTTAATTGGTGGCACGGTGGATTACACCGAAGGGCTGGAAGGCTCGCGTTTTGTGGTAAATAACCCTAACGCCACAACCACTTGCGGTTGCGGTTCATCTTTCAGCATTTAACCCAATTCGCAAAATGGATTATCAATTTTTTGCCCAAGGCGGACAGATTTCAGCCAAATGTTCAATGGGACACGAAGCCGTGGCAAATTGGCTTAATACAGAAGTGCGGTCAAATTTTCAGTTAATTTCTACCGCACTTTCTCTTATCAATCAAGCACGCCAAGCGCCAATGCAGGATTTCAAATTGCTCGGCGCAGAATACAGTGTATTTATTAGTGCAGATGAAGTGATGGTGCGCGCGAATAATCTTTCTATTGATGAACAGCAAGAACTTGAGCAAGATTTCCATTATTATGATGAAGAAAGTTTAGCGTTTTGTGGTTTGGAAGATTTTGAGCAATTTTTACAATCTTATTTATCCTTTAACCGCTAAGGTTCGGGGCAGATAACTAGGTATAACAGAGCAATGTCAGAAAGCAACTCAACGCCAGAAACAAATAAAACGAGCAAGCCCTCTCGAAGAAAGCGTTTGCGTAATTTTTTGCTAAAAGTTGCGTTTGTCGTGGTGTGTTACATCATTTTTTACGGCATTTATTTAGACGGACAAATTCGTTCCAAAATGGATGGCCAAATCTGGCAGCTGCCAGCGGAAGTGTATAGCCGTATTGAATCCATTCGTTTAAGTGATGAGCTTAGCCTTGAACAAGTGAAGCAACGCCTGCTCGAAAATGATTATCGCCAAACCACAATGGTGGCTGCACCAGGGGATTTCAAAATTGAAGACAACACAATTGTTTTGTTGCGTGGCGCTTTTCCATTTCCTGTTCAACCTGAAGCACAGCGTGTTTTTCGCTTACGTTTTAAAGACAATAAATTAGCGGTAATCGAAGATTTGGTGAACGTGAAAGCCATTGATGCGTTTCCGCTTGCGCCGAAATTAATCGCAATGTTGCAATCAGAAAAAGAAGAGCGCTTAACCCTTTCTTTGCAAAATTACCCAAGATTATTGATTGATACCTTACTTTTAACCGAAGATCGCCGTTTTTACGAACACGAAGGCATAAGCCCTTTAGGCATTGCAAGGGCAATGGTGGCAAACTTTCAAGCTGGCCATCGTGTGCAGGGCGGAAGTACTTTAACGCAGCAGTTGGTTAAAAATCTTTTCCTTTCTAACGAGCGCACCTTTACAAGAAAAATCAACGAAGCCTTAATGGCGCTGATTTTAGATTGGCGTTATGATAAAAACCGCATTTTAGAAACCTATCTCAACGAAATTTATCTCGGGCAAAACGGCAACACGCAAATTCACGGTTTTGAATTAGCGAGCCATTTTTATTTTGGTCGCTCAATTCGTGAGATCAATTTGGATCAAATCGCCTTATTGGTGGGAATGGTAAAAGGCCCTTCGCTGTATAATCCTTGGCGTAATCCTGAAAACGCCCTTGAACGCCGTAATGTGGTGTTGCGTTTATTGCTTGAACACAAAGTGATTGGGCAAGAACTTTACGATATGTTAAGTAAACGTCCTCTTGGCGTGCAAAAGCGTGGGCAAATTAACCGTAAATATCCTGCTTTTATTCAAACTTTACAGGCAGAACTTCGCCAACAATTAGGTGAAAATCGGGCGAGCAGTTTATCTGGCACACGTATTTTTTCTACTTTGGATATTAAACAGCAGCACTATGCAGAACAAGCGGTGATTAATGCGGTTTCTGAATTACAGTTAAAATATAAAAATCCTTATTTAGAATCAGCAATGATCGTGGCAGATTATCGCAATGGTGAAATCAAAGCCATTGTGGGTGGCCTGCAAACCAACTATGCGGGCTTTAACCGCGCATTAAATGCTAGACGACAAATTGGATCATTAGTAAAACCTTCAATTTATTTGACCGCACTTACTGAACCGAGCGAATTTCGTTTAAACACACCAATTCAAAATCAGCCGATTACCATTCGCACTAAAGGCAGCCCTCCTTGGCAACCACGTAACTATGATCGCCGTTATAGTGGCTCGGTGATGTTAATGGACGCACTTGCTCGCTCATTAAACATTCCAACGGTGAATATTGGAATGAAAGTAGGCTTAAGCAAAGTGATTGAAACCCAAAAAGCGATGGGCTGGGATAAAGTGAAAATTCCAAAAGTGCCAGCAATGTTGCTAGGATCTTACTCGATCTCTCCTTATGAAGTAACGAAATTGTTCCAAACCATTGCAAACCAAGGGGCAAATATTCCTCTTGCTACCATTGATAGCATTACTAATCAGCAAGGGGAACTTATTTATCAGCGCCCAATGCAACCAGAACAAGTTGTGCCAGCACAAGCCGCTTATGAAACCCTTTTTGCAATGCAGCAAACGGTAGAACGCGGCACGGCACGCAGTTTGCAAAATCAATTTGCCCATTTACGTCTAGCGGGTAAAACTGGGACGACAAACTCTGCGCGTGATACTTGGTTTGTGGGGATTGACGGTGAAAATGTCGCCACCGTTTGGCTTGGGCGTGATGATAACGGCGAAACCCGTTTAACAGGCGCAACAGGCGCATTGCAGGTGTATAAAAACTATCTGCAACGCACGCAAGCGAAAACCTTACGCCCATCAACCCCAGCAGGCATTAAATGGGTCGGCATTAATAGCTATGGCGGTTGGGATTGCAGCAGCGCAAGGCAAATCCCAGTGTGGGCAGAGCGTAACCAATCTTTCTGCTCCGCATCAAGAGAAGCCGCACCAGAACCGAAACGACAAAGCCTATGGGATGTGTTAAAACCCTCAACTTTAGGTGCTCAGCCCGCTCCAGTGGAAGAGGCTATGCCTGCAAATTAAAAATATTCTTAGGTTTTATAAGGTAATGCAATGAAACTAATCTTTATTGACTATGAAAATGTCCAACCTAAAACATTAGACTATTTATCACCGAATGATCATTTTATTGTGCTTTGTATTGGTGAAAACCAAAAATTATTGCCTGTTATGCTGATTAAATCTTTGATGATGTTCGGACAAAATTGCCGTATTATTGAATGCCCAAAAGCTGGAAAAAATGCGTTAGATTTTATTATTGTTGATGAAATGGCGCGTATTACCACAGAATTTCAATTTGATGTTCTTTATATTATTTCCAAAGATAAGGGCTTTGATTCTATTATTCATTACTATCTTACAAAAGAGCGGATAAAACAAGCTGAGCGATTAGATAGCATAGATCATATTCCCCAAGCCAATCATCATTCAATAGATAATAGTCAAACTAAAAATATGACTATATTTGCCTCAAAAATACAGGAGCAAATTGATAGAATAAACAAAATCTCTCCGAGAAGTTTACCAAGCAAACCTCAAAGTCAATTTAATTGGGTAAATTCTTTATTAAAAGCAGAAAATCTGGCAGAAAAAGATGTTAAAGCCCTAATAAAAATGGTGGATTTCTCTCCTGCTCAATCAACAAAATTAAAAAGCTATGTTGATCGTGCCAAAGCAAAATTAAATAGCTTCGAAAAAAGGCATCACCCTAATAAGTTAGAAACACAAACAAATTGGCTCAAGAGCTTTTTTAGGGGGGATGGTTTAAATGCGTCACAAATTAGTGAAATTAGACAAATTATTTTTTCAAAATAATTTTAAAACCTCATAAAAATTATTGGGGCTATTTATCTCAAATCCTTACTATAAATCACATTGCTCGAATTTTGTTTATCAATGCCTTGTAAGTTGGGGCTAAGATAAATTGGGATTGTGTACTGAAAAACGGGCAAAACTACATTATCTTGCTGCAATAATTGGCTAACTTGTTGATAAAGTGCGGTGCGTTTTTGCGTAGCAATAGGTTGCAAACTTTGCTCTAGCAGCGCATCTACTTTTTCATTGTGATAAGCAGATTTATTGTCTGGGCTTTTGGAATAAAAACTCATCAAAAATGCAGAAGGATCGTTATAATCGGCGCACCAGCCAGAGCGAATAATTTGGAAATCCCCTTTGGCGCGTTTTTCCAACAAGGTTTGCCAAGGCACGGGATCAGCCTGAATATGAATGAGATCTGATTGCGACCACATTTGCACTAAACGTTGTCCAATGGTGTGATTAAAGCCTTCTTGATCAAAGGTTAAACGCAGCACCAGTGGGGATTTTTCGGTGATACCATTTTGCTGTAAAAGCTGTTCCACTAGCACGGGCGACCACGCATTTTCAGGTTCGCCTTGCATTGATTGGGGCAGAAAATGATTGCTCGCAAGACGTGCCTGCTGTTCTCCACGCACTAAATTTCGTGCAGAAGCGAGAAAAACTAAGGATTTTCGCACCGCACTTTTGGCTAGCCTTGGATCGTTAAAATTAAATTCATAGTAATAAGTACAAAGTTTTGGCAAATAGGTGACTTGCACATTGCTTTGTTTGGGATTGGCAACAATATCAATGCCCGTTAGGTCTTGATTTGGCGTGAGTTTTTTATAATCAACCAAGGAAAATCCTACATTCTCAGCTTGCCAATAGTAAGGATTTTGCGCCAGATGAATTTCATCGCCTTGCTGATCTTTCACATAATAAGCACCGTTGCTAACAAAGCCTTGATGAGGAGCAAGGTATTGAGGTAACAGTGCGGGGTGAGCAAGCATCGCTGGCAAATAGGGGGTCGGCTTTTCAAGTTGGATCTCTAACTGATGTGCTGAAAGTGCCGTTACACCTAATTGAGAAGGGGGGCTTTCACCTTGGAGAATTGCCTCAGCATTACGTAGCCCCATATAGACCAAATAACGTTTTAATTGGCTTTGTGATGCAATCAGTTTTTGCCAGCTTTGCACAAAATCCTCTGCGGTAACCGGCAAGCCGTTAGACCATTTTGCCGATTCGCGCAAAGTGAATGTCCAAACTTTGTTATCTTTCGTTTGCCAGCTCTGCGCGACGGCTGGGATCACGTTACCGTGCGGATCGTAAATTACCAAGCCTTCTAAAGTATCACGCAAAAAATTCGCTTGTTCATCGTTTTGCAGTTTTTCTGGAGAAATCACTAAATCCCCATAAACGCCACGTACTAAGTGGGGAATACGCACTTCAGGCTCAGTGGTAGGCGTTTGTGTTGGTGCGGAATTAGGGATCGCAACCTGCTTTGGCTGATCGCAACTGGTTAAGGAAAAAATTGCGCAAAAAAGCACCGCACTTGGCAAAATAGTAGGAAACTTAAATGATGACATTGGCTTAAAGGCTGATGTAAAAATAGGGGCATTATACAAAAACGCCCCTTGATTACCAATTATTCTTTCCTTTCGTGTGCATTATTCTTTCAGGGTTTTAATCCAAAAGAAGAACACCCAATAATGAATCAGCAAGCCAAGCAAAATCGCTGCTTTGCCAAACATAGTCGGCGTGAAATAAAAGCCGATCGCCAGCATTGTGGTGGATAAAATAAGAATACGGATTTTGGTTTTTAAGGTTAAAGCCCGTTGTTCGCTAAAAGATTGCAGATGTTTTTTGTACAGCTCTGTTTGAATGATCCAGTTATGCAAACGTTCAGAGCCTTGCGCAAAGCAAAACACGGTGAGCAATAAAAAAGGCGTGGTCGGCAGCAGGGGCAAAAATGCGCCAATAATGCCAAGGGCCAGTGAAATAAATCCTAAAATGATGTAAATAGCTTTCATTTTTCTTTCCAAATAAAAATTATTCTCAATTATCCATATTTTTTTAGATTTCTCAACCTTGATATTATAAAATCTTGCCTCATTTATTAGATTAATACTTTCTTTTAAAAGCAAGGAGCTTTAAGGAGCTTTTATGTCAAGTCCATTGTTAGGCGAAACTCTCTTACCGCAGTTTTCGCAAATTAAACCTGAACATATTCAACCTGCAATTAGTCAATTAATTCAAGAAAATCGAGATACCGTAGAACAGGTTTTAAAACAACCGCACTTAACTTGGCAGAATTTTATTGAACCGCTTACTGAAAGTGGCGATCGCTTAAGCAAAGCTTGGTCGCCTGTAAGCCATTTAAATGCGGTGAAAAATAGCCCTGAATTGCGTGAAGCCTATCAAGCTTGCTTGCCGTTGCTTTCTGAATATAGCACTTGGCTAGGGCAACACGAAGGCTTATACCAAGCCTATTTACAGCTGAAAAATAGCCCAGAATATGAAACCTACAGCGTGGCACAGAAGAAAGCCATTGATAATGCATTGCGCGATTTCAAATTGTCTGGCATTTCTTTGCCAGCCGAAAAACAAAAACGCTATGGTGAAATCGTGGCGCGTTTATCTGAATTAAGCTCACAATTTAGCAATAATGTGCTAGATGCCACAATGGGCTGGGATAAGGTTATCACGGATAAAAATGAATTGGCAGGCTTGCCAGAAAGTGCTTTNCAAGCGGCAAAACAATCTGCAGAAAGCAAAGGGCTAGAAGGTTATCGCTTCACTCTTGAGTTTCCAAGCTATTTGCCGGTGATGACCTATTGTGAAAACCGTCAATTGCGTGAAGAAATGTATCGNGCTTTTGTAACTCGTGCTTCAGAACAAGGCCCGAATGCAGGGAAATGGGATAATTCCGTCATTATGCAAGAGATCTTAACTTTGCGCGTTGAGTTGGCGAAATTGCTTGATTTTGAGCATTACACCGAAC
>NZ_CBCSDH010000030.1:0-11901 GCF_965138825.1 Avibacterium endocarditidis
TTAATGGCATTGNAAATTTTTGGANTCAGGCGAAGCGGATACTGCGAAAATATAATGGAATTAACCGAAAAAACTTTCCTTTATTCTTGAAGGAATGTGAATTTCGGTTTAACTTTGGGACACCAAAAGAGCAGTTAAAAATATTGCGAAAATGGTGTGAAATTTAGGGCTAATCTACTACAGCCCCAAAAGTAATGCCATCAATGTATAAGCAATAATATAAGGTAATTAAAGATAGTAAGAATTGGTAGTAGACTTAATAATGCTTATTTGATAGTAGCGCAGGTGAGAAGGAGTGCATACGACAAATTCTAATGTAATATTTAGATTTGTTTTATAAACTCCTTGAGAAGAAGAGCATAATTGATATAAAGAAAACAGATGCAGTGATGCTTTCCACATTATGGCAACTTAGGTTTTACAGGTGAAGCAGGCAATCTACGTTTATGGTGTGAGCGTTGATGCCAAAAATCAATTTGTTTTCTGCCTTGTGCGGAGATAGGTTCACCGCGTAAAAAGGCATCAATTTCTTGATAAGTTACGCCCATTTCTTGTTCGTCTGTTTGCCCTTCCCATAAGCCCGCACTGGGGGCTTTAGTGAGGATTTGTTGAGGCACATTCAATAGCCTTGCTAGCTCATAAACTTGTTCTTTGCGTAAGGCTAATAAAGGGGCAATATCCACACCGCCATCACCAAATTTGGTGAAATAGCCCGTAAACCATTCTGCAGCGTTATCTGTTCCCACTACAATGGCTTGGTGGCTTTGCGCGTAAGCATAAAGTGCAAGCATTCTCAAACGGGCTTGTACATTGCCTTTGATCACGGCTTGGTGTTGTGCATTTTGATTGAATAGTGGAGACATCGAATCCATAAAACATTCATACAGTGGTGTGATAGGAAGCGTTAATAAAGGGCATTTGGCACTTTCAGCAACTAATTTGGCATCTTCTACATCTTGCGTGCTGGTTGTGGCAGAAGGTAGTAATAGGCCTTGCACGGACGCGCCTGTACGCATTAATAAATGGCTGACCACCGCAGAGTCAATTCCGCCGCTAATGCCGACCACATAGCCAAGGGCATTATAATCTTGTCGTTGTTGCTCAACCCATTGAATTAAATAGGCTAAATAATCTTTCATTGGACTTCTCCTTACTATAAATATTCATAACTGTTCCCAATGTTTGGGAGAGAAAAACGTGCTAAAAATGTACCGTACTTAAGCGTGGATTAACACGGTAGTGTCTTCCCGCTTTTGCTTGTGCTTTGCCGTTTAAACGTACACAATCCCCAGTAAAATCAATGGAGATTTTGAGCAAAGAGGCACCGATGCCATAGTAATCCACAGGGGCATTTTGTTGTTCAAAATGTTGTACTTTCTGTTGATTAAAACCACCACTCACCACAATTTTCACCCATGGAAAGCCTGCTTGATCTAGTTGATGACGCAGTTGTTTGATTAATGGCACATTAACGCCACGCAAATCCTCTTGTCCAAAGGTTTCTTGGTGGGTAAGGAAGTAGCGATCTACCATATTGGCGGAGGTATCAACGCGCACCGCATAGAGTTTTTCACCGAAGTGTTTTGCTACTTTTAAACTATCGGTAATCACATCATTGTTGTAATCAACCAAAGCGGTAAGGGGAGAATTAGGATAGACTTGCATATAGGCCTCGCAAGCCTGAATAAGGTTGCCATTAAACAGTTGAATAAGGGAATGTGGCATTGTGCCTACGCCTGTTCCGCCTTGGTATTGGTGCATTGCATCGGTGGCTTGCATTGTTGCCCCGCCAATATAGGCGGCGTAGCCATCAGTGGGTTGCAAGGTAAAATAATCATTGCGGTCGCCCATAAAAATAATGGGTTTTCCGTTGGCGGCGTTGAGCGTTTCCCGCACATTGGTGGCGATGGAGGTGCAACGACTTAGAATGCCATCAATAATCCCTTCGAGATAGGCAAAATCCTCATAAAATCCTTCAACAATTAATACGCTTTCAAAGGGGGAGATTACGTCGCCATCATTTAATGCCCAAATTTTCAATCCTTCAGGGTTCCGTGCAAAACGTTGTAGTAAGGCGATGGCTTCATCAACACCACATAAAATGGCCTGTTTTTTTTGGAAGAATTGCATTGTTACCCATTGTTTTGGCCTCTTTTGTTCCGCAATGTGCTTTGCTTTTAGAAAATAGCTCGCGGAAAAGTACCCTTCTCCTATCTTTTCATCAAAATTAAAGGTTTGAGATGGTCGTCTTGTGATATTTACTTTCTCTTTTTTAAGTGTTTTTTCTTTGCTCATAGTAAAATGGATAGTAAGTTATTTATTATGTATATTGTGTGCTACATTTTTGCGATTTACAACAAAAATATTTCATAGAAAAGAGCATTTTGATAAGCAGAGATAACACTTGAGGGCTGGTTGTGGTCTTGAGTGATAAAAAATGGTTGGATAGTAACTTTTGTTATATTGCTTGTTTCATTTTAGGAGGCGGGGATGACGAGAGTGAACAAAAAGATTGACAATCGTTTTTTTAAGTTTCAAGAGATAGAAATATATGCATAGTAATAGATAGATAAGGGCTATAAATCATAAGTATTATGCAAATCCATGATAAAAAGCTATCTTATTCCTATAAGATAGCTTTAGATTAGTCTATTTTTCTAGCAGCGATTTACTGATTCTATTACATGGTTCACAGTGACTTTCATAGATTTTATTTTTTGAGTGGTTGTATTCTTTTTCATCTTTCTCTTCTGTGTCGGTTAAATCGCGATAAGAGTTTGTTTGCAAAACAAGCTTTTTTGTCATTTCTGAAATTAAAATGGTTGTCAAGAGGTTTTTATGAAAAAATGCAGCTTAAGAAGGATGTAATTTTGAAGTACTCTAATAGTACATGTTTTTCATTATATGGAAATAGATTGTACAGTATAGACGATCTAGAAAAATATTATTTTAATATTTTAGATAATAGGTTTTTTTGATATGTCTATACTTGATGATGAAATATAGATTTTTTTTGAGATTTATTATTTTTTACTGAAAGAAAAGAGTTTACTCCAATAGATTTTTATAAAGGTGTAAATTGTAACAGGGGGGATGCTTCTTTTGGAAAATTTTTCCGCGTGAGCATCAAGACTTTTCTGCTAAATGTATGTTATTTGTTTTTTAATGTTGCATATATCAAATCTGATAATGGCATTTAGTGCTTTTATTATTTTTGGTTTTGCGCTTGCATTAATTTCTGGCGCCGATCGTGCTTTGTTATATGATGATTTACACTATCAAAATAAGCAACAACATTATCATAAAATCTTCGGATTATATAATGCACTTTCTATTGGTGCTTTGGCTTTCAGTTCTTTCATTGGCGGGTGGATTGCGGATCAACAATATTGGGACTGGTTTTTTTATTTAGGTATTGCCGCACAATTGGTTGCGTTTGGGCTAATGATGACGGTAGGGGATGTTTATCAGGCGCAAAAAACGCAAGGTGAAACCGTGGTAGCTGCTGATGGGGCAGTTAATCTTCAAGAAACAGAAGTGCGGTCGAAAAAAGCGTTATTTTTTATGCTCATTGCACACCCCGTTGCTTTACTGATTATAGTTATCGGGATTTTACAAGGCGTATTCAGCTCCATTGTGTTGTACTACCAAGAAATATTAGCAGAGTTTTCCATTAATATGGCATTAATTGGATTAGTGTACTCGGGGTCATTTATTTTTAGTGCTTTTTCATCGGTCATTTCAGGGCATATTGCAGAAAAGATTACGGAGCAGAAATCCATTATCATTTTCTTAGTAATGCTATGTTTAATGTTAATGGTGAGTTATGTTTTCCCTTCTGCCTCAATGATGATAATTCAATTTGTATTCTTATTAATTTGTTATGAAATTATTGATACCTCTTTAAATGTCATTTTAAATCATCGTATTGCCTCTGATCAGCGCAGCTTTTTACAGTCTGTAGCAAATTCTTTAGGTTCTTTAATTATGGTGGGTACTTTTGGACTTATCGGCTATTTTTCTGAGCAATATGTGTTAAGCAAATTGATTACGCTGTATGCTATTTTGGCGGCAGCCATTGCTTTGGGATTGTTTATATATTATTTGCGTAGGGAAAGAAAATCCATAACCATTCATGAAGAATGAAGTAAAATGTGTGAAGTAAAAAAGCCACCCTAAGGTGGCTTTTTTATGTGCTTTTACATAATAGCTGAAATATATTTCAACATTACCCCAGCAGCGATGGCAGATCCAATAACGCCTGCGACGTTTGGCCCCATTGCGTGCATTAGTAGGAAGTTTTGGTGATCGGCTTCTAAACCAATTTTATTGGCAACGCGCGCGGCCATTGGTACGGCAGAAACCCCCGCTGCGCCAATTAATGGGTTAATTGGATTTTTGCTAAAGCGGTTCATTAATTTCGCCATTAATACGCCAGATGCGGTACCGATAGCAAAGGCGATCATACCTAATAATAAAATCCCGAGAGTTTGTGGTTGGAGGAATTTATCCGCCACCAATTTTGCCCCAACGGAAAGCCCTAGGAAAATGGTAACGATGTTGATCAGCGCATTTTGTGCGGTGTCGTTTAAGCGTTCCACCACGCCACTGACGCGCATTAAATTACCAAAACAGAACATTCCTAATAATGGCGCAGCATCAGGTAAGAGCAACGCCACCAGTACTAATAGAACAATCGGGAAAAGAATTTTTTCGCGGTTGCTTACAGTACGCAGTTGCACCATTCGGATTTTGCGTTCTTGCTGTGAAGTGAGCGCTTTCATAATCGGCGGCTGAATTAATGGCACGAGCGCCATATAAGAATAGGCTGCCACGGCGATTGCACCTAATAATTCAGGGGCGAGTTTGCTCGCAAGATAAATGGCGGTTGGGCCGTCTGCTCCACCAATAATGCCGATTGCGGCAGCTTGTGGCAGGGTAAAGTCGATGATACCCAGCCAGTTTAAGCCTAATGCGCCCAACACCGTAGCAAAGATACCAAACTGTGCCGCTGCGCCCAATAAGAGCGTGCGTGGATTGGCGAGCAGTGGGCCGAAATCCGTCATCGCACCCACGCCCATAAAAATAATGAGCGGAGCAACGCCATATCCGATCGCCACTTTATAGAACAATGCCAGCACACCTGCGGTATAGCCCATATCGCCTGCCATCACTTCCAACTCATTTTGCACAGACGGCAAAGCGTTGTTAAGTGCGGTCTTAATGGCGAGAGGATCTGCCACTGTGCCGAGTTTCTCCGCGATTATCGCCAGTTGCTGGCTTGTGCCATTGTGCAACAGATTATCCAACGCAGTCATTGCCAGCCCTGCTTCTGGGATATTAGAGAGCAATCCACCAAAGCCAATGGGTAGCAATAACAGGGGTTCAAATTTGCGCGCAATGGCAAGCCATAAGAGTAGCAGGCTGACGGCAATCATCACCGCCTGCCCCCACTCTAGGTGCATAATGCCCATTCCACGCAGTAATGACAAAATACTTTCCATTTTTACCCCGCACTTATGCAATCGTTAATAAGGTATCGCCCACGGCAACGGCATCACCAGCTTTCACGCGGATATTTTGCACCGTTCCCGCACTTGCCGCACGAATTTCCGTTTCCATTTTCATCGCCTCAAGAATGAGCAACACATCGCCTTCCGCCACTTGTTGCCCCTCGGTTGCCACTACTTTCCAAATAGTGCCTGCCATTGGCGCATTCACTGGCGTACCATTTGCTGCTTGCGGTGTGGCTTGCGGCGCGGCAGGCTGTGGTGCGGTTTGTGCAGGTTGAGCTGGTTGAACTGATGGTGTTGCAGCTGGGGTGATTTGATTAATATCGCCGCCCTCGCTCACTTTCACCACAAAGGCTTTGCCCTCTAATTCCACCGTATAAACCGCTGCGCCACCGGCAGATTGGTTTACAGGTGCGGTGGTTTTTTGCGAAGTTTTTTCTGGTGCTTGTTCCACCGTTGGTGCAGGCTCAAAGGCATCAGGGTTGCCACGATTTTCAAGGAATTTCAGCCCCACTTGTGGGAACAATGCCACAATAAGCACATCGTCAATTTCATTATCAGACAGTTTGATGCCTTTCTCTTTGGCTTGCTGTTTGATTTCGGCAGTGAGTTTTTCCATTTCAGGCTCAAGGTGATCCGCAGGGCGTGAGGTGATTGGCTCTGCACCCTCTAACACGCGTGCTTGCAATTCAGCATTCACAGGGGCAGGCGTGCGACCGTATTCACCTTTCAAAATCCCTGCGGTTTCTTTGGCGATGGTTTTATAACGCTCACCCATTAGCACGTTGATCACCGCTTGTGTTCCAACAATTTGCGAGGTTGGCGTTACCAATGGAATATAGCCCAAATCTTCCCGCACTTTTGGAATTTCTTGCAACACTAAATCCAGTTTGTCAGAGGCATTTTGCTGTTTGAGCTGGCTTTCCAAATTGGTGAGCATTCCGCCCGGCACTTGTGCCACCAAAATACGGCTATCTACGCCTTTTAATTGGCCTTCAAATTTATGGTATTTTTTACGAACTTCGCGGAAATAGGCAGCAATTTTCTCTAATTTTTGAATATCTAGCCCCGTGTCATATGGCGTGCCTTTTAAGGTGGCCACTAAGGCTTCGGTGGCGGGGTGTCCGTATGTGCCACTCATTGAAGAAATGGCAGTATCTACGCCGTCCACGCCCGCTTCAATGGCTTTCAATAAGGCCATTTCTGCCATTCCCGTGGTGGCGTGGCAATGAAGATGAAGTTGCACATCAAAGCGTTGTTTGATTTCGCTAACTAAGTGATAGGCTTCATTTGGTGTGAGAATGCCCGACATATCTTTGATCACAAGGGAATCAATACCAATTTCTAACAGTTGTTCTGTGGTATCAAGCCAAGTTTGTAAAGTATGCACGGGGCTTGTGGTATAACTTAGTGTGCCTTGTGCGTGGCCGCCATTTTTGCGTACCGCTTTCAATGCTTGTTGCATATTACGCGGATCATTCATTGCGTCAAACACACGGAACACGCTCATTCCGTTATGCACGGCACGTTCCACAAAGCGATCTACCACATCATCAGCATAATGACGATAGCCAAGCAAATTTTGCCCACGCAATAACATTTGTAATGGGGTTTTTGGCATTGCTTTTTTGAGTTCACGCAAACGCACCCAAGGATCTTCCCCTAAAAAACGAATACAAGAGTCAAAGGTTGCACCGCCCCAAGCTTCAAGCGACCAATAGCCAATTTCATCAAGCTCAGCAGCAATAGGTAACATATCATCAAGGCGTAAACGGGTCGCAAAAAGGGATTGGTGTGCATCACGCAACACAACATCAGTTACGGCAATTTTTTTCTTTTCAACAGTCATTGTATTTTCTCCAAATTAATCAATTTAAAGCCCTTGATTACGGCGATGATGAGCAATCGCCGCCACAATAATTGGGCGTAATCTTTCTAAATCATCTGTTTGAGTGGATGGTGCTTTTATCGGGGAAGGCTGGGTGAGAACAGGCTCAGGAAAAAAGCGGTTTACCAGTTTCGACATTAATCCAATGGCAAAAATTAGGATTAACAAGAAAACCAGCACGAACCCCATTCCTGAAAGCATCAGATTTATGCCTTCTTGCATAAGTTCAGCGTTTGTCATTTTTATACCTCAAAGATGTAAAACTGCATTTTGTATCATATCCTGTTTAGGTTATAAAAAAATTGAACTAGATCACATTGTTGAAAATGGTTTTTGAAAAATTTCCAATAAAAATTTGGAATGATTGGCAATTTTTATAAAAACGTGGAAAATAACCCTTTTGTTGATCAGAGATAAACCGAAATTTAATGATTTTATTTACCAATCTTTCGCTAAAACGTGGACAAACGACCTTACTAGAAAATGCCAATGCCACCATTAATCCGAAGCAAAAAGTGGGCTTGGTGGGCAAAAATGGCTGCGGTAAATCTTCGCTACTTGCCTTATTAAAAAAAGAAATCAGTGCAGAGGGCGGTGAAGTGAATTACCCCACAAATTGGCAACTGGCTTGGGTGAATCAAGAAACCCCATCTCTTGCCATTTCCGCCTTGGATTATGTGATTTTAGGCGATCGCCAATATGTGGCATTACAGCAACAGTTAGAGCAAGCCAATCAAAACAATGATGGCAATGCCATTGCACGCATTCACGAACAGTTGGATACCATTGACGCGTGGACGATTCAATCCCGTGCCGCATCATTATTAAACGGCTTAGGTTTTAGCCAAGCAGAATTAAGCCAGCCTGTGAGTGCCTTTTCTGGCGGTTGGCGTATGCGGTTAAATTTAGCCCAAGCCCTATTATGCCCTTCCGATTTGCTCTTGCTTGATGAGCCAACCAACCATTTAGATTTAGACGCGGTAATTTGGCTGGAACGCTGGTTGCAACAATATCAAGGCACATTGGTGCTGATTTCTCACGACCGCGATTTTCTTGATCCTGTGGTGGATAAAATTCTGCATATCGAAAATCAAAAAATTAACGAATACACGGGCGATTATTCTTCTTTTGAAAAACAACGGGCGGAAAAATTAGCCCAACAAACCGCGTTATACCGTCAACAACAGCAAAAAGTGGCTCATTTGCAAAAATACATCGACCGCTTTAAAGCCAAAGCCACTAAAGCGAAACAAGCCCAAAGCCGAATGAAAGCCCTTGCCCGAATGGAGCTTATCGCCCCTGCTTATGTGGATAATCCATTTACCTTTGAATTTCGTGAGCCGCTGGCGTTGCCTAATCCATTGCTTTCAATGGAGAAAGTCAGTGCGGGTTATGAAAATAATGGGCAAACCACGGAAATTCTGAAACAAATCAAATTAAATCTCGTCCCTGGTTCACGCATTGGTTTGCTGGGTAAAAATGGTGCAGGGAAATCCACGCTGATCAAATTATTAGCGGGAGAAATCACCGCACTTTCTGGTAATATTCAGCTCGCAAAAGGCGTACAGCTTGGTTATTTTGCGCAACATCAGCTGGATACCTTGCGCGCGGAAGAAAGCGCCCTTTGGCATATGCAGCAGCTCGCCCCACAACAAACAGAACAACAATTACGCGATTATCTCGGCAGCTTCGCTTTCCACGGCGATAAAGTGAACGAACAAGTCGCTCATTTCTCGGGTGGCGAAAAAGCACGCTTAGTGCTAGCGTTAATTGTTTGGCAACGTCCGAATTTACTGTTGCTCGATGAGCCAACCAACCATCTAGATTTGGATATGCGACAAGCCCTCACCGAAGCCTTAGTGGATTATCAGGGTTCGCTGGTGATTGTTTCCCACGACCGCCACTTATTACGCAATACCGTTGATGAGTTTTATTTGGTTCACGATGGGCAAGTAGAAGAGTTTAAAGGCGATTTAGACGATTATCAAAAATGGCTCAACGAACAAAATAGCCAAAGCCAACTCTCTGGCAAAACAGAAAGCAATAAAGAAAGCTGCAGCCAAAATCGTAAAGAGCAAAAACGCAAAGAAGCGGAACTTCGCCAACAGCTCGCGCCATTGCGAAAATCTCTCGCCCAATGGGAAAGCAAAATGGAAGCTCTATCACAAAAGCTGGCAGACATTGAGCAACAGCTCGCCAACGGTGATCTGTACCAAGCTGAAATGAAAGAAAATCTCACCGCACTTTTAAAAGATCAAGCGGAATACAAAAAACAGCTAGACGAAGTCGAAATGGAATGGTTTGCCGTGCAGGAAGAGATTGAAACGATATTAGGCAGTTAAAACAAAAGTGCGGTGCTTTTTTTAGGATTTTTTGGGGCGAATGATTCGCCCTTTTGTTTCTTTATATTAAGGATAGTCTGTTGCGATAAAAACTCCGCAAAATCCCACCGCACTTTATATTTCCTTTTGTATGGAAAATATGAGGGCGTTTAGGAAATGGGGGGAACTGTTTTTCGTTGCATTGCTCGTAATCCATCAATGATGATCAGCCCCATACCGATCATTAAAGATAAAAAGAGCGGGTAATTTTCGGCGTCAATATTTTCTCCGATGAATAGCGAAACGGCGAGCATCATTATGGGTTCAGCGTAGCCAAGTAATCCTAGTACGTTGATAGGCAATAGGCTGCTGGCAACAATGTAAGCATTAAAGGCAATGCCGCTGAGCAAGCCAAGAAGAAATAATAACGATAAAATATTCGGATTAACCAACCGCACTTCTGCGATGTTTACTTGCGCGGCGAAATAAATACACACAGGCAAGGTCAATACCATCTCAATGGCAAAACTGGTGATGTCGTTAAAGCCGAACCATTTGCGAACCATAAAATAAACGGCGTAAGTGCAAACGGCAATGCTTTCCCAAGAAAGTCCGCCCTTTGCGCTAATGTTAAAGGCGATGCCGATGGCGGCGATGATGATGGCAAGAAATTTCATCGGAGAAATGCTTTCTTTGAAGAAAATTCGCCCTGCTGCCACTAAAACGAGGGGCAGTAGCAAATAGCCAAGGGAAACGCTCAATGCGCCGCCGTTGTTTGGCGCCCATAAAAAAAGCCACATTTGAAATCCCATAATGCTGCCGTTAAATAGAAAAACCAGCAATAACCAAGGCTGCGATTTGATGCGTTTTAGGTGAGCGATCAGCATATATTTTTGGCGAAAAATAAACACCGCAGCAATCACAAAAGGTGCAGTAAAAACAACACGATAGCCAAAAATATCTTCGCCACTTAATGGCAGTAATAATGTGGAAAAATAATAAATATAGCCAAACAACATTGAGGCTAAAAGAGAAAAACCGATACCTTTTACCATAATCCACCTAAAATTCACCAAATTCTTA
Organism: Avibacterium endocarditidis; assembly: GCF_965138825.1. Classification (NCBI taxonomy): domain Bacteria; kingdom Pseudomonadati; phylum Pseudomonadota; class Gammaproteobacteria; order Pasteurellales; family Pasteurellaceae; genus Avibacterium; species Avibacterium endocarditidis. Next base: position 10,806 of record NZ_CBCSDH010000030.1, read on the forward strand.
CCGCACTTTACCCCAACATTTGCCAAAATGCACGAACTAAGGGCAAATTTAGTAAGTTCTTTTGTACGCAAATCCCTAAATCGAATGGCTGCACGGGAATATCAATCTCTAAGGTGGAAACCTGTAAATTAAGCGGGCCGTTTTGGATCACAATATCAGGCAATAATGCTACACCGCAACCAAGCGCCACCATTGATACAATCCCTTCGTGTCCTGATACGGTGGCGTAAATTTTCGGGTGTTTGATTTTTTTCTGTTGAAACCACTGATCAATCCGCTGTCGAGCAGGCCCTTCCACTGGCAAAATAAAGGGGATTTCTTGCCAATCAATGGGTGTTTGCTGCAATAATTGCGTGGTGGCACAGGCTACTCGTGGCGCAATGAGGGAAAGGGTTATGTCATCAATATGATGAAATATTACATTTTGTGGCAAGTGCGCGGGGCGTCCAGCTAGGGCTAAATCAACTTGTTGACGCTGAATAAAGTCAAGTGCCATCGCAGGATCGCCAGTGGTTAGCTGAATTTCTACTTTTGGATAGTGTGAGCGGAATTTTTCTAACATTGGTGGCAGGTGGCTGTATGCGGCAGTAACCGAGCAAAATAGGCGCAGCTCCCCTTGCAACTCCTGCTGATTAGAACGAAATTGCTGTTTTAAAGATTGCCATTGTTGCCATTGTGGATAAGCAAATTGCAAAAATAGTTCGCCTGCGGGAGTGAGCGAAACCTTGCGGTTATCACGCAATAACAACGGCTCACCCAATTCTTCTTCAAGCCGTTTAATTTGCCGTGAAAGGGTGGAGGGCGACATATAATGCTGCCCCGCAGTTTTAGCGAAATTTTTATTTTCCGCTAGGTCGATGAAAAGTTTTAGATCTTGGAAGTCCATTGGTTTTTTCTCAATAAAAAAGGTTTTATTGTAGCAACTGTATTCCGCTAAAAAGCAAAAATACAAATTCGTTAATTAAAGCGCGTGAGCGTCCCATTGCGAACCATCGCGGACAATCGCATTTAAAATGGTTAGAAGCTTACGCATACAGGCGTTAATCGCCACTTTGAACGCCTTACCATTCGCGCGTAAGCGTTCGTAAAATTGTTT
>NZ_CBCSDH010000031.1:0-6708 GCF_965138825.1 Avibacterium endocarditidis
AAAAACTTTCCTTTATTCTTGAAGGAATGTGAATTTCGGTTTAACTTTGGGACACCAAAAGAGCAGTTAAAAATATTGCGAAAATGGTGTGAAATTTAGGGCTAATCTACTACAGCCCCTTAATTTATCCCATTATTGTCATAACGTGATAAATATCAGGTAATTCCTTGTTAGCCTAAAATGTAGGAAAAAACAACCGCACTTTTATACTTTTACATTGAATATAAATTTTACTTATTTAGGAGAGCATAGGCCTAAATTTCTAGCTCAAATGCTCTCCTTTGGGATTTTTACTATCTTAATTAACGCCAAGACTCATAGAAGCTAAGAGGAGAATTCACATTAAAATATTTTTTGTATTTCAAATGTGATGCTATGTTTGTGATAAGGAATATTTAAGCTGTTACTGTTTACACGTTGATAGTTATAACCTAATGTTGGCATTATCCCCATAAATTGAATATGAGGGGACCAGATTGATGCTGAAAATTGTGTTTCGCGATCCTGCCGTTTGGCATTACCACTTAATCCCCAGTAGAATGGTGCTTGGTAGTTTTTCTGTTCGCGAGCAAGGCGTAAACGAGCGCCAATATTTTGGTTTTGATAGCCTATATTGATATTGGCCCGATATTTTATATATCGATCTTGTGGATAATCGGTGGCATATTTTTTACCTATCTCAGCAGAGATGCCAGCATACCATTTTGAGTTAATTGTCCAAGTGCCACTCAACGATAGATTTTGTGTGTAGTTTGTGAGATGTTTATATTGTTTCTGCCGATACCGTTCAGTTGCATAATTAAATGCAATTTTACTGCGAAAATTGTTCGTCCATTGATATTGCCAGCTGGTTGTTATACCAAAATGATTAGTGTAAGGCTTTTCGGCAAAAATGCGTAGTCCTGTATAAGGCTCTAGTGTAAATTGATGATGATAATTGGCATAGCCGAAAGGCATCGTTATTCGCCCATAAAAATCATTGTATTGGTGATAAGTGCGGTATATTTTGCCGATAAAATCAGTTTGCCATTGAGTATAAAAACCATTTGGCATAAAAAAAGTTTTTTGATTGCCAAATTGATAGCTTAACCCTTTATCTGCAAGGGGCTTTTCGAATGAAAATGAGCCAACTTTTGCTTTATCTGGTGCATTATTAATATTCTTATCATTGAGAAATTCGATTTTAAGATAGTATTTCCATTCTTTACGAGATTGGAGATATTGATCTATTTTCTCTAGTTGAAGACGGAATGGTAGAGAGGGTGTTGATAGATGCTGCTGAACAAGTTTTGAGGCCAGCCAGATTTGTTGATCTAGCAGTAGGCTGTCAATACGATGAAAAATGGCTTTTTCTGAATTAGGCTGGAGTTTTTCTACTTTTGTAAATTGGTTTATGGCTAAGGGATATTGCTGTGTTGATTTTGCTATTAACCCTTTTGCATAAGCGATGATAATTGGGCTTGGGTTAGCACTTGTTTCATAGATAGGAAGAATTTTTGTCAGTAGTGGAATATGTTCTTGCTGAACTGCAATGTTTATTACTCTTTGTAGTAATTCAGGCGCATAACGCAATTGCTCTGCCTTAATTTTACGGGGTTCTGAAGAGGATTTTGGGGTATCTTGCCAATAAGAGGAAGAATTATGAATATTGATAGCCTCGTAATTTAATTCAGGGGCTTCTTTTATAGTTATATCTTGTGGTAAAGCCCATACTTGACTCGATAGAGTAAGGGGAATAATTAGGAATATTATTTTTTTCATTGCTCATTACTCAATAAAATGCAGTATGCCTATGGCATACCGCATTTAATCACTTATTAAAATTTAATTTCTAGTCCTGCAAAAAAGTTACGTCCAGGGGCGGCTACGACAGAGTAGTTTGGGGTATCTAAATTAGTTTCTAAACTGCCATTCCATACTGTTTGTCGAGCAGACTCCCAAGTCACATAGCGATAATTAAATAAATTGTAGATACCAGCTCGGAATGTCATATATTTATTAAATTGATAATGTCCTGTGAGATCCGCAATAATCCAAGATTTTGTTTTAATATGAGAACGGCTTTCTTCTATCACGCCTAACGGTGAGCTATCTTGAGCCACAAGCTCCCCACTATCTTTTCCTTTCGAATAGGTTGTAACGAAGTTGAGTCCCCATTTTTCTTCTGGTGAGAGGTAGGATAGTCCATATACCAATCGTAGCGGTTGAAGAGAATCAAGGGAGTATGCTCTTCCTTCATATTTTTCAGGCATTTTAGCTGGCCCGCCAATTTGCTGTGTTTTACTGATTTTAGCAAATAGATTAAGCCCTTCAGGGAAACGCGCCCATAAACTATAGAGATCTAAATTCGCGCTAATATCATAGCCACGCACTTTGATATCTTGTGTATTGTAATAGAATAAATCGCCTCGCCCTTGTCCCGTAGGTTGTTTTAAAGAAGCGAGTGCAATCATATTTTTATAAGTTGCCCAGAAATAGCTACTTTTTAGACGTAATGCTTTGTATTCAAATTCAGCGCCTATTTCTTGGTTGCGAGAGTACTCTTTATCTAATTTTCCTTGGACTGAATGACCGTTAGCATTAAGCGTTGGCCCTAATTGTTCGTAAACAGAAGGCACTCTAAATCCACTACTATTGCGATAAGTGAAGGCTAATGGCTCGATAATTTGGTATTTGACACCAAAATCCCAAGAGAGGTTTTGATATTTACTTTGCTTGAATTGAATAGAACGTTGTTGCTCCTCAAGGGTTGGGTTACCTTTAAATTGATAGTGATCATAACGTAATGCACTAGAGATAAACCATTTTTCCCCTAGTGTGATGGAATCGCTGATACCAATAAAATAATGGCGACTTTTTATTGGGGTAATTGGGTGAAAATCACTATGCTGATTACTATCAAGTTCAATAGGCCCTGAGGCGACACGCTTATAAATGATATCGCTAAAGCGATCATAATCATAAAAATGATGTTTACTAAATATAGATCCGAGAACAACGCGGGTATCATGTCCTGCTTCTCCCCATTCCCAGAGCTTATTTAAATTGAGATCTAAACGATAGTCTGTTTGTTTGCTATTAACGATATGATGCCAAGATTTTTGCCCATCTTCAGTTGCCCAGCAATTCGCATCGACTGAAGGCCACTTAGCACAATTTAGACGTTTCACTTCTGATTGCATAATCAGATCACGCTTATCAAAACGAACCACCGCAGAGTTTAGCCAAGAGGCTTCATCTTTTGCATCAAAGTGGTACTCTAATCCAATTCTATTATTTTGATGTGTATCAAAATAAAATTGTGAAGGGGTATATTGAATCCGTTTTGTTGATATTTCATCATAGAAAGGGGATTCAGAGTAGAGTACGCCATTAATCAGATGCTTCTCTCGACCATTATAATAGTTTGGGCGCTGCATTTCGCGCATTTTATATTGTTGTTTAGTCCGATTTATTACGATACCTAAGTAATGTTGTGGGGTAAAATGCCAGCCAAATTTACTGAGTAATGAATCACTTTCATAATCGAGTGGATTCGGGATACGGCGACGTACTCCACTAACTTCTTCCATACTCACCCAACGTCCTTTTTTATTCATAATAGGATCGACAGGATCGGCGTAATTAGCAATGAAAAGGCTTCCTTTATAAAGATTTTTATGAGCTTGAACTTCATGACCATTACGATGAGAATATTGCACAAATCCATCGAATTTCCCAGCTCGGAAAGCGAGTCCACCACTGTATAATTTACGCTTATCTTTAGAGGTATAGTCGGCTTTAAAACGGCCACCTATGGATTGATCGGGCTGTAAAAAATCATCAACATTTTTTGTTTCCATTGATACCGCACCGCCTAATGCGCCACTACCCGATTCTGCAGATGATGCCCCTTTTCGCAGATCAAGAAGTCGAAGATCTTCATATTCAACATCATTTTTTGAAGAGGCTGATAACATTGAAAATGTACCGCTCGCATCATGTCTTTTTAAGGTTGATGAAGCACCTAATCCATCTAGATCAATGGCTACGCGATCTTGGTCAACACCGCGTATAGAGAATCCCCGCGTTGTTCCTCGTCCTCCTGCTTCGGTAATGGAGATGCCGGGATCGTAGCGGGTGATATCGCGAATGTTTTCTATTTGCTCATTTTGTATTTGAGCCTGATTCTTGCGTACCTCTCCTAAGCCTGAAACGTTTTGTTTCTGTTTTTCAAATTTTTCTTTAACATAAATTGTCTCTAGTGTTGTGGAATCAGGCTCTTCTAAAACATTTTGTTGATTATTAGCTTGAGCATAAAGTGCGGTACAAAAAAGACAAAAAACGAGATTTATTCTGTTTATTAGAAAAATAGTGTTATTTGCTGACATTGTCATTTCCTTTTATTGTTGAATTTGTTTCCCACCAAAAACGGCACCGAAAGTTTTGTCTTCTTTGATTACAGTTCCCCCAATTTCATTGGCGTTTGTACCGTAAAAATGACCAACGACATTTGCTTCACCAGTAATAACAGAACCAGATCCCGTAGTATTACCATCGTGTACGGCGAGATTTGCTTTTCCAGTAAAGCCATTGTCTGTTATAGCGAGGTTTTCAAATTTTACGGCTGGCGTTTCGCCATTATTTTTCAATTCGCCCGATACTTGGTGAGTAGCAAAATTTGCTGTAAATTCAGCATCTTGATAACGTCTTGATACATTAGTAGCTTGACCTTTACCAAATCCATACCAATGCCCGAGGTATTTTACTTCACCAGTTGAAGGAATTTCAGAAATAGGCGTAACATAGCCTTGTACAAATAGATTACCTCTCTTATCAGTTTGATTATCTACTTGTTTTATTTCGTGGTTTTCAATGCCAAAACGTAAAAAGGTAAAATTTCCGCAGCATATATTGTCTGTTTTAGTGGTATCTAAATTAACCAAAATGCCATCAATTTGAAGCGTATTAATATCGCCAGAAAAATTTTGCGATTGTGGTTTATTTTCAGCAAAGGTGCTTCTATCTCCTTCATTAGTGAAAGAGAGGGTTTGAGCATTTAGACGCTTACCGTCAGTTTCAACCCCTTCTTCTGAATTTTGCTTGGCCGCAAAAACGCCAGCGAAATGATTGTTTTCTGACCATACTCGTCCCGCTAATTGTTCTGCCTTTTTACCTGCAAAGGAGCCTAATACTTTTGCGTTTTCGGGTAATGGGGGATTGCTATTTCCTTCATTAACAAAGAGGGTGGTCTGACTATTTTTTGTAGCATTACCACGGAAACCATTTTCTGTAATTGTTGCATTAATATCATAAACAATTCGTTTATTATTTTTATCAATGGCATCAAGTTGTCCGCTTACTGTTTTACTTGAAAAGTCAACAGTAAAAACAGCTTTGTTTTGTTTTGATGTTCCTCCAGCTTGCTGGCCAGTTTCGTGGTATGAACCACTACCACTACTTTTTTCTGGGGTATAGGTTGCATATTCCCAAACACCGTTATAAGTTACTTTTCCTTTCACCGGCATATCCATTGTTTTTTCGCGAATGGCATAAAAAATATTGTTATAGCTTTGCCCTCTAGGAAGAACGGTTTTGGGATCTTGTTCAATTAATTCAATAAAACCGACTTTTGCATCACCATACTCTGTAATTTTGAGATAAATGTAATTAACACGATCTTCTGTAGAATAAAAAACCAAGGTTGTGCCTTTCTCTTTGTCCTCTATAGGAAAGACTTGTGAAATATCTTTCACCGCTCTTTTCCATACTTTTTTGCCATTTTCATCAATAACTTGAATAGACTCTGAATGGGCTTGATGATCTTGAGTGAGAGGATAATCCCCTTTAAATAATAGAACATCATAATCTGCTGGATTAAGGTTAGTGCGTGTATCGCTAATGATGCGTTTTTGGGTTTTTACATATTCATAATCACTATTCATTACAAAAACATCTCCGCCTCCGCCAGCTCCCCAAGGGGTTGTGGCTACCCAAGCCATTTCACTTAGATCCTCTGGTGCAGGAGATTCTAGTTTTTTGCCGTTATTTTCATTGACATAACTAGGTTTAGCAGGCTGATTATCAGTAATAACATTAGGTGGGTTAGCATTCTCCACTTCAAATCCACCGCCGCCAGAAGCACAGCTTATGCAGAATAATGAACTGAGCGTGCATAGAATAGTTTTCTTCATTTCCATAAAACATCTCCTTATTAGTAATAATTCTCATTAATATTATTATAAATAAGAATTATTATCAAAAAATATTTTAAGAATGAGGAAGATTCTATGAAATGCTATTTCAATAATGCTTAGTGGTGATATTTATAGATATGATGAATGAGGTGCATAGATCTTAGCTATGCACCCTGAGGAGAAGTGAATGCTATTGAGTTGAAATTCCCTTATGTTTTAACAAGGCATCTAATTGCGGTTCTCTGCCGCGGAAGCGTTTGAATAACGCCATTGGCTCTTCTGAACCACCACGGGTAAGAATTTCATCAAGGAAAGATTGTCCGGTTACGGGGTTGAAAATGCCTTCTTCTTCAAAACGCGAGAACGCATCTGCCGATAGCACTTCCGCCCATAAATAGCTGTAATAGCCCGCGGCATAACCGCCGGCAAAAATATGGCTAAAGCTATGCGGATTTCTTGCCCAATCCACACCTTTGATGACGGCAACGTCATCTTTTACCTGTTTTAAGGTGTCTAAAATTTGGTTGGGTTG
>NZ_CBCSDH010000032.1:0-3311 GCF_965138825.1 Avibacterium endocarditidis
TAAAAACAAGCTGAAAACTGAAGAGACTTTCAAGCTGATGGGGGAGTGGTAATCGTGATAGAGCCATTTTCTTATTAAATTGAAAAAGTCTGAGTAAAAGGCTTACTTGAACAAAAGCAAGTAAGCGTTCTCAACGAGAGAACAACTTCGGGGAAAAATCCTTGAGGTTGTATAGTTAAGTGAGAAAGCGTACAGGGCGGATGCCTTGGCAATCAGAGGCGAAGAAGGACGTGCTAATCTGCGAAAAGCGTGGGTGAGTTGATAAGAAGCGTTTAACCCACGATGTCCGAATGGGGAAACCCGATAGGCGAAGAGCCTATCATTACTAGGTGAATAAAATAGCCTCGTAAGGCGAACCGGGAGAACTGAAACATCTAAGTACCCCGAGGAAAAGAAATCAACCGAGATTCTGTGAGTAGCGGCGAGCGAAAGCGGAGGAGCCAGTAAGTGATAGCATGTGATTTAGGAGAATTAGCTGGGAAGCTAAGCGACACAGGGTGATAGCCCCGTATCTAAAAAATCGCGTGTGGTACTAAGCTTACGAAAAGTAGGGCGGGACACGAGGAATCCTGTTTGAAGATGGGGGGACCATCCTCCAAGGCTAAATACTCCTGATTGACCGATAGTGAACCAGTACTGTGAAGGAAAGGCGAAAAGAACCCCGGTGAGGGGAGTGAAATAGAACCTGAAACCCTGTACGTACAAGCAGTGGGAGCCCGAAAGGGTGACTGCGTACCTTTTGTATAATGGGTCAGCGACTTATATTTTGTAGCGAGGTTAACTGAATAAGGGAGCCGAAGGGAAACCGAGTCTTAACTGGGCGTTTAGTTGCAAGGTATAGACCCGAAACCCGGTGATCTAGCCATGGGCAGGTTGAAGGTTGGGTAACACTAACTGGAGGACCGAACCGACTAATGTTGAAAAATTAGCGGATGACCTGTGGCTGGGGGTGAAAGGCCAATCAAACCGGGAGATAGCTGGTTCTCCCCGAAATCTATTTAGGTAGAGCCTTGAGCGGACACCTTTGGGGGTAGAGCACTGTTTCGGCTAGGGGCCCATCCCGGGTTACCAAACCGATGCAAACTCCGAATACCAAAGAGTGATACTCAGGAGACACACGGCGGGTGCTAACGTCCGTCGTGGAGAGGGAAACAACCCAGACCGCCAGCTAAGGTCCCAAAATCTATATTAAGTGGGAAACGAAGTGGGAAGGCTTAGACAGCTAGGATGTTGGCTTAGAAGCAGCCACCATTTAAAGAAAGCGTAATAGCTCACTAGTCGAGTCGGCCTGCGCGGAAGATGTAACGGGGCTAAAATATAGTACCGAAGCTGCGGCATCAGTAGCAATACTGTTGGGTAGGGGAGCGTTGTGTAAGCGGAAGAAGGTGATTTGAGAGGATTGCTGGACGTATCACAAGTGCGAATGCTGACATAAGTAACGATAAAACGGGTGAAAAACCCGTTCGCCGGAAGACCAAGGGTTCCTGTCCAACGTTAATCGGGGCAGGGTGAGTCGGCCCCTAAGGCGAGGCTGAAAAGCGTAGTCGATGGGAAACGGGTTAATATTCCCGTACTTGGATAAACTGCGATGTGGGGACGGAGTAGGTTAGGTTAGCGTACTGTTGGAGATGTACGTTTAAGTTGGTAGGTGGGTGGACTAGGCAAATCCGGTTCACTGTAAACACTGAGAGATGATGACGAGGCACTAAGGTGCTGAAGTAATTGATACCACACTTCCAGGAAAAGCCACTAAGCTTCAGGTTTATCTAAACCGTACTGAAAACCGACACAGGTGGTCAGGTAGAGAATACTCAGGCGCTTGAGAGAACTCGGGTGAAGGAACTAGGCAAAATAGCACCGTAACTTCGGGAGAAGGTGCGCTGGCGTAGTGTGAAGTTCTTTGCGAATGGAGCATGAACCAGTCGAAGATACCAGCTGGCTGCAACTGTTTATTAAAAACACAGCACTCTGCAAACACGAAAGTGGACGTATAGGGTGTGATGCCTGCCCGGTGCTGGAAGGTTAATTGATGGTGTAATCGAAAGAGAAGCTCCTGATCGAAGCCCCAGTAAACGGCGGCCGTAACTATAACGGTCCTAAGGTAGCGAAATTCCTTGTCGGGTAAGTTCCGACCTGCACGAATGGCATAATGATGGCCAGGCTGTCTCCACCCGAGACTCAGTGAAATTGAAATCGCCGTGAAGATGCGGTGTACCCGCGGCTAGACGGAAAGACCCCGTGAACCTTTACTATAGCTTGACACTGAACCTTGAATTTTGATGTGTAGGATAGGTGGGAGACTGTGAAGCGGTAACGCCAGTTATCGTGGAGTCGTTGTTGAAATACCACCCTTTAACGTTTGATGTTCTAACGAAGTGCCTGAAACGGGTACTCGGACAGTGTCTGGTGGGTAGTTTGACTGGGGCGGTCTCCTCCCAAAGCGTAACGGAGGAGCACGAAGGTTTGCTAATGACGGTCGGACATCGTCAGGTTAGTGCAATGGTATAAGCAAGCTTAACTGCGAGACAGACAAGTCGAGCAGGTGCGAAAGCAGGTCATAGTGATCCGGTGGTTCTGAATGGAAGGGCCATCGCTCAACGGATAAAAGGTACTCCGGGGATAACAGGCTGATACCGCCCAAGAGTTCATATCGACGGCGGTGTTTGGCACCTCGATGTCGGCTCATCACATCCTGGGGCTGAAGTAGGTCCCAAGGGTATGGCTGTTCGCCATTTAAAGTGGTACGCGAGCTGGGTTTAGAACGTCGTGAGACAGTTCGGTCCCTATCTGCCGTGGGCGTTGGAGAATTGAGAGGGGCTGCTCCTAGTACGAGAGGACCGGAGTGGACGCATCACTGGTGTACCAGTTGTCTCGCCAGAGGCACTGCTGGGTAGCTAAATGCGGAAGAGATAAGTGCTGAAAGCATCTAAGCACGAAACTTGCCTNAAGATGAGTTCTCCCTGACTTAGAGTCAGTAAGGGTTGTTGGAGACTACGACGTAGATAGGCTGGGTGTGTAAGCGGTGTGAGCCGTTGAGCTAACCAGTACTAATTGCCCGAGAGGCTTAACTATACAACACTCAAGGGTTTTGGCTTGTTTTTGTTGAAGAAGTGAAGAAGAAATAGAAAAGACATAAAGAATAGAAAGAATCTAAAGAATTATCTTGGCGGCGCTAGTGCAGTGGACCCACCTAATTCCATGCCGAACTTAGAAGTGAAACGCTGTAACGCCGATGGTAGTGTGGGGAATCCCCATGTGAGAGTAGGACACCGCCAGGTATTGAATGAGAGAAGAACGCCATTGAGGGAACT
>NZ_CBCSDH010000033.1:0-2335 GCF_965138825.1 Avibacterium endocarditidis
GGTGGAGTGCTTTAGCTAATGGAAGTTCAAGCCCACCGGTGCTTTCAAGGACAATTAAGTCCACACTGAAACTACGTAAATACTCAATGGTATGCGCAATCCCTTTCAGATTGTTGGTTTCGGTTTTTGTTCGTTTTTGGGTAGAAAGCCCAATGACGAAATGACGTTTAGCAACATCAATACCACAATAAGTTTGTTCATTCATCATTAACCTGCCTTGCATTCGGGTTTAAGTCTGGCAACTGTTCGGTTTTTTGGTGAAATGTTATCTGCCTCATTGCTACAACTCGGATTGTTGCCTGGGGCGAGCGCGAGATGCAGATAACGGGGTTTTGTTGCTATTTTATATTAATTTTAATATACAAGGGGCGAACCTATGTGTTAGGCCAATGATAGAAATTATAAGTTCATATTAAGCGGGTAGATGCATAGGTCTGCCCCTACCAAAATTCGTAAAAAAATTACCTTCTATAGTGTATTACTATACATATTTGTTATACCCTGCGCAGAAAAAATTAGTCAGGACTAGATAGCTCATCGAGCTGTACTATCTTATGTAACATACTAATTTCTTTAACAATACCGTCAGATTTTACTTGTTCGCAAGACATGCTATTGCTTTGTGTATTAATACTGTCTCTATATGTTTTTCTTGTGAGTAGATGTTTTAAGAGCAAGCTGGAAATTTTATGTAATGTTGACTTAAGACTTAATGTTTCTAAAAACTTTGGAGAGCATAGTCAAAATTAATTAGAAAATCCTATCAGGATAAATGATAAAAAAGGGAGTTATTTTATCGTGTTTTGGACTCTAAAAGGGGAATGACATTGTGGATTTACGATCATCGTCGCAAAAATAATAATTGGTCAAAAATATCAAGTAAAAAGAGTGATTTTATGTGGTATAACTTTAAGCACCTGATAACTAACCTAGCGAGGAGAACTATGATGAGTATTACTAACACTCTAACGTTTGAAATTAGAAAAGAACTAAGTGAACTTATTGGCGATGTCTCAGCAAAAGGCGTTTTTAATAGTTATGGAATTTTCCAAGAAAAATCAATGTTTGGTTTATTTCAAGATAACTATTTTTATCTAAGGGCTGTTGGGAAATTAGCACAATATTTGGAAAGCCAAGGGGCGATACCTTATATGGAACATTCTGAAAAGCCAGTTTCTTGTGGTATAAATTTTTATCTTCTTCCTGATAAGATTAGAGAAAATAAAGATTTATATAAATCCGTTGTTCTATGGTCAATTGAGCAAATAGAAGAAGATAGAAATCAGAAAGAAATGGCAAAAGTTGATTTAATTCGCGGTCGAGTAAACTTGTCTGTTAGACACGAACGTCTTCTGAATAAAATTGGAATTCGTTCTTTTGATGATTTTTTAAAGGCAGGAGCAGAATACTGCTATATTGCACTTAAGAAAGCAGGAGTGAGTGTTAATTTGAGCTTTTTCTGGAACTTAAAAGCAGCTTCTTTGAGAAAGCATTCTATGATGTTAACACAAGAGGAAAAGGAAAAAGCGTTAGAGGCTTTAAATACTGCGCTGGCTAAAGAGGGGATGAGAGCAATTGATCCTATCAAGGATTAATAAGTAGCATATTGCGGTGGAATACAAACAAAAGCGTAAGATTTTTCACCGCACTTTGTTTTCTAAATAATCATTTGCAATGTTTTTAAAATTTTTTGTAAAAAATTGTCAAAAAACACTTGCAAAGATTTTTCAGATGCCTATAATACGCCACACACAACGACGCGACGTTGTAGAAAAATGAAAATACACATCGCGTCGTTGTTTTTTGCTCTTTAACAATCAATCAGACAATATGTGTGGGCACTTGTTGATTCTGGAAAAATTTAAAAAGATTTAGAAACAATTAGTGCTTAACTGAAATTCATAGTGATTTTAAATGAAATCACAGAGCTTTGTTAGTGTACGAATTGAGAAAGATTAAACTGAAGAGTTTGATCATGGCTCAGATTGAACGCTGGCGGCAGGCTTAACACATGCAAGTCGAACGGTAACGGGTTGAAAGCTTGCTTTCGATGCTGACGAGTGGCGGACGGGTGAGTAATGCTTGGGAATCTGGCTTATGGAGGGGGATAACCATTGGAAACGATGGCTAATACCGCATAGTATCGNNAGATTAAAGGGTGGGACGATTTTGCCACCTGCCATAAGATGAGCCCAAGTGGGATTAGGTAGTTGGTGGGGTAAAGGCCTACCAAGCCTGCGATCTCTAGCTGGTCTGAGAGGATGGCCAGCCACACTGGGACTGAGACACGGCCCAGACTCCTACGGGAGGCAGCAGTGGGGAATATTGCGCAATG
>NZ_CBCSDH010000035.1:0-859 GCF_965138825.1 Avibacterium endocarditidis
AAATACGGTATTAATGGGCTCATCCGTCAGCCTAATCGAAAGAAGAATGTGATGAGATTACCCAAACGCCCCGTCAAAACCGATGAAAAAGAACTTTTATTATAAGAACTTGAGTCTCTTCGTGCGGATAATGCCTATTTAAAAAAGTCTTTGGCGCTCAGAGGCCTCAAACTCAAGCGGAAAGATGTGCCACCGTCCGAGAGTTAAGTGCGCAATGTCCCCTTTCCGTATTACTGACAGTGGCGAAACCACCTCGCACTACATTCTATTATGCAAGAAAAATCAAGGGGTTAGATGATATTAATAACTTGATACTGGAAATATTTAAGGCGATTCAAGGACGAGATGGTTACCGTATTATTTGAGCAAAGTTACACGAGCAAGGGCATTATCTAAGTGGAAAAACGGTGCTGAAACGAATGCGTCACCTAAATATCCGCTCCTGCGTAAAGCGAAAAAGCGTATGAAGATGGGAGGAGCCGCTTATCTCGCACCAAATTTGATGGCAAGAAATTTTAAAGCGAAGGCGCTAAACGAGAAGTGGGTCACTGATGTGACCGAATTTCGTGTAGGAAATGAAAAGCTGTATCTTTCGCCGATGATGGATTTGGCGAACCGTGAGATTATTGCCTACCAAATCGGACGGCGACAACGTTTTGGGCTTGTTTCAAAAATGCTTAAAGAAGCCTTATCGAAGCGAGGTTCTGGCGCAGCTCCACTGATTCATAGCAACCAAGATTCAAAGCATGAGTCGCAAGGGGAATTGCGATGATAATGCGGTGATAGAGCGCTTTTTTAGCATTGTGAAGTCGGAATGTTTTTACCCGAATCTTTTACCAATGTCGTGGAGCTGGAGGAG
>NZ_CBCSDH010000036.1:0-852 GCF_965138825.1 Avibacterium endocarditidis
TTAACTTCAAGGGATAAATGATAGCCAATCACAAGCCTGATTTTATGGTAGAACAAAGCGGCTGTATTCGGTTGAATATCTAGCAAATTTGCTGCTGTTCTTGCAGTAACTTCTGCGACAAAAAACTCAAGCAGTTTTTTCTGTATAGATTTCTTTAATTTACAATACGTTATCTTCATTTTTGTAGTATAGCATTGTTGCTAATCTACTACAGCTCCAATAAAAATTATTCTCAATTATCCATATTTTTTTAGATTTCTCAACCTTGATATTATAAAATCTTCCCTTATTTGTTAGCTTAATACTTTCTTTTAAAAGCAAGGAGCTTTTATGTCAAATCCATTGTTAAGGGAAACACACTTACCGCAGTTTTCGCAAATTAAACCAGAACATATTCAACCTGCAATTAGTCAATTAATTCAAGAAAATCGAGATACTGTAGAACAGGTTTTAAAACAACCGCACTTAACTTGGCAGAATTTTATTGAACCGCTTACTGAAAGTGGCGATCGCTTAAGCAAAGCCTGGTCGCCTGTGAGCCACTTAAATGCGGTGAAAAATAGCCCTGAATTGCGTGAAGCCTATCAAGCTTGCTTGCCATTGCTTTCTGAATATAGCACTTGGTTAGGGCAACACGAAGGCTTATACCAAGCCTATTTACAGCTTAAAAATAGCCCCGAATATGAAACCTACAGCGTGGCACAGAAGAAAGCCATTGATAATGCGTTGCGCAATTTCAAATTGTCTGGCATTTCTTTGCCAGCCGAAAAACAAAAACGCTATGGTGAAATCGTGGCGCGTTTATCTGAATTAAGCTCACAATTTAGCAATAATGTGCTAGATGCCACAATG
>NZ_CBCSDH010000037.1:0-843 GCF_965138825.1 Avibacterium endocarditidis
TCCCATTGCGAACCATCGCGGACAATCGCATTTAAAATGGTTAGAAGCTTACGCATACAGGCGTTAATCGCCACTTTGAACGCCTTACCATTCGCGCGTAAGCGTTCGTAAAATTGTTTGAGCTTAGGCTCAAAACGCACGCAAACAAATGTAGCCATATACAGCGCATTTCGCACGGCTTTGCGACCACCTGAACAGCGGCTTTTCCATTTGGTGTTACCGCTTTCTTTCGGATGTGGCGCCACACCAACAAGCGAAGCAATTTGTTTATGTGTGTATTGACCTAACTCAGGCAACATTGACATCAAAACGGCTATCGTTTGTGTACCCAACCCTTTGATGTCTTTAGACTTTTTTATTGTATCGTCAAAATGTTTGAGATGCTGTTCGATTTCACTATCCAGCTCATCAATACGCAGACAGAGATAGTCGATATGCTGCTCAACACTGAGTCGTTGTGTGGAATGGACTTGTTCAAGGCGGTTTTTCTCCGCGGAACGCATTTCAACAAGCTGATTACAGCGTGAAACAAGGGTTTCAAGCTGTTCCTGCTCGGGCGTTGGTGGTGTGTAAAGCTGTTGCGCTACATTATCACGCATTGCCAGCATCTGGGCGTAAAAAGCCAACATTTTGGCATCTTTATTATCGGTTTTTGCTAGTGACTGTGACATCGCAAACTGATTGGTTTGTCGCGGGTTGGCAATCACCACTCGAAAGCCTGCGCGGTGGAGTGCTTTAGCTAATGGAAGTTCAAGCCCACCGGTGCTTTCAAGGACAATTAAGTCCACACTGAAACTACGTAAATACTCAATGGTATGCGCAATCCCTTTCAGATTGTTGGTT
>NZ_CBCSDH010000038.1:0-762 GCF_965138825.1 Avibacterium endocarditidis
AGGGCTGTGTGGATTTTGTGACCTGCTTTAAAACCCTTGCTGAACTCAATTACCGAGGTGCTTTCTTGATTGAAATGTGGACAGAAAAAGCCCAAGAGCCGATTGAAGAAATCATCAAAGCACGCCGTTTTATTGAACAAAAAATGCAAGAAGGAGGCTTCCCATGTTAGCGGAATTACGCGAAAAAGTCTTACAAGCCAATTTGGCTTTACCAAAACACCACTTAGTCACCTTCACTTGGGGAAATGTCAGTGAAATTGACCGCACTTCAGGATTGGTGGCGATTAAACCTTCGGGGGTAGAGTATGAAACCATGACCGCCGATGATATTGTGATTGTGGATGTGAATACAGGCGAACGCGTGTGGGGAACGAAAAAACCGTCCTCTGATACCGCAACGCATTTGGAATTATATCGCCAATTTCCTGAAATTGGTGGCATTGTGCATACCCATTCGCGCCACGCCACCATTTGGGCACAAGCAGGGTTAGATTTAATTGCCGCGGGCACCACACACGCCGATTATTTCTATGGCAGTATTCCTTGTACAAGAAAAATGACGCCAGAAGAAATTGCAGGCGAGTATGAACTGGAAACCGGCAAGGTGATTGTCGAAACCTTCCGTAATCGCAAAATTGAGGCGAAAGATGTCCCTGCTGTATTAGTCCATTCCCACGGCCCTTTTGCTTGGGGAACTGACTCAGATAATGCCGTACATAATGCGGTGGTGTTAGAAGAAATTGGTTATATGAATTTATTCAG
>NZ_CBCSDH010000039.1:0-751 GCF_965138825.1 Avibacterium endocarditidis
GCTTTTGTAACTCGTGCTTCAGAACAAGGCCCGAATGCAGGGAAATGGGATAATTCCGTCATTATGCAAGAGATCTTAACTTTGCGCGTTGAGTTGGCGAAATTGCTTGATTTTGAGCATTACACCGAACTTTCTCTTGCCACTAAAATGGCTGAAAATCCGCAACAAGTGTTGGATTTCCTCGATAATTTGGCAAGCCGTTCCAAAGCACAAGGACAACAAGAATTAGCGGAATTAGAAGCGTTTTGTAAAACTCACTTTAATATTACCGCACTTGAGCCTTGGGATATTGCGTTTTACAGCGAAAAACAAAAACAACATTTATACGCCATTAATGATGAAGAACTTCGCCCTTATTTTCCCGAAGATCGCGTACTTTCAGGCTTATTTGAGCTGATTAAACGCTTATTCAACATTCGTGCTGTTGAACGTTTTGATGTGGACACTTGGCATAAAGATGTACGTTTCTTTGATTTGATTGATAGCCAAGATCAAGTGCGCGGTAGTTTTTATTTAGACTTATACGCCCGTGAAAATAAACGTGGCGGTGCGTGGATGGACGATTGTGTTGGTCGCCGCCGTAAAGTCGATGGCACAATTCAACAGCCAGTGGCTTATCTCACTTGTAACTTTAACGCACCAGTGGGTGATAAACCTGCGCTTTTCACTCACGATGAAGTCACCACCTTATTCCACGAATTTGGACACGGTATTCATCATATGCTCACGCAAATTGATATCGCAGATGTGG
>NZ_CBCSDH010000040.1:0-636 GCF_965138825.1 Avibacterium endocarditidis
ACAAATTAGGCATTTATGAAAAAGCCTTACCTAAACATATCAGCTGGCAAGATAGACTTTCCATCGCCAAAGCCTGTGGCTTTGATTTTGTGGAAATCTCCATTGATGAAAGCGATGAACGCCTCAGCCGCTTAGATTGGACAAAAGCACAGCGCCTTGAACTGGTGCAAGCTATCATCAATACCGGCGTGACGATTCCCTCTATGTGCCTTTCAGGGCATCGCCGCTTTCCCTTTGGCAGCCACGATGAAGCCACACGCCAAAAAGCCTATGAAATCATGGAAAAAGCCATTCAGCTGGCGGTAGATGTAGGCATTCGCACCATTCAACTGGCAGGCTATGATGTGTATTACGAAGAGCAAGATGAAAGTACGCTTGAGCGCTTTCAGCAAGGGATGGAATGGGCGGTTGAGTTGGCGGCAAGTAATCAAGTAACCCTCTCTATGGAAATTATGGATACGCAATTTATGAGCTCCATTACGCGTTGGAAAAAATGGGATGACATTATCCGCTCCCCTTGGTTTACCGTGTATCCAGACCTCGGCAACCTGTCTGCCTGGAATGACAATGTGGTAGAGGAATTGAAATTAGGCATCGACAAGATTTCTGCGATTCATTTGAAAGATACTTATAAAG
>NZ_CBCSDH010000041.1:0-591 GCF_965138825.1 Avibacterium endocarditidis
TTCATGACTGGGGTGAAGTCGTAACAAGGTAACCGTAGGGGAACCTGCGGTTGGATCACCTCCTTATAAGACTGGATAGATGAGTGCTCACACAGATTGTGATGATTGATGTTAGACAATAAATAGCAAATGAAGAATAACCCGAATCCTTGAGGGTCTGTAGCTCAGGTGGTTAGAGCGCACCCCTGATAAGGGTGAGGTCGGTGGTTCAAGTCCACTCAGACCCACCACTCAAGTGATGCGGAGAATGATTGGGGATATAGCTCAGCTGGGAGAGCGCCTGCCTTGCACGCAGGAGGTCAGCGGTTCGATCCCGCTTATCTCCACCAAATCATTAGTAAGTTCTTTTAAATTAATCCCCTTAAACATATAAGCCTAGTTTAGGGAAGAGAGTGAAAGGGAAGTAGAAAGAATTTAGTAATGATAAGACGCAAAGCGTCATATCTAATTTGCTCTTTAACAATATAAAAACAAGCTGAAAACTGAAGAGACTTTCAAGCTGATGGGGGAGTGGTAATCGTGATAGAGCCATTTTCTTATTAAATTGAAAAAGTCTGAGTAAAAGGCTTACTTGAACAAAAGCAAGTAAGC
>NZ_CBCSDH010000042.1:0-579 GCF_965138825.1 Avibacterium endocarditidis
AGTTTCTTTGATACCTACGATTTCTACTTCATCACCCGTGCGGATAATACCACGCTCTACACGACCTGTTACTACGGTACCACGACCTGAGATTGAGAATACGTCTTCGATTGGTAATAAGAATGGTTGGTCAATCGCACGCTCTGGCTCTGGAATGTAAGTGTCTAAGTGGTTTGCTAACTCAAGGATTTTTTCTTCCCATGCCGCATCGCCTTCTAACGCTTTTAACGCTGAACCACGTACGATTGGTGTATCATCACCTGGGAAATCATATTGAGAAAGAAGCTCACGCACTTCCATTTCTACTAATTCTAATAACTCTTCGTCATCTACCATATCGCATTTGTTTAAGAATACGATGATGTATGGTACGCCTACTTGGCGTCCTAATAAGATGTGCTCACGAGTTTGTGGCATTGGGCCGTCTGTCGCTGCTACTACTAAGATTGCACCGTCCATTTGCGCCGCACCAGTAATCATGTTTTTAACATAGTCCGCGTGTCCTGGGCAGTCAACGTGTGCGTAGTGACGTGTTGGAGTATCGTATTCAACGTGTGAAGTGTTGATGGTGATACCACG
>NZ_CBCSDH010000043.1:0-531 GCF_965138825.1 Avibacterium endocarditidis
AAAGTTTTTTCGGTTAATTCCATTATATTTTCGCAGTATCCGCTTCGCCTGATTCCAAAAATTTTCAATGCCATTAATATGATTTTGTTTCACCGCAAATAGCTCGGAATGATTGATTCGTTCGTGGTGAAATTCACTCACATCAAGAGCATCATAACTGCGATAAGTGTCCGTATAAACCCAGCTATCAGGCTTGATTTTTCTTTTAATTACAGGGAGTAATGTGTCACTCTTTGTGTTTTCGACCACAACAGTAAATACCTTTCCTTGTCGTTTTAGTCACCCAAAAACAGCAACTTTTCCAGCTGCTCCTCGCCCACGTTTTCCCTTGCGATGACCACCAAAATAGCTTTCGTCTAGTTCAATTTCTCCCTCAAAAATCTCGTTAACTTCAAGGGATAAATGATAGTCAATCACAAGCCTGATTTTATGGTAGAACAAAGCGGCTGTATTAGGTTGAATATCTAGCAAATTTGCTGCCGTTCTTGCAGTAACTTCTGCGATAAAAAACTCCAGCAGTTTTTTCTGTAT
>NZ_CBCSDH010000044.1:0-521 GCF_965138825.1 Avibacterium endocarditidis
CGAAAACTACTGTAACAGGTGTAGAAATGTTCCGTAAATTACTTGATGAAGGTCGTGCAGGTGAAAACATCGGTGCATTATTACGTGGTACAAAACGTGAAGAAATCGAACGTGGTCAAGTATTAGCAAAACCAGGTTCAATCACACCACATACAGACTTCGAATCAGAAGTTTACGTATTATCAAAAGAAGAAGGTGGTCGTCACACTCCATTCTTCAAAGGTTACCGTCCACAATTCTATTTCCGTACAACTGACGTAACAGGAACAATCGAGTTACCAGAAGGCGTGGAAATGGTAATGCCAGGCGATAACATCAAAATGACAGTAAGCTTAATTCACCCAATCGCGATGGACCAAGGTTTACGCTTTGCGATTCGTGAAGGTGGACGTACAGTAGGTGCGGGTGTTGTAGCGAAAATCATCAAATAATGATGATTGCTAGGTAACACTAGAAAAGCTAAAAGCTAAGAGAGGGCATCGAAAGATGCCCTTTTGTTTTGCTTGGATTTTGCAATGAAA
>NZ_CBCSDH010000045.1:0-463 GCF_965138825.1 Avibacterium endocarditidis
GGCGTTTACCACGGTATGATTCATGACTGGGGTGAAGTCGTAACAAGGTAACCGTAGGGGAACCTGCGGTTGGATCACCTCCTTATAAGACTGGATAGATGAGTGCTCACACAGATTGTCATGATGGTTGTTAGACAATAAGAAGCAAAGAAAGTAATGGTGATGGTGCTGAAGAAAATAGCGATATGAGAAAATGGCTTAAAATCACACCGCACTTTAATAAAGCGGAGAGACGCTTTTTATGTTGTCCCCTTCGTCTAGAGGCCTAGGACATCGCCCTTTCACGGCGGTAACAGGGGTTCGAATCCCCTAGGGGACGCCATAGAAAGCGAATTTTTCGCGACTTGCTCTTTAACAATGTAAAAACAAGCTGAAAACTGAAGAGACTTTCAAGCTGATGGGGGAGTGGTAATCGTGATAGAGCCATTTTCTTATTAAATTGAAAAAGTCTGAGTAAAAGGCT
>NZ_CBCSDH010000046.1:0-423 GCF_965138825.1 Avibacterium endocarditidis
GGCGTTTACCACGGTATGATTCATGACTGGGGTGAAGTCGTAACAAGGTAACCGTAGGGGAACCTGCGGTTGGATCACCTCCTTATAAGACTGGATAGATGAGTGCTCACACAGATTGTGATGATTGATGTTAGACAAGCGAGAGCGAAACTCAATGTCGTATAGAGATTACCTTTATATGTAGTCCCCTTCGTCTAGAGGCCTAGGACATCGCCCTTTCACGGCGGTAACAGGGGTTCGAATCCCCTAGGGGACGCCATTTAAAGCTAATTTTTTAGCGATTTGCTCTTTAACAATGTAAAAACAAGCTGAAAACTGAAGAGACTTTCAAGCTGATGGGGGAGTGGTAATCGTGATAGAGCCATTTTCTTATTAAATTGAAAAAGTCTGAGTAAAAGGCTTACTTGAACAAAAGCAAGTAAG